>CAJFNK010000009.1 GCA_904394685.1 Candidatus Heritagella gallinarum
AAAAGATGGCCCCTGCCAAAGCAGAGACCATCTCCAACAAAATATTCTTTTGTTTTTTCACTGTCTACTTGACAGGGGGCACCTCACTCGGCCGGTAAAGGGCGGGGATTTCAATTTGTGATGTTAGTCCAAGATAGAGTAGGAGAGGTTTTCCCACAACAGACGGGTGCCTTCTCCGGTTTCTTCGGGCATAAGCGCCCTTGCTACCAGAATGGTATCTTCTTCTTGGATATCGGTGCGCTGCAAAACCGCATAATCACCGTCGATTCGGACGACAAGATAGGTATAGGGTCCCATAAACAAACTCCTTTCTATCGATCAGGCAGAACAGAATTCTTCTAACCGTTTTTTCAAAAGCTCCAAGGATTCTTCACGGGAATAGATCAACCCCGTTTGCTGGAGGTATTCCATAAAGTCGCAGATCGAATATACAATACTCTTTTCACGCAGGATAACCAGCATGGGGCCTCTTACCGGATGAATACAGGAGCAGGAGAGGCGCTGATCGTCAGAAATCATCAGCGAGATCCGGCGGGAAATACGGAATTTTTTGCTCCGCAGCAGGAACGGGAAATAGTTTCCACGCTGGGCGCAAATGAGCATCCTTCGCAGTAATTCGGCCCTAAACGCTTTTGGCAAAGGCGTATACATTTCTTCGGGAAGTTCGGTGATACGCCCTGTTGCAAGAAAATAATCCAGCCCTTCCAGTGTGAAAAAAGACGTGTTCTTGCGCTCTTTTTTATCCAGCAGGGAAATCTGCTGCTGACGGGAAGAAAAGAAGGAAAGAACCTGCTCCCGGTTGGGAATATCCCGGTTCAGTTGCTTTTCTACCATGTCCATGGTGAAGAAAAAGCCCCAGCAGGGTTCATAATCCAGCATATACGACATACTGTCCTGAAGCGAGAGCCATTGATTGGAGTTCCAGAATTGTGCCGAGTTTTCTTCCTGTACTTCAAAGAGGGGGAGGGATTCCTCCCGAATTTCGTCGAAAATTCGCTGATAAAGTGCGACAGACTCCGGGGTGTGATAGAGCATGGCCTTTTCTCCATCCTGTGATAGGGCCATCACGCCCCGTTGCCCCAGAATAAACCATGGCATCACCGAGGTATGGGTGGCATGAGAGCTGATGGAGTCATAATAGAACCAGCCGCTATATTGGCAGGGGCTGAACAAAAAGGGCAAAAGCGATTTCATACATTGCAGATTATATTTGTTCTCTTTCTGATATTGCAGTTCGTTATCAAAGCATACGATATGTTCAACTCGCAGAGAACTCATCATCCGGCAGTTGGAACCGAATACTCTGGCAGCTTCGCAATCCGGCTGGATGACCGCAAAGAGGGACGGGGAAGGGAGGGAGGATTCATTTTGCAGGAACAGCTGCAAGGCGTCGATTACCGCTGTTTTCCCCTGCAAGGGCAGTACATCCGGAAAAGAGGCAGCAGTCGGAGCAGGGTTTCGGGTATAGGGAAGCTGGGCGAAATGGCTTTCTACATCTTCAATCAGACGTTTTACCATCACCCGGCGGTAATAAATTGCTTCTCCCATTTTGGAAACGGAATAGGATTCCTTCAATATCCGGCGTTCCGCCGGGGTCAGCATCAGGGCGCTCGAAAGGCTTTCCAGAACAGCCGGATCACTGGGAATCCGTTCGCCGCTGAGCATTTTCTGGATAAAGCTTCGGTCTACCCCGCTGAGCTTTGACAGGACCGCAATCTTAATATTGGCGTTTGTAACAAAGCTTTGGAGTTTTTCTGAAAAAACAGACATCGAGCCACATCCTTTTCGCTGTGATGAAATCTGTGTCAATACCTTGTATTTCTATTTATCGGTTGTGAACATTCCTATTATAACAAAAAATTTGCTGTGAATAAAGAGAAGCGCTAAAAAAAATCAAAGTGGATTCGACAAAGTCGAACAGAGTGTGCTATAATAAACAACACCCCGTCTGATTTATGGGGAAAGCCATTGGGAGGAATGAATTTATGGTATCATCAGCTTCTATTATGGGAATGACTCTTACGATGATTATTTGTTTTGCCGTACCGATTACAACAATGGCGGTTCTCAAAATCCGCAAACATGCCCAGATTTTTCTATTTCTGGTTGGAATCAGCATGCACCTATTTTTTGTGATGCTGTTGGAACAGCTGCTGCTCAATCTGACGGTTTCGGCGTTTCCAGCGATGAATGCGGTGGGATACTCGATTTTGTCTGCTATCACAGCAGGTGTTTTTGAAATTTTGGAATTTGCTCTGATCTCCAAAGTGCTGCGTGATACCCTGGACCGTGGTTCACGGGCGCTGATGTTCGGGTTGGGACATGCAACCTCTAATGCGCTCCTTTCTTCTGGACTGACAAGTCTTACTTATTATACGATTGCCATGCTGGTCAGTACCGAAGGGGCCGAGACCCTGACTAAGGGACTCTCTGGAGAGGAACTGGAGGCTATGAATCAGATGATCCAAACCGTTACCGGAGACTTTTTGCCGTTTTACCTGAGCGGAGTGGAGCAGCTCCTGCTGATGGCTATGTATGGCTGTGTGGCGGTGCTGGTATGGATGGCGATTTCGAGCCGCCTGCCCATCAAATGGGCCGGGATTGCTGCTGTGATGCTGGCGGCTCAGCGCCTTTTGCTGGATCTGGGCAACACCGGAGCCATTCCCATGGAATGGCTGGCCGACCTGTTGGCAGCTGCTGTAACAGCCGCCGCAATTGTGGTGACCCGCCAGATTTATCAGAAGATCGAAGGCAACACCCGCCACGAGGAGCGTCTGTCTGTGCGACGCCTTCGCTAAGCCGATATTTCTTGAAGAAACGGTCTGGGTGTGGTATACTATAACGAACCGCCTTTTTGGGCGACTGATTAAATAACCAATGCGCAAGGAGGCGGATGGTTTGACAGGACAACCTCAGTGGGACCGGCAGGAGCAGGCTCGCTTTATGTCGGATGTAGCACAGATTATGCAGGTGCGTGCCCGTGGTGAGATGCCGCTGGCGTTGGTTCGCACCTATGGCTGCCAGCAGAATGTGGCAGACGGAGAAAAGATCAAGGGTATGCTGGAGCAGATGGGCTTTGGCTTTACCGATAAAGAGGAAGAAGCCGATTTTATCCTGTTTAATACCTGTGCGGTTCGGGAACACGCCGAAGACCGCATTTATGGCAATGTAGGGGCGCTGAAAAATATCAAACGGCGCAATCCCTCCCTGATTATCGCTCTGTGTGGCTGTATGATGGAACAGGAGCATGTGGCAGAGCGTATTCGCAAGAGTTTCCCTTTTGTCAATCTGGTTTTTGGAACTCATGTGATTCATCGTTTTCCTCAGATGCTTCGGGAAGTGCTGATTGAGAGCCACCGGGTATTTGAGCGTGGAGATGACAGCGAGGACAAGACCATTATCGAAGGCTTGCCCATCCACCGGGACGGAAACTTTCGTGCCTGGCTTACCGTGATGTATGGCTGTGATAATTTCTGCTCGTATTGCGTAGTGCCCTATGTTCGGGGCCGGGAGCGCAGCCGGGAACCGGAAGCTATTGAAAAGGAATTTCGGGAGCTGGTGGCGGCTGGATATAAAGAAATCACCCTGTTGGGGCAGAATGTCAATTCCTATGGGAAAGGGCTGGAACACCCCATTTCCTTTGCGGAGTTGCTTCGTCGGCTGGACGCCGTAGAGGGGGATTACCGTATCCGGTTTATGACCTCTCACCCCAAAGATGCCACCCATGAGATGATTGACGTGATTGCACAGAGCCGCCATATCTCCCATCATCTGCACCTGCCCTTCCAGTCCGGAAACGACCGGGTGCTGCGGGAGATGAACCGCCGCTATGACCGTGCCAAATATCTGGATTTGATCTCCTATTGCAAGGAGAAAATCCCGGATGTTTCGCTTACTTCGGATATTATCGTAGGCTTCCCCGGCGAAACGTATGAGGAGTTTCTGGATACCGTGTCGCTGGTAAAAGAAGTAGGCTTTACCTCTCTGTTTACCTTTATCTATTCTCCCAGAGTGGGAACTGTGGCGGCAAAAATGCCCGACCCGATTTCCTATGAGGAGAAATCCCGGTGGTTTACTGAACTGCTAAAGGTACAGGAAGAAATTGCCGCCCGCCGCTGCGCCGCCATGGTTGGCAACCGGGAGCGGGTACTGGTGGAAGAAGTCAACCCCAAAACCGGGCTTCTTTCCGGCAGAACCGACGGCAGTATTATCGTGGAGTTCCCTGGCGACCTTTCATTGATTGGAAAGTATGTACAGGTGGAAGTCACGGCTGCACGAAACTGGATTCTTCGGGGAGAATTGATTCCCTGATAGAAATAGAACCTAAATTATATAATAAATTATTGGAGGAACATTCAATGAATATTATCGAGATGACAAGAGAACTGGGCAAAGCCATCCAGCAGGACGACCGCTATCTGAACATGCAGCTGGCCAGCCAGAACTGCGAGGATGACCAGCAGCTTCAGGATTTGATTGGCGACTTCAACCTCAAGCGTCTGGCAATCAACAACGAGGCTTCTGGCGAGAACGCCGACGAAGAAAAGCTCCGCACCCTGAACGAGGAGCTGCGCCATGTGTATGCTGAGATCATGAAGAACCCCAACATGACTGCTTATAACGTGGCTCGTGAGGAAATGGATGGCCTGATGAAGCGTGTGACCGCTATCATCACTAAGTCTGTGGAGGGCGAGGACCCCGCAACTGCTGACTATGAGGAATCCTGCACGGGCAGCTGTGCCACCTGCGGCGGCTGCCACTAAGCAAGCTAGAAAATAACTATGACACGCCGGCTTCGGAGAGCTGGGGAGAAGGCTTCCTTCACCGGTTCCCTGGGGGCGGCGTGTGTTTTTTGAGATATCACAAAGATGGAGTGCGGAACTGATGGCTGATCTTTCCCCTATGATGAAGCAATATTTTCAAATAAAGGAGCAAAATCCGGACACGATTTTGTTTTTCCGGTTGGGCGATTTTTATGAGATGTTCTTTGAGGACGCCAAAATCGCTTCCCGTGAGCTGGATCTCACCCTGACCGGGCGTGACTGTGGACAGGAGGAACGTGCCCCGATGTGCGGCGTTCCCTTTCACAGCTATGAGAACTATCTGGCACGCTTGGTGGCAAAAGGATATAAAGTGGCGATTTGCGAGCAGATGGAAGACCCGGCAACCGCCAAAGGGCTGGTCAAGCGGGACATTATCCGGGTGGTAACGCCGGGCACCGTGTTGGAAAGCAGTATGCTGGATGAGGGGAAAAACAACTATCTGGCGTCTTTGTGGGTAGAAAACGGACAGGCCGGCGTATGTTTTGCCGACGTTTCTACCGGCAGCCTGCAAGCCACCCTGCTCACCGATGCCGACCGTGAGCTGGAAAACATGGTTTGCAGCGAGTTTTCCCGCTTTTCTCCCCGTGAGATTCTGGTCAATCCCGGTGCGCTGGACATGAAAAGCCTGCCGGAGTTTATCCGGGAAAAACTTTCGGCTTCGCTGGAGTGCCTTTCGGAGGAGGAGTGCAGCGGGGAAAACTGCCGCAGCCGGGTGTTGGAACAGTTTGGTGTCAAAAACGAAAAGGAGCTTTCTGAATCGGGTCATCCGCTGATTGTCCGTGCGGTGGGACAGCTCCTCTATTATCTGCAAAAGACGCAGCGGGGCGGACTCGAACGCCTTGCCAAAGTGGAATACTATGAAAAAGGCCGCTTTATGCGACTGGATTTGAATACCTGCCGGAATCTGGAATTGACTGAAACCATGCGTAACAAAGAGAAAAGAGGATCTCTTTTGTGGGTGCTGGACAAAACCCGCACCGCCATGGGAAAGCGCCAGCTTCGCAACTGGCTGGAACGCCCCCTGCTCAGCCCTGGTCTGATTACCCGGCGGCTCAATGCGGTGGAGGAGCTGGTGGAAAACGCCATGTTCCGGGATACCATCACAGAGCTTTTAAACGGGATGCAGGATTTGGAGCGCATCATGAGCCGCATTGTCTACGGCTCGGCAAACGGCCGGGAGCTGCGGGCGCTGTGGTCGGCTTTGTGCCGTCTGCCGGAGATCAAGGAGCAGCTTTCGAGCGCTTCTTCTGAGTTTTTGCAAAAGGTCTATCGCCAGATCGACCCGATGGCGGATGTGTGCGATCTGATAGACAAGGCCATTGTGGAGGACCCGCCGTTTTCTATCCGGGAGGGCGGGATCATCCGTCCCGGCTATTTTGAGGAGCTCGACCAGCTTCGCAGCGATATGACCAACGGCAAGGGGCTGCTGGCCTCGGTGGAAGCAAGAGAGCGGGAGCGAACTGGAATCCCCAAGCTGAAAATCGGTTATAACCGGGTGTTTGGCTATTATCTGGAAATCACCAATTCCTATCGGGATCAGGTGCCGGAGGAATACATACGCAAGCAGACCCTTACCAACTGCGAGCGGTATATTACCCCGGAGCTGAAAGATTTGGAAAACCGGATTCTGGGCGCCAGCGACCGTGCGGTGCAGATGGAAACCCGTCTTTTTGAGGATGTTCGCAAGCAGATTGCCGCCGAAATGGGGCGTGTGCAGATGACAGCCCGTGCAATCGCTGCGTTGGATGTGATTGCTTCTTTCGCTCAGGTGTCGGCGCAGCGGGACTATATCCGCCCCACCGTTAACGTAAGCGGGCGGCTGTATCTGAAAGACAGCCGCCATCCGGTGGTGGAGGCGCTGCTCAAGGATGCACCTTTTGTCCCCAACGATGTGGAGCTGGATATGAACCAGAACCGGGTGGCGATCATCACCGGCCCCAATATGGCGGGAAAATCCACCTATATGCGCCAGATCGCACTGATCGTCCTGATGGCGCAGATCGGCTGTTTTGTCCCGGCTTCTTCGGCGGAGATCGGCATTGTAGATGGTATTTATACCCGTGTGGGCGCTTCGGACGACCTGGCCGCCGGACAGTCTACGTTTATGGTAGAGATGACCGAAGTGGCAGATATCCTGCGCCATGCCAGCGCCAACAGCCTGTTGGTGCTGGATGAAATCGGGCGTGGAACCTCCACCTTTGACGGCATGAGTATTGCCCGTGCTGTGCTGGAGCATGTGGCCGACCCTAAACAGCTGGGGGCAAAAGCGCTGTTTGCCACCCATTACCACGAGCTGACCGAAATGGAAGAACAGCTGGAGGGCGTGAAAAATTACAGTATTGCCGTGAAAAAGCGTGGGGATGATATCACCTTTTTGCGGCGTATTGTGCGGGGCGGCGCTGATGACAGCTTTGGCGTAGAGGTTGCCAAGCTGGCGGGCGTACCGGACCGTATCGTGCGCCGGGCCCGTCAGATACTAAAAGAACTGGAAGCCGGGGCACCGGTGCAGGTTTCCGGCAAAAAGCAGGCGGCAAAAGAAGAAGCGGCACAGATTCCGGCACAAATGATGATGCTCGAAACCAGCTCGCAGGGCGAGGTGCTTCGCCGTTTGCGGGAGCTGGATATCAATACGCTTACGCCGATTGAATGTATGAACCAGCTGTTTTCGCTGGTAAAACTGGCAAAAGAGGAATCCTGAAAGGGGAAGCAGGTTTGAAACTGGAAATCGTCAAAGCAGATACACAGGCGCTGCGGGAGGCATTTTTACAGGTGCTGGAAAGCGCCAATGAACGGATGGCGGAAAAGGGGATTGTCCAGTGGCTTCCCTGTCATCTAACAGCCGAAGCGGTGTTTACACCGGGGACAGAACCCTATCTGCTTATGGCGGACGGCACCCCAGCTGCCACGGTTTTGCTGGTAACACAAGATGAGGTGTTCTGGCCGGAAAAAGAACCGGGTTCAGCGGTCTATCTTCATCGGATCTCGGTGGCAAAAGGCTTTTCGGGAAAAGGGCTGGCGGCTGCCATGATAAAATTTGCGGCGGAATATGCGGAAAGCCGGGGGATTCCCTGCCTGCGGCTCGACTGCCGGAGCGATCGGGAAAAGCTGCGCCGCCTTTATGAAAATTGTGGGTTTTGCTTTCTCGATACGATCGAGGTAGATGTACCGGGCGTTCATCTTTGCAACGCCCGATATGAACGCCCCTTGACATAAGTATTAGTTGAAAGGAGGAGTCAGGATGGGAAAAATCAATGTTCTGGACGCTCATGTAGCAGAGCTGATCGCCGCCGGCGAGGTGGTGGAGCGTCCCGCTTCGGTGATTAAAGAAATGGTGGAAAATGCGATCGACGCCGGGGCTTCTGCTGTAACGGTAGAAATCAAAAACGGCGGCGTAACCTATATGCGGGTAACAGATAACGGTTGTGGCATTGGCCGGGAAGATGTGCCGGTGGCGTTTTTGCGCCATGCCACCAGCAAGGTTTCGGGGCAGGACGATCTGGAATCCATCGGCACGCTGGGATTCCGGGGAGAAGCGCTGGCTTCGATTGCAGCTGTGGCCAAAGTAGAAGTGATGACCCGGACGCCGGAGGATGCAGTCGGCACCCGGTATGTGATTGAAGGCGGAGAGGAAAAGCTGCTGGACGATGCAGGCTGTCCTCAGGGAACTACTTTTGTCATTCGGGATTTGTTTTATAATACCCCGGTGCGGATGAAGTTTCTAAAAAAAGACGTGACCGAAGCCAACGCCGTGGCCGGTGTGCTGGATAAAATCGCTCTTTCTCATCCCGAAATCTCCGTGCGGTTTATCCGGGAGGGAAAGGAACAGCTTCACACCCCCGGCGACGGAAAATTGCAGTCGGCGATTTATGCGGTGTATGGGCGTGATTTTACCAATGGCCTGATGCCGGTGGACTATGAATACAATCATGTGCGGGTGTGGGGCTTTGTGAGCCGGCCGAGCAACAGCCGCCCCAACCGGAGCATGCAGCAGTTTTTTATCAACGGCCGGTGTGTAAAAAGCCGTACTGCCATGGCTGCGCTGGAAGAAGCGTTTAAGGGCAGTATCATGGTGGGAAAATTCCCCGCCTGTGTGCTGCATCTGGAAATGGCGTTTCAGGCAGTGGATGTGAACATCCATCCCGCCAAGCTGGAAGTGCGGTTTATTAATGAACGCCCCGTGTTTGACGCTGTATACCATGGGGTGAAAAGCGCTTTGCAGCGGGAAGACCGCCCAAAAGAAGTAAAGCTGCACAATCATGACCTGCTTCGCCCGCCAACGAAAGAGCTGCGAGGGGAACAGATTGGCTTTTCGCAGACGAATGGCTTTTCGCAGGCGAAAAAGCCTGCGCCTGTGGCGGCGATGGATAAGACTATGCCCGGTAGCGCAATGCCAAACATGGCACCCAAAAATAAAGCATCAAGCGGCAAAGCAATGCCCGGCAAAGCAATGCCCGACAAAATGATGTCGGGTAAGCTGCCTTCTATGACGCCTGCCGCTCCCAAGCCGTCGATTGAAAAACATCCGGTTGCGCTGGAAAAGACGATTTCTCATATCCCGGCCATGCGGGATGGTTGGCGGCCGCCTTATCAGGCTGGCTCCAAGCTCGATTCCTTCCTCGATGAGGAAGAGGAGGAGATCGTTCCAATTTCAAAAGAAAAGCCATCGGATTGCGTGCAATCGAATGATGTACCATTTGAGGTAGCAGCGGAGAAGCAGACAGAGAATCTGAAAGAACAACCGGCAGAGGGGTTGGAAGCAACGCCGCAGGAAAATTTGCCTTTGCCAAAGTTGCCGCAAGAGCAGGAGCTTTTTGAAGCGCCGCCGGCTCGTCTGATTGGAGAAGCGTTTGGCACCTATCTGCTGCTGCAGCAGGGAGAAGATCAGCTGGTGCTGATTGATAAACATGCCGCCCACGAGCGGCTGCTCTATGAAAAGCTGCGCCGGGAAGGCGGCGGCAGCCATGCCCAGATGCTGCTGGAGCCGGTTACCGTGACGCTGGAAAAAGCGGAGTATGATGCGGTGTTGAGAGAAAGAGAAATTTTTGCCGAGGCCGGATTTGAAGTCGATGATTTTGGCAGCGGTACAGTGGCGGTACGCAGCGCCCCGCTTTCGCTGGAGCAGGAAGATGTGGCTTCGGCGGTGATGGAAATGGCGGGATATCTGCTTACTGCCCGAAAAGACCTGACAACGGAACATCTGGACTGGCTCTATCACAATATCGCCTGCCGTGCGGCGGTAAAGGCGGGGGACTTCAGCTCTATGGAGGAGCTGGCTGCGCTGGCACAGCGCCTGCGGGAAAACCCGGATGTCCGCTATTGCCCCCATGGACGTCCGGTATCCATTGTGATTACCCGCCACGAGCTGGAAAAGCAATTTGGACGCATTTGATATAAACCAGACAACAGGAAGGAGGCTGTATATGGCAGAGGAGAAAATCCCCGTTGCGGTAATAGCGGGGCCAACCGCATCTGGAAAAACGGCTCTTGCGGTGGAAATTGCCCTTCGTCATCAGGGCGAGGTGGTGTCGGCAGATTCCATGCAGGTCTATGATGAAATGCAAATCGGTACCGCACGGCCGGATAAAACGGAGACACGAGGCATTCCCCACCATATGCAGGGGTTCCTTTCGCCGGGAACGCCGTTCAGTGTTGCTGAGTATGTGGAAAAGGCCGGGGCATGTATCCGGGAAATCCACCGGCGGGGAAAGCTGCCGGTGTTGGCGGGCGGAACCGGCCTGTATATCCGCTCGCTGCTTCATGGCGTGCGTTTTGATGAGATGCCCGAAAACCCGCAGCTACGCCGGGAGCTTGCCGCCCGTTCCGAATCCGACCCGGAGGGGCTGTGGCAGGAGCTGAAAGCCATCGACCCCGCTGCCGCTGCCGCCATCCATCCCAATAACCGCAAGCGGGTGGTGCGTGCTTTGGAGGTATATCATCTCACCGGCACCCCGTTTTCGGTTCAGTCCCGACAGGCCGCCGAGGGGGACTCTCCTTATCGTTGGAGCATGGTGGGGCTGGGGTTCCACAACCGGGAGGCCCTTTATGAGCGCATCAATCGCCGGGTGGATGTGATGATGGAACAGGGGCTTTTGGAGGAAGCCAAAGCCTTTTTGGAAAAATATCCGGACGGAACGGCGTCACAGGCGATTGGTTATAAAGAGCTTCGGCCTTATTTTGCAGGAGCATTGAGTTTGGAAGAAGCCCTTGAGAATATCCGTCGGGAAACCCGGCGCTATGCCAAGCGCCAGCTCACCTGGTTCCGGCGGGAGGAAGGGATCCACTGGCTGTTTGTGGATGAACCGGAGCAGGATTTATCATCCGAGCGAAGCTGTTTGGCACGTCTGGCAGATGAGGCCGAAGAAATCTTTGCTCAAGATGGGATTTTACAGAGTGGAAGGAGTGATGGATAAATGGCGCAGAAACAACAGGTGGAAATCGGGAAAAAAGCCCCGATGATCCGGCGGATTGCTTCGGCGTTGATTGGCCTTTTGATTCTGTTTTATCTGGGCTACCAGATTTGGGCGGCGAACTTTGAGCCGATCAAGCTGGAAACTGCCAACTGGGCTACCGCCGCCGATGCGGTGCAGGCCGAAGGCTATGCCATTCGTAAAGAAACTGTGATTACAGCCGAAGATACCGGCGGTGTGATCGGCTATCGGATTGCCGATGGCGGACGTGTGGCCAAAGACGGAGTTGTAGCAGATATTTTTGCCAATGAAGAAGCCGCCGCTGCCAGCCAGCAGTCCCAGCAGCTTGCGGAGGAGATCGAGCTTTTGGAAAGCCTGAATAACGCCGGGGAAACCTATGCGGCGGATATCCAGCAGATCGATAGCCGAATCGACCAGATTATGGGCAATCTGCTGTTTGATGTACAGGGGCGCAGTTTCCGGGAAATCAGCGATTTGCGAAAGGAACTGACCCATCAGTTCAATCAGCGGCAGATCGCTACCGGGACAGACGTAAACTATGAAGCACGTTTGTCGGCTTTGAAGCAGGAGAAAGAGTCCCTTGACCAGACGGCCAAATCCATCACCGGACAGATCAAAGCGCCTATGACAGGCAATTTTTCCAGCATGGTAGACGGCTGGGAAACCGTTTTCGATTATGATAAAGTGTTGGACATGACGGTGGAGGATTTGCAGCAGGAGCTTTCTCCAAAGACGGTTCCCGAAGATGCGGTAGGCAAAATCAGCGAGGAATTTTCGTGGTATTTTGTCTGTGCTGTGGATGCCACTACTGCTCTGAAACTCAAGCAGGCGGGGCAGGTGGAGCTTTCGATGCCGTTTGCCACCACCGAGAAGATTCCGGCTGAGATTGCTGCGGTGAATCAGAAAACGCCGACCGACGAGGGCTTGGTTGTGTTAAAATGCAACAGTATGGATTCCGCCCTGATGAATGTGCGGAAGGAAACGGTTCAGATTGAAATCAAATCCTATTCCGGCGTGATGGTGAACCAGAAAGCCATCCACTTTGAAACCGTGGAGCAGACGGTAACGGACGCTAACGGAAAGAAACGCACCGTGACCCATGAGAACGTGAAGGGCGTTTATGTCAAGAGCGGAGGCCAGCTGCATTTTGTGCAGATCTTCTCTGATATCACGGTGAACGGCTATGCGATTTGCCGCACAGAGCTGACAGAGGAAGAACAGGAACTGCTGGTGACAGATAAAACCATCCAGCTATATGACGAAGTTGTGGTAGAAGGGACGGATCTGTATGACGGAAAAGTGGTCTGAGTATATGCAGGAACGTTTTCGTAACGTAGAAGAAAACCTGGCAGAAATCCGGCAAAAAATTGCCGGCGCCGCACGAGCATCCGGGCGCAAGCCGGAGGACATCATCCTGCTGGCCGCCACCAAAACGGTGCCGGTAGAGGTGGTAAACCATGCGATTGAACTGGGCGTTACCCATGTTGGGGAAAACCGGGTGCAGGAGCTGGAAGAAAAATACGACCGCCTTGAAAGGGAAAGATGCAGTGTCCATTTTATCGGCCATCTGCAAACCAATAAGGTGAAAAATCTGGTGGGAAGGGTGGACATGATCGAGTCGGTAGACAGCGTCCGCCTAGCCAAAGAAATTTCCCGGATTTCCATGCAGCATAATGTGACGACGGATATTTTGCTGGAGGTAAATATTGGCCGGGAGGAAAGCAAGTCGGGTGTTTTGCCGGAACAGCTGGAGGATTTGCTGGGAGAGATCGCCATCCTTCCGGGAATTTCGGTGTGCGGATTAATGGCGATTCCGCCGATTTGTGACGAAAAAGAGCGACTGCGTAATTATTTTTCTTTAATGTCTCAATATTTTGTTGACATAAAGCGAAAAAAAAGTGATAATGTAGCCATGGAGTATTTGTCTATGGGAATGTCCGGAGACTATGAAGATGCCATACTATGCGGCGCCAACCTGGTTCGTATTGGATCTTCCCTGTTCGGACAAAGAAATTACCGATAAATTTTACAGAGTACAGGAGGACTGACTGATGGCAGGTTTTGTTGACAAAATCCAGAAGATGTGGAATCCGCCCGATGACGAAGTGGACTACGTCTATGATGATGAAATGGAAATGGAAGGCGAAGCACCTGCGGCTCCCGAACGCCGTGAAGAAGGCGGACGCCGCAATTCCGGTGCACAAGGCAACAAAGTGGTCAATATCCACGCAACAGCACAGCTGCAGGTGGTACTCTTTAAGCCGGAAAACTTTGGAGAAGAAACCCGTGCGGTTGCCGATGAGCTGCTGAAGATGCACACCGTTGTGCTGAACCTCGAAGATACCAAGAAGGAGATTTCCCGCCGTATCATCGATTTTCTCAGCGGTGTTGCCTATGCTAACGGCGGCAAGATCAAGCGGGTATCCACCAGCACCTATATTATCACTCCTTATAATGTCGATCTGACCGGGGATGAAGTGATGGACGAGCTGGAGAATAACGGTGTCTATGTCTGATCAGAAACAGGATGAATGGCTTGCAGCCCGAATCAAAGAGGCGGTGCGCCGGTGTGGGCACCGCCCCTGTTTTGTCGGATTCCTGGATGAACGGGAAGCGGCGCTGGCCCGCCGGATTGCCGAATCGTCCGGCGCCGGAAACTGGTGTTTCTGGGGCGGGTTTGATGATAGCGAGCGGGTCATGTTTGGCGCTTTTCCCGATTTTATGGAACCGGACTTTTCTGCTTTTCCGCTGGAAGCGATCACCGTCCGTTTTCGCAGCTGTGATGAGCTGACTCACCGGGATTTTTTGGGGGCTTTTCTGGGCGCAGGCGTCCAGCGAGGCGCAATCGGGGATATCCTGATTGAACAGGGCCGGTGTGTCCTGTTTGTGCGGGAAGAAACCGCCCGTTTTCTTTTGGAGCAGATTCAAAAGGTTGGGCGGGTTGGCGTAAAACTGGATTCCGGATTTGAGGAACCCCTTCCTGTGGGGAAGGGGTTTGCTCCGTTTCAGGGAGTGATCGCATCCAAACGGCTGGATTGCGTGGTGGCGGCTGCTACCGGGCAGAGCCGTGAAAAGGCCGCCGCCATGATTACGGCGGGACTTGTAATGCTCAACCACCAGCCGGTAGAATCCATTTCGGCACAGGTGGAGGAAGGCTGTAAGCTGTCTGTTAGAGGCAAAGGCCGGTATATCATTGACCGGCTGGGGCCAGTAACCAAAAAAGGGCGCCTTGGAATTGCAGGGCGTAAATATCTTTGAAAAAGACGTTTCCCAAAATGGGGGATGTTCTGGCAAGGGGGTTAAGAGAATGCTGACATTGAATGATATCATAAATGTCAATTTCCGCAAATCCAATTTTTCCGGATACCGCCCGGAAGATGTGGATCAGTTTCTCGATCAGGTGAAAGATTCCTATGAGCAGCTGATTAAAAAGAATATTGAGCAAAAGGATACCATCACTCGTCTTCGCACAGAGAATGAGGAAATGGTTAAAAAAATTGAAGTTCTGGCAGAGCGGGTAGAAACCTATCGTGAGGAAGAAGACGGCATCAAAAATGCCCTTATCAGTGCCCAGAAGCTGGGGGATGCCTCCATTCGGGAAGCCCGTCATAAGTCTGAGATCATCATTAAAGACGCCAATCTCAAGGCTGAAAAAATTATCGGCAATGCACAATCACAGATTGAGAAATATGAAAAAGAGCTGGAAGACGCCAAACGGGCGGTTTCCGAGTTCCGCTCGGCTTTGCTGGAGATGTATAAGCAGCATCTCACGCTGATTGATGCGCTGCCCGGCATGAAGCCGGAGCCGAAAGCTCCTGTTTCTGCTCCTGTGGAGGATGAGCCGGAACAGGCAGAGCCTGAGGCTCCCGAAGCTCCTGAAACGGCAGTGGAAGAAGAACCGGCTTCAGAGGTGGTAGCTTCTGAAATCGAAGAAGAAAATGACCCTCAGAATCTGGAGGCTGTGGGCTTTGAGCCGGCAGCAAAAGAGGCTGCTCCGGCGCACGATTCCCGTTTTGAGTCGGTGAACTTTGAAGAACAGGCAGCTGCCGGCGATCCTGAATCTCCGCTGGATATCTTCAATAAACATTCCTGAAAATGTGCTGCCGGGCGCAGTACCTGAAGGAGCAGCGTTTCGTTTCATAAGGAGGAAATCAATTGCTTATTATTTCTTTGATACTCATGGCAGTCGGCGTAGCCGCTGATCAGGTGGTAAAATATCTGGTAGTGGAAAATCTCAAACCGCTTGGAAGTTATACTGTGATTCCCGGCTTTCTGGATTTGACCTATGCCGAAAACACCGGCGCTGCTTTCAGCATTTTGGAAGGCCATACCTGGATTTTGTCGGTAGTAGTATCGGTGTGCATCATACTCGTGCTTGGTGCGACGATTTTTTATCAGAATCACACCTTTTTCTCCCGTGCCGCTGCCATTTTGATCGTGGCCGGTGGAGTCGGCAATCTGATTGACCGGTTTGTGCTGGGATATGTGGTGGATTATATCAGCGTTTCGTTTTTCCCGCCAATCTTCAATCTCGCAGATTGCTTTGTAGTGGTTGGCGTGATCCTGTTCCTCATCCATATGCTGTTTATGTCACGGGCAGATATTGGCCGTGAGCATATCATTCGTACACGGCGGTGAACCGGGGATGGATAATCGATATCTCCTGTTAACAGAGCTTGAGGATGAAGGGAAACGGCTTGATGGCTATCTGGCAGAACAGATTCCGGAGCTCACCCGTTCGGCAGCGCAGAAGCTTCTGGAAAGCGGCGGGGTGCTGGTGCAGGGAAAGCCGGGAACTAAGAGCCTGAAACTGCGTCCCCATTGGGAAATCCAGGTGGTGGTACCAGAGGCGGTACCGCTGGAAATTCAGCCACAGGCGATTCCTCTGGACATCGTTTATGAAGATCAGGATCTTCTGGTGGTGAATAAACCCAAAGGCATGGTGGTGCATCCTGCACCGGGAAACCCCGATGGAACGCTGGTCAATGCGCTGCTGGCACATTGCGGCGATTCCCTTTCCGGTATCAACGGGGTGATTCGTCCCGGCATCGTTCATCGTATCGATAAAGATACCAGCGGGCTGCTGGTTGTGGCCAAAAACGATCAATCACACCGTCATCTGGCGGCACAGATTCAGGCACACAGCTTTACCCGGCAGTATGAGGCGGTTGTATATGGCAACCTGAAAGACGACCAGGGGACTGTGAACGCCCCGATTGGCCGCCATCCAATTGAACGGAAAAAAATGGCGGTGACAGAAAAGGCGTCCCGCAATGCGGTTACCCATTATCAGGTGTTGGCACGATACGGCTCGTTTACCCATGTTCGTTTGCGCTTGGAAACAGGGCGCACGCATCAAATCAGGGTGCATATGGCGTATCTGGGCCATCCGGTGGCCGGGGACCCGGTTTATGGGCCTAAAAAGGTGATCGCTTCGCTGGAGGGCCAGTGCCTGCATGCCCGGACGATTGGGTTTATTCACCCGTCAACGGGGCAATATCTGGAATTTATCAGCCCGTTACCAATGTACTTCACCCAATTTCTGCACTCATTGGGAGTTCCCAAAGAGCAGGTTGCTGAGTAATCTATTGTTTCAGATATCTTTGATCGATAAAGCCTCCTTTTGGAGGCTTCTTTGTTTTGGGACAAATTATTTGTGATACCTTTCAGAAAGTTTGTCACAGAGTTTGTCACAGTTTGCATTTTGGGGAACAGGCCAGTATACTTATAAACAGAATGATAAAGGAGGGAATGCCCCATGCTCTTAACGTTGGTAGAGCCGAATATGATCGCATCGCTGGCGCTGCCTGCAAAAATTAGCGGACGGTATTCCCTGCGCATGCTTACCGTTGAGGGAGTAAACGGCAATTGGCTGCTGAAATTTAACCGCCGCCATCTGGTGATGGAAACCCCGATATCTCCCAATGGAGAAGTGATTCTTCAGGAGCGCAATGTTTATACACTGCGGGAATCCGGCACCGGACGAAAAATGGTGTTGTTTGCCGATCCGGAAACAGAAGATCGCAAAACCTATACCCGTTATGTTTTGCCGGAAACATTTTCTCTGCGGATTGGCCGTGACAGCCAGAACGATATCTGCTTCCGGCTTCCGTATGTTTCGAGTTTTCATGCACGGCTGGAAGGCATGGACGGGCGTCTGTATCTAACCGACCTTGGCAGTGTAAACGGAACCTTTGTCAACAACCGGCGGATTCAGCAGAAGGAGATTCTCCCCGGTGATTCTGTGTATATCAGCGGATTGAAGCTGCTGTTTGGAAAGGGCTTTGTGGCGCTCAATAACCCGGACGGGATGGTGTATTGCAGCCGCCTGCTCACACCTCTCTATCCGGAGTATTTGCCGCCTGAGCAGGAAAAGGAAGAAGACGAGTATCTGGAGCCAATCAAGTTTTTCTATCGTTCTCCACGATTTAAGCGGGATGTGGAAACCGCTCAGTTCACCATTGACCCGCCCCCGCAGCAGCAGGGAAAAGAAAGCACTCCTATGGTGCTCCTGCTGGGGCCGTCAATCACGATGGGAATGGTTTCTCTGTCTACCGGCTTTTTTACGCTGTTCAATGTGTTAAATTCGGGAGGCAGTATGCTCAGCGCCATGCCTTCGCTGGTGATGTCGGTAGGAATGTTGATGGGAACAGTCTTGTGGCCTGTGGTGACAAAACTGGTAGAAAAACGCACCCGCCGCCGCAAGGAAGAAGAACGCCGCACCAAATACCAGCAGTATATTGCCGGGATGCAGGCAAAAATTCAGGAAGAAGGCTTCCGGCAGGCGGAGATACTCAATGAGAATATTGTCACACTGGACGATTGTATCGAACGTATCCGCAATACTCGCCGTACGCTCTGGGAGCGCATGTTCCGGCACAATGATTTTCTCATGCTTCGCCTGGGAATGGGTTCGCTGCCGCTGGACGCTGAATTCCGGTTCCCGGAACGGAAATTTTCGGTAGAGGAAGACCCTTTGCAGGATGAACTTTATCGTTTGTGCAACAGCCCCCACGAGCTGGCTTCGGTACCGATTTCCCTTTCTCTGCGGGATTCCCATGTGATGGGCGTGATCGGCGACCGGGAGAATGTAGCAGCTTATGTCCGGGGTCTGGTGCTTCAAATCAGCGCCCTGCACAGCTATGACGATGTGAAAATGGTATTCCTCTATGATGGGAGCGAAAGCGACCAGTGGGACTTTGCCAAGTGGCTGCCCCATACTTGGAACGAGCAGCATAACGTCCATTTTATGGCGGGATCTCATCAGGATGCCAGAGAGATCTCCATTTTGCTGGAACGTGTATTTGCATCCCGTCAGGAACAGGAAGGCGAAGAACTGCTGCCCTGGTATGTGGTGTTCGCATTAGACCGCAAGCTCGGTTCTCAAACGGAGCTGGTTCGCCAGATTCTGAGCGAAAAAGAGTGCAGAGGGTTTTCACTGGTAACTGCATATGACGAGCTGCGCTTCCTTCCCAAAGAATGTACCAAGGTAGTGGAGCTGCACGGGAAAGACGCCTACCTGTATGACCAGGACGATATCTATGGGCAGAGGGAATACCTCTATCCGGATATCATGGTGTCGGCTTCCTGCCGTGATCTTTCGGTGCAGCTGGGCAATACCTTTTTGCAGGCAGCTTCTCGCAGGGAACTGCCGGATATGCTCACATTCCTGGAGATGTTTGGCGTGGGCAAGGCAGAGCATTTAAATGCTCTCACCCGTTGGCAGGAACATGACCCCACTCGTACCCTTGCCACAGAAGTGGGTATGGACGGGGACGGCAACCTCTTTACCCTGGATCTTCATGAGAAGTTCCACGGCCCTCACGGTCTGGTGGCCGGTATGACCGGTTCCGGTAAAAGTGAATTTATCATGACATATATCCTCTCGATGGCGGTGAATTATCACCCCAATGAGGTGGCGTTTATTCTGATAGACTATAAAGGCGGCGGCATGGCTAAAGCCTTTGAGCGCCTGCCCCACACCGTAGGCATTATCACCAACCTGGATGGCGCAGCGGTAAACCGCTCGCTGGTTTCCATCCAGAGCGAATTAAAACGCCGTCAGGCGGTGTTCCAAAAGGTGAGCAAGCAGATCGGTGTGAGCAACATTGATATTTATAAATATCAGAAGCTGTTCCGGGAGGGAAAAGTGGAAGAACCGTTGCAGCATCTGTTTATTATCTCCGATGAGTTTGCCGAACTGAAAACCCAGCAGCCCGATTTTATGCGGGAACTGGTCAGCGCCGCCCGTATCGGGCGAAGCCTGGGTGTTCACCTGATTCTGGCTACCCAAAAGCCCAGCGGCGTGGTGGATGACCAAATCTGGAGTAACAGCCGGTTCCGAATCTGCTTAAAAGTGCAGGAAAAGAGCGACAGTATGGATATGCTCAAACGGCCCGATGCCGCTGAACTGACCCAGACAGGACGCTTCTACTTGCAGGTAGGATATAATGAGATCTTTGAAATGGGGCAGTCCGCCTGGGGTGGGGCGCCCTATGAGCCGAGTGACCGTCCCAAAAAGCAGAAAGACCGTTCCGTAGAGCTGCTGGACAATGTGGGACATGTGATCCGTCAGGCGGCGATTCAGGAAAAACGGGCCGGCGGCGCCAAGCAGCTGGATACCATTGTGGGATATCTGCAAACTCTGGCAGAAGAAGAAAACATACATGCCCGTCCCCTGTGGAAACCGCCGCTCAAGCCGGTAATATTGCTGGATGAGCTTCTCAAAAAATATGCGGTTCCCGCAATGCGTGGGCTGGAGCCGGTTATCGGCGAAGCAGACGACCCCGAAAACCAGCGCCAGTTTGCCCTGACGCTCCCGCTTTCACGAGAAGGCAATGCGGTGGTTTATGCTGCGGCCGGGGGTGGAAAATCCACCTTTATCTCGACAATGCTGTATAGCCTGCTCCGTTCTCATACCGCCCGGAGCCTGCACCTCTATCTTCTGGATTTTGGCTCCGAAACGCTGCGTGCTTTTGCAAAAGCGCCGCAGGTGGGGGATGTGCTGTTTTCATATGACGCAGAAAAGGTGCAGAATCTCTTTAAGATGCTGACAGAGGAATTGGAACGCCGTAAACGCCTGTGTGCAGAGTATGGCGGTGATCTTGATTCCTATAACAGCGGCAGCGCCCAGCCGATGCCCTATATCCTCACAGTGATTCAGAACTATGCCGGGTTCTGTGAGGCATATGAAGAACTGGAGCCCAAGGTAGCGCTGCTGTCACGGGAAGGAACCAAATATGGAATCCTGTTTGTCATCACCGCTGTTAATGCCAATGCAGTGCGCTACCGTACCCTTCAGAACTTCCGGCAATTGCTGGTGCTGCAAATGAACGACAACTCGGAATACAGCGGGATTCTTGGTTCTGTGGGTGGGGTTATCCCGGCTCATTGCAAAGGGCGTGGCCTGGTAAAAACCGACAAGGTATATGAGTTCCAGACGGCTAGCGTTTCTACCGGCGATGTGACGGCGGTGATCCGCACATTTGCAGAGGTGCTCGATCAGCACAATCAGGGAGCCAAAGCGCCCAGAGTGCCGATTTTGCCGGAACATGTGACCCCGGATTTTGTAGAGGGGGAGATCGATGTTCCCAATCTGCTATACCCGGTGGGAATCCGCAAGGATACCCTGCAAACGGTTTTACTGAATCTTCCAAAGCGCCCCATTCATTTTGTGCTGTATCAGGAGATGCCTGCTGGATTTGTTCCGGCACTGGCAAAGGTGTTTACCCGGCGGGAGGGCCTGGAAACCGTTATGATGGACAGTGCTGGCTGTGGAGAAATTCCAAGCGTCCGAGTGCTGCGTGACAATGATTCCTGGAATCAGGAAACAGTTCGTCTGTTTGGTGAGCTGGTATACCGGCACAACAACGCCAAAGAGCTTTTGGAAAAGGGCGAGCCTGCTCCCGTATATTCGCCGCTTGTCTGTATCCTTAACGGGGTCAAGGGCGTTTTTGACGGCCTGACCGAAGACGGCAAGGATAAGCTGCATGTCATGATGGAAAAAAGTGAAGTGCCGCTGAATGTGTATTTTGTAGTGATTTCTGCGGTATCCGAGGTTTCTTCTTTCTCGTTCCGTCCCTGGTTTAAAAAGCAGCCGGTGTTCCAGAATGCGGTTTGGCTGGGTAACGGGATTTCCGATCAGTTCCAGCTCAAGGTGCGTTCCAGCGGCAAGCTGTATGAAAGTATCGGGGAAGAATTTGGCTATCTGGTAGAAGACGGAAATGCAGTGCTGATGAAACTGTTGACAACCGGTGAAGGAGCCGAGAGAAATGGCTGAGAGTATTCAGGAAAAAATTATTGCAGAAGTGTTGTTCCCGGCAGCAGAAAAGGTCTGTCAGGTACGGATTCCGCTGGATTTACGGGTGTATGATATCACATTGCTTTTGACAAAGCTGTTCTCTGATACCAATCTGGAGAGTTATTCGCCCACAAATCGGGCGATGCTTTGTGATGGATGTTCCGGTGTACGCTTTTCGGGCAAAAGTACTCCCAGAGAATTGGGATGGGAGAATGGCATCCGGCTTTTGCTGATATAAAAGGATATGTTTTTGGATAGGCTCTTGCCTTCTGGAAAGGGATGAAGGTATAATGTCGTTAGAGGCTGCGGTGATTCGCAAACAGGAACAGGAACTTCTGATTTGTGCAGAAATGATGAAGCAGATTAAAAGTAAAACGGCATCCATTCATGAGGAACTTCCTCAGGCATGGAAATCAGAAGAAACCGCCAGCGTTCAGGCGGCAATTCGTAAAAATATGGCGGAGCTGGAGAAAGAAACAGCCCAGCTCGAAAAGCTTTCTGCCATGATTGCCGAGGTGGGCGCCAGAATGCGTTCACAGGCAGTGCTTCTGGAAGAAGCCTCTCTTTGGGAGGATGGCGACGGCCTGTTTTAAGCAGTTGAAATTGAAAGGAAGGAGGACGCAATGGCGGAACTGGTTATTCGAGGAAATTGGGTTACAGAGCTGGCATTTCAGGCGCTGGAATGTAGCAGACAGTTGAGAAGTATCAAGGCAACTCTGGATTCGCTGAACCTGGATCCGGCATTGCTTTCCGACCACAGCATCAATGTAACGATGCGGCAGTTAGAGGATTATCTGGAGTCCACCATCCGGCGCTATCAGAAAATCAATCAATATCTGCTCGAAAGTGTCGATGAATATACACGGATAGAGTCCCAGATTCTGGAGCAGGTTCCGGATGTTCCATCCGATATCAGGCGGGTGGGAGAATCTCTGCCGATACAGTCGAGCAATTTGGATTTCTTTGTCAGCGGGATGTCCGGTGAGAAGGAATAGGAGGAGTCATTATGAATTTGCAATATGCACTGGTAGAAAACGGCTCAGTTGTTTCGATTGAAATGGTGCCGGGCATTGTGCTGGATCATCAGAAAATTGCAGCAGCCAGTGGACAGCCGGGGCTTGCGCCCATGTGGGTGGGAATCCGCAATGGCCGTGAGTGTTTGGAGTTTGGCGTAGAAGGGTTTCGCTCTTTGGCTGAATGTATGAATGGACAGTTAACGGTTTACGAGTTCCTTTCGCTGGAGCTGGCGTTAGCAGAGGCCGGGCGAAGCGCACAGGCAGCTGGTATAGCGGGACAGCTGGCAGAGTTTTCCGAACTGATTTTTATTTCCGGTAAGCAGGCACGCCTGTTGGTAATACCGGTTTCCGGTTATTCTGGAAAAGGAATCCAGAGTATCCTGCTAAACACCCTGTATGATTGTGTTTTTGTTCCGGGAGAGCCTCTTGGATATGTACAGGAAGTGATGGCCTGCCTGCGTGGGAGTAATTTTACGCTGGAAGGAACGATTCGCTTTTTAAAGGATGAGATCGAAAAGCTCCAGACAATTTCCCGAATGAATGCAATGGGAGGAACCGTTCTGTTTTCGGATACGGAACGGTACCATCAGCAGATGAAGGAAGAAGAAGAAAGAAAAGCAGCAGAGGAAGTAGCCCGCCAACTGGCAGAGAGACAGGCAGCAGAGGAAGCCCGTCGATTGGCAGAACAGCAGGCAGCAGAGGAAGCTGCTCGTCGCTTAGCAGAACAACAGGCAGCCGAAGAAGAAGCTCGCCGGCTAGCCGAACAGCAAGCGGCCGAGGAAGCTGCCCGTCGGCTGGCCGAACAGCAGGCAGCGGAGGAAGCCCGTCGATTGGCGGAACAACAGGCAGCGGAAGAAGCTGCCCGCCGACTGGCCGAACAGCAAGCGGCAGAGGAAGCTGCCCGTCGGCTGACCGAACAGCAAGCGGCAGAGGAAGCTGCCCGTCGATTGGCAGAACAACAGGCGGCCGAAGAAGCCAAGAAAACCAATCAGATGTTGATGCTGGTTTTGAACCGGACAGGAGCGAAAATGCTTTTGAATGCGCCGGTTACCCGGATTGGGAAAAAAGAATCGATTGTAGACTTTTGTATTGCAGATAACCGTACCGTGAGTCGCCATCATGCAGATATCCTCAAAGAGGAGGATGACTACTATCTGGTAGACTGTGGTTCTTTAAATAAAAGCTATGTAAACGGGCAGGAAGCTCCCGAAGGCGTAAAGGTTCCCATTCATCCGGGAGACCAGATTACACTTTCTGACGAGCAGCTGACGCTCGAAAAAATGATATGAGGTTAAGCTGGCAAATTCTTCTTGACATACTGAAGGAATAAGGGATATCTGTTCAGGAAGCAAGGGTATATTTTACGATCAGGAGGAAAGAGAAATCTGCCGGTTACCTATATAAATTTCATTTCAAACGAGGAGGAATATTTTCATGTTTGAAGTAAACGCACTATACTCATATGGCTATGGCTTTGACTACTATTCCAAAGCACAAAACTTACAGACCGTTTCCACTATCTGTCTGGTATTGGGAATTATCGGTGCAATCGTCCTGTTCTTTACCTTCCTTTCTCCCAGAAACGAAGGAAAGTTCACCGGATTTTTGGGATGGCTTTATGAGTTTTTGAACACCAGAAAGTTCCTGTTGGAAGCTGTTCTTCGGATCATCTATATGTCACTGGCAGTTTTTTTGACGATTTTTGGCTTCCTGTACATTTTTATGGGACTTTTCGACTTTGGTCGGAACTTCCTGACTGGCCTTGGCATCATGATTCTGGGCAATGTTCTGATTCGCCTGCTTTATGAGGCCTGCATGCTGGTGATCTCCATCTGCAAGAATGTGGCTGAGATCAACCGCAAGCTGGGCGGTAAGCCTTCCGGTGTTGATCCTATCAGCAATGGCTCTCAGGGTAACCCCTTCCAGAATGTGGCCGATCATGTCCGTAATATGCAGAGCAATTTCCAGCGTCCTGTTCCGCCTCAGGCTCCCTTCCAGAGACCGGTTCCGCCTCAGGCTCCCGTACAGCAGAATCAGGCTCCTTTCCAGAAGCCGGCTGCTCCTCAGGCCCCTGCTCAGAACCAGGCTCCCAAGGCTCCCGCTGAAGGCGGCGCTATGGTATTCTGCCGTAACTGCGGCAAGCAGTTCTCTGCCGACAGCAATGTGTGCCCGCATTGCGGAACTCCCCGTAGAAGCTAAGATAGTTTCTTTGTTTCCTGAAAGACGTTAATTTCAGAGAATCGCACATGTTTCTCACATGTGCGATTTTTCGTAGAAGGGTATAACGGAAAGAATAAGTGGATATTGTTTTGAGGAAAGGGGAAGTACAGGATGCTGAATCGAGGAGATGTTTTAGGCGGACTGTATCAGATTGTGGAGGAAATCGGAGCCGGTGGAACCGGCGTTGTCTATAAAGCGTATCATCTTCGTCTGGGCCGGTATGTGGTAGTAAAGCGTATCCGGGATGAAGTGGTAGACTTGGTCAATGTTCGGGCAGAAGCGGATATCCTGAAACGGCTCAAGCACACCTATTTACCGCAGGTATACGATTTTCTGGAAGCGGAAAACGGGATTTATACGGTAATTGACTTTATTGAAGGCCGCTCACTGGATTATTATATCAACTGCGGCTATCAAATTGAGCAAAAGCAGATCATTCGCTGGGCGTGCCAGCTTTGCGAAGCGCTGGTATATCTGCATTCACAGGTGCCGCCGATCATTCACAGTGATATTAAGCCGCAGAATATCATGATTACTCCGCAGGGAAATGTGTGCCTGATCGACTTTAATATTTCGCTGGATGGGCGAAGCAGCAGCCAGATCAGCGGGCTGAGCGCAGGATATGCGCCGCCGGAGCAGTATTATAATATTGCGCCCGAAATGGATGCGCTGGGAAATATCTATCGGTATCATATGACCCGCCCGTTGGATGCCCGTTCCGATATTTACAGCTTGGGGGCATCTCTCTATCATCTGATGACGCTGCACAAGCCGGAGAAATCAACCGAGATGGTCACTCCTATTCAGAACTGGCAGCTGCCATATAGCGAAGCACTGATTGACGTGGTAGCCAAAATGATGCAGCCAGATCCCAATAACCGCTATCAGACGGCAGAGGAGCTGCTGAAGATCCTGCGGAATCTGCGCCGTCTGGACAAGACCTATATCCGTCATCGCAGAGCTAATGTGATGGTAACGCTGGTATTCGCATTGGTCATGGCGCTTTCGGCGGCAGTGAGTGTATTGGGACTGCGCCAGATGGAAGTGGAAAAAGAAGAAAAATACGCCGCTTTGGTGACCGAAGGAGCAGCTTTGGAAGAACATGCGGATTATGCCAAAGCGCTGGAACAGTTTGACAAAGCGATTAGCCTGTATAGCACCAAAATTCCGGCCTATTATAACAAGCTGCTGACATATGTCCATCAGGGGGAATATGAAGCCTGCATCCAGTATGGAAAGCTGATTTTAACCAACCAGGGTCTGGTACAGGAGATGGAAGAAAACCCGAAAGAAGCGGCGGATATCTATTTCATGATGGGCAACGCCTGGTTTGAGCAGGAAAACTATGTCAATGCCGTCAAGTACTATGAGGAGGCAGTTTCCCACAATCAGGAAAACCCGGAATATTATCGGGATTATGCCATCTCGCTGGCCCGTATGCAGCAGATCGAGCAGGCCGAAAGCGTCTTGCAGGAAGCCCGTGATCTGGGACTGGATACCGATTCTGTCACATTGGTACAGGCGGAGTTGGATTTGGCGGCGGGCAGCTGGCAGCCGGCCGCACAGGCGTTTGAAAAGGTGATCCAAACCACGGAAAATGAAACGACCCGCCAGCGAGCATTTATTCTCTGTGCCAGAGCCTACCGTCTGGGAGGGGACTACGACAGCGAAATTGAAACGCTGGAAACAGCCAGAAAAGTGGTAGCTTCCGAAAAAACAGGGCCGATTCTCTCGGCGTTGGGCAATGCGTATATGCGCCGGGCGCAGAATGAAGAAGGCAATTTACAGGAAGACGGGAAAAAAGCTATTGGTTGTTATGAACTGGTAGTAAAACAGGGCAACCGTTCCATGGCGGTACGGCTGAATATGGCTTATCTGCATCAGATGTTGGAGCAGAATGACGATGCGGAAAAGATTCTTCTGGAACTACAAGAGGAATTCCCAGAAGACTACCGACCCTATATGAGATTGGCAATGCTTTATGGCATCGAACAGAATGAACTGGAAGAAAGCCAGCGGGATTACCATATCGTGCAGGAGTATTATGAGAAGGCGACAGCCTATTACCAGCAGGCCAAGATCGATGGCGTCAGTGATTCGGAAATGCAGGTGCTGGAATCCATGATGCAGCAGATTATTGACGGCGGCTGGTTGAACTGAGGAGCGAGGTGAACAGAAAATGACACTTGGACAGTGGATGTTTTATGGTGGAATCGGCGGATTTGCGCTGGGACTGATCGGGTTGATCATTGCCAGAATTCTGTTTGCGGTCAAAGGGCGAAAGCTCAAACAGCGCTTTGATGAAGAATATGGCGTAGCCGATTTGCGTGACAGTTAACGAAAGGAGGGGTATCGATGAAATATTGTACTCATTGTGGACGTCCCAACCATGACGATAACCGGTTTTGCGAAGGGTGCGGAACTCCCTTGCAGATGCCGGCATCGTTTCCCGGTGCGGACACTTTTTCAGCGAACCAGCAAACACCACTAAGCCGGAGCACATTGCCGGTGAATGACGACCAAACAGTGCTGCTAAACCGTGCGGCCTCGACCGGAAATGATGACCAGACAGTGTTGCTGAACCATGCAGCCCCAGCCGGGGACGACGACCAGACAGTGTTGCTGAACCGTGCGGTTCCGAGCGGAAACGACGACCAGACGGTGCTGTTGAACCATGCGTCCCCGGCAGGAAACGACGACCAGACGGTGCTGCTCAATCGTGCGGTCCCAGCCGGGGACGATGACCAGACGGTGCTGCTGAACCGTGCAGTCCCGGCTGGTAACGATGACCAGACTGTATTATTGAATCAGTCACCGGAATCGGCTCAAAAGACGGCGGGAACGGAGCCGGTACAGCCTGCCCCCATGCCCTACAACCCGGAACATACCGTGTCGTATTATGGCGAGAATCAGGCGGCAAATGTTGTTCCGGAACCCAAAGTGCCGGTGGAGTCCGGACAAGTTCCTCTCATTCCGCCCACCGAAGAAGGCAAGGGAGCCGAATTTGTTCCCCCAGAAACTTCGAAAAAAGGCAAAAAACCCGGAAAAAAGACATGGCTTTTATTCCTGATTGTGGGGGTTCTGGTTCTGGCGGGAATTGGTGCCGGAATCTGGTTCTGGCTTTCGGGAAACACAACGGCTTCCGCCCCGCTTCAGGAAGCGTTGCAGTTGGGTCAAAAATATATGGACGATCTGGATTATAACAGCGCTATTGTGGCCTATAACGACGCAATCAGCATTGACCCTCAAAGCAAAGATGCCTATATGGGATTGGCACAGGCATATACAGGAATCCAAGACTATGAAGAGGCCGAGGCGGCCTATCGCCAGTTGCTTGAAATCGACCAGCAAAATGCCGAGGGCTATCGCCAGTTGGCGGAACTGTATATCCGTCTGGAAAAGCTGGAAGAAGCCAAAGCATTTCTGGAAAATGCAGTCAAGCAGACAGACGATGAGTTTATTAAAGACCTCTATCAGGAAACTTCTCCCAAAGCACCGGAGTTCTCACTGGCAGCCGGCGAATATCAGGAATACCAGGAAGTCGCCATCACCTGTGAGAAGCCGGAATACATCATTCATTATACTACCGACGGCAGCGAACCGACGGTAGATTCGCCGGTGTACTCCGAGCCGCTGATTCTTACCAGCGGAAAGACTACGGTGAAAGCCGTTGTGGTGAGCAGCCGTGGCTATTTAAGCGACACGGCATCGGCAGAGTATAGTATTCGACTTACTCCGACAGTCATCAAGTTTGCAGACCCGGAAATGGAAGAAGTCGTGCGGAATGAGCTGGGAATCTCCTATGGAGATGTGATCACGACCGATAATACGGTTCAGATTCGGGAGCTTTCTATTGTGGGGGACAATTATATCAGCAGCGCAGAAGGTTCCATCCCGGTATTTACAGAAGATGGATATTCCATTAATTCCTGGGAGCAGAGCTATCGAGGAGAACTCACCACGCTGGAAGATTTGAAGTACATGCCCTTCCTGCGGAGATTCCATCTTGCCTGGCAGGAAAAAGTGGATGTCAGCGGGATTTCGCAGGCCAGCCGTCTGGAGGAACTCTCGTTGATTCATGTGGGGATGACCAGCTTAAAGCCGGTTTCTGGATTAAGCAATCTGAAAAAGCTGTGTGTGGGCTGGAACAGTATCAGTGATTTGAGCCCGATTTCCAGTTTGACTTCTCTTACCAGTTTGGGTGTATGGAACAACCAGATTCAGGATATCAGCCCGGTGAGCGGGTTGACGGCTCTGACCTATCTGGATATTTCCCGGAATCAGGTGTCCGATATTTCAGCAGTATCTGGGCTGGCGGGGCTGGAAAGCCTGTGGATGTATTCCAACCAGGTATCGGATTATGCGCCTTTGCAGGGGCTGGAACAGCTTCGGGTGTTGATGATTCGGGACAATCCCATTGAAGACCGGTCTGTACTGCAAAAGATATTCCCACGACTGGGACGTACAGATGTGGATGTAATCGACAGAGGGGAGGATGCGGAATGACCCTGCTGCAATGGATATGGATTGGACTCGGCGGTGTGCTGCTTCTGGCAGGAGCAATTGTACTGCTGATTGGAATCCTCAAAAAGAAAAATCTGTTCTTATGGAAGATTCTTCCGGGGGCAGTTGCGGTTGGCGGTGTTGTGCTGGCTGTCTTTGTATGGATGGGATATCTAACACAGGTTGGACTGGTCAACCGGGAAAACTATGTGGCCTGGCGGCTGGCAGAACTGGATGGATATCAGGAAAGCGTCTTGGCGGCCGAAAGTGCGTATAGCCGTATGGCGAACTCACAGTCGGCCCAGCTTGCAACGTTGGGGCTGGCATTGGACAAGCAGTATGAGCAGGGGCAGAAGATGGCCGCCCGGTATCAGAAAACATTCTCCGATGCTACGCTGGAGAAAATCGGAAAGCTGTGTGAGGATGGCGCAAACGGAAAGAGCGTGGGCGCTGACCTGCTCATGATCCATAAGGAGATTGGCCGAAGCATTTCGATTTCTGACGGTGAGAAAGATAAGGCGGAGAGCATTGTCAATATTCAACTGGTGGTCAAAAGTGGTTCGGCAACTTCTCTGGATCATGATCTGGAAAACCTGATGTATGAAAGCGACCCTCTCTCCAAAAAGGCGAGTGCGTTGGGCTATGCTTATCAGGGCGACAGCCAGATGGCTTATGAAGAACTGGAAGCGGCAGCCAACCAGGACCCCGCATTTCCTTCCCGCTCCCTGCTGGCACAGATGAAGGCCGAGGGCTATGAGAAGGAACAGCCAAACAGCGAGGAGATGGAACTTGCAGAGCGTCAAAAGCTGGAAGAACAGACGCAGGCGCTCCGTGACCAGATCGTGCAGTTACAGGAAAAAATCAGCCAGACCAGCGAATCCAACAAGCAGGAGATTCGCCGGTTACAGGCTGAAATCAGCAAGCTGGAAAAAGAGATCCAGCAGCTGTATGACGATGTGGAAAACGAGCCGATTCGCAAGGCGGTGGATTATATCCTTTCCTCCAAACCGCAGGAACAGGATCAAATCGCTTATAACCTGACGCTCTCGCAGTTGTATTTCCGTTCGGGAGATACCGTGACCGCCGAAGAAAAGCTGAAGGAGGTATTTACGCTTACAGCGGACGACGCTTCCGGTTATCTCTCCGCAGAGGTTTATAATCTGCTGGAGGCATATGACAATAGCCAGCGGGTGGAATATACCCAGACAAATGAGAGCATGGAGAATGAAGGAGAGGAAGTGCCTGAGGAGGAAACCGTTGTCAACAACGACCCGGAGGCCGCCATTCAGCGCCTGTTGTCTGCGTATTCGCAGAACCTGACGGCGGCTGATGTGACTTATAACAAGGTCACGACCGATGTTGATGGAAACCAGATTGAAACCCCGGTCAGCTTCAGCCAGTTCATTCTCGAAACCCTGCGGGATGTCCGTGCGGGCCTGCATATTGGTACTGTTGACACCACCAAATATCCTGAGATCTCGGTAACGGTGAATATTTCCCAAACCAGAGAAGAGTCCTATAAAAAAGAAGACTTTACTGTAAAAGAGCAGGGCAAGGAAATTGGTGATTTTGAGCTGATCGATACCTCCGAGGAAAATACCGGCAGCAACGTCTGTCTGGTAGTAGACCACAGTGGCAGTATGGAGGGAACCAACCTTGAACAGGCCAAGAAGGCCGTAGCGGGCTTCATCCAGACGTCCGGTTCCGATATGAAAACCGGACTGGTGGCCTTTGATGATACGGCTAAAATCCTTACCCCTGTAACGGAGTCCACCGGTACGGTACAGCGGGCTGTGGATCAGCTTACCGCAGACGGCGGAACCCATATTGCCAATGGCCTTTTGGCGGGTATTGAAAATCTCAATGGCCAATCCGGAAACCGTATTATCATCCTTCTTTCGGATGGTGAAGACGGCAGCGACTCCATGGAGCAGATGGATCAGGTGATCAATCTGCTGGTGCAGCAGGGCATTACCGTTTATGCGGTTGGCTTTGACTTTGCGGATTCGGCCTATCTGACCCGGATTTGTGAGGCTACCGGCGGAAAGTTCCTGAGAGCAGAAACCTCCGACAGTCTGGGGAGCGTTTATCAGATGATTGAACGTTTCCTGTCGCAGGATTATATCATCCGCTTTACGGTACAGGAGGACGACAAAGCCTATGACCGTGACCTGCGGATTTCCATGGCAGGCGGCGTCTATGATGAAAAAGATTATTTTGTCGGCGTTTCTCCCGAACGTATCGAGATGGAAAATGGCCTGACTCCCAGTTCGGACTACTTCCAGCAGACAGGCGGCTCTTATCAGGCTTCCAGAGGCCCCGAAGCAGGGCTTGCCTTCCAGGAAACGGTTCAGGAATATCAGCAGAGCCTTGGTGCAGGTGAAACGGTAAAACTGGGCAAAGATGTGGTGCAGAACGTGGGCCTCTCTGTGGTTCGGATGATTGACTTTGATGGCGATGGAGATAAGGAAATTCTCTTAGGATACAGCAGAGATACAACCAGTGAGCCTAAGAGCCCGGAAGATTATCGCAGCTATTATGAAATCTGGGGCTGGAAGTTCGGGCAGGCACAGCGGCTGTATAATGGGGACGTCACCTATACAGATAAGGGTTGGCAGTCATTTACGCTGTATCAAATGGATAACCAGTATCTGCTTTATACCTATGATGAATGGAGCGATGAAGTAGAGTACTTCCAGTTGAAGGACGGAGAATTTGTGACTTATCTGAGCGCCAGAGGCAACATTCAGAAGGAGTCAAAAGAGTGTTATCTCAATGGTGAGAAAGTAAGCGCCAAGGAGCAGAAAGCAGCGTTGGATGCACTGGCTAAAAAGGTGAAAAAGGTAACCTATTCCTTTACCCAGAAGAAGGAAGACGATGCGAAAAAGACGCTGGAAGAAACTCAGAATGTTCTGGAAGAGTTAAACAACTGGGCAGTTGACTGAGCTTGACTCATTTTGCATAGGTTGATTACAAGCCCAGTCAGCCCGATTAAATCGAAGAACAAAATAGTCCCCCTGATGTAGCTCAAATGAGGTGCCCCCTGTCAAGTAGACAGTGAAAAAACAAAAGAATATTTTGTTGGAGATGGTCTCTGCTTTGGCAGGGGCCATCTT
>CAJFNK010000010.1 GCA_904394685.1 Candidatus Heritagella gallinarum
AAGCAATGGGCAGATACAAGGCAAAAAACGCAGGAATCCTTGATGGATTCCGAGTATTTTTAACGCAGTAGCTGACCTTGATTGTAGGAAAAGACGATAATTTCGACTTTTCAGATAGCCCCTAGGTCAAAAGTATCGGAACAGCGATTGGAGGCGAGGAGTTGGATTTGTTTTTTCATTCCGTCACATTGGATAAGGACAAATGTGTCGGATGTACCAACTGCATCAAAAGATGTCCTACCGAGGCGATTCGGGTGCGGGAGGGAAAAGCGCAGATCATTTCCGAGCGATGTATCGACTGCGGAGAATGTATCCGGGTTTGCCCACATCACGCCAAGAAAACCCGGTTTGACCATCTGGAAAAACTGAAAGAGTTTGAATATACAATCGCCCTGCCGGCTCCGGCCTTATATGGGCAATTTAATAATCTGGATGACATTGATGTCGTGCTCAGCGGATTAAAAGCCATGGGATTCGACCAGGTGTTTGAGGTTTCCAGAGCAGCCGAGCTGGTATCGGAGGCAACACGACGCTTAATGGCGGATGATTCCCTGCCCCGGCCGGTCATCAGCTCCGCCTGCCCGGCCGTGGTGCGCTTGATCCGGGTTCGTTTTCCTGATTTGTGTCCCCATGTTTTGCCGCTGCGTTCGCCCATGGAAACAGCAGCAGAGTTCGCCAAGAAAGAAGCCATGGAAAAAACCGGGCTGCCAATGGAAAAAATCGGCTGCTTTTTTATCACGCCGTGTCCGGCCAAGGTTACCGATATCCAGCGGCCAATTGGCATTGAAAAATCCATGGTGGACGGCGCCATTGCCATCAGTGAGATTTTTCCGCCGCTTTCTTCCAAGATGGATAAGCTTCAGCAGATCGAGCCGATTTCCGATTCCGGCATCATCGGCGTGAGCTGGGCGTCCAGCGGCGGGGAAGCAGCTGCGCTGCTCAACGACAAATATCTGGCTGCCGATGGGATTGAAAACGTGATCCGTGTGTTGGAGGAATTGGAGGACGAGCGTATCCGGGAGCTGGACTTTATCGAGCTGAACGCCTGTTCCGGCGGCTGTGTGGGCGGGGTTTTGTGCGTAGAGAACGCCTATGTGGCTAAGGCACGGCTCCAGCGGCTGAGAAAGTATCTGCCGGTATCCCGGAACCATCTGCGGGAAGAAATCCCGGACGCCATGAACTGGCAGGAGATGCTGGAATTTGCTCCGGTTCTGACTCTTTCGGACGATTTGAGCGAAGCCATGCGGATGATGATGGACATCGATGATATCTGTGAGAAGTTCCCCGGCCTGGATTGCGGCGCCTGTGGGGCGCCTTCCTGCCGTTCGTTGGCAGAGGATGTGGTCAAGGGGCTGGCAAAAGAAAGTGACTGCGTGTTTGTCCTGCGGGAAGAAATTCAGCAAATGGCCGATATCTTTAAAAATATCACCAGCCCCAATTCTTCCGGGCGGGAAACATGAGTCTTTTGATTGTATGACAGGAGGGTCTTGCGATATGACCGTAAAAGAAGTGGCCGAAAAACTTTCATTACAGGTTTTGGCAGGAAGCGACGGTCTGGATAGGGAGGTTACCGGATGTTATGCCGGCGACCTCCTCAGCTGGGTGATGGCCAGAGCGCAAAGCGGCGATATCTGGTTGACGGTGATGGGAAACGTCAACGCAATCGCAGTAGCTTCGTTGACAGATTCTGCCTGTATCCTGTTAACAGAGTCGGCGGCGCTGGATGAGGATGCCAGAGCCAGAGCAGAGCAGCAGGAGATTCCCGTTTTGACAACCGGGGAAAACACCTACCAGATGGCGGTTCAAATTGCGGCTCTGCTCTCAAACACAAAGCCGGAAAATCGGGAATAGAAAGGGGTGGGGGCTTTGAAGCTGCGGTATGACCTGCACCTTCATTCCTGCCTTTCTCCCTGCGGGGACAATGACATGACGCCGAACAATATTGTGGGAATGGCGGGGCTTTTGGGGTATGATATCATTGCCCTGACCGACCATAACAGCTGCCGGAACACCCCGGCGGCGGTGGAGGCCGGAAAGAGGGCGGGGATTACGGTGGTTCCGGGCATGGAGCTTTGCACACGGGAGGAAGCCCATGTGGTTTGCCTGTTTCCCAAGGTAGAAGCAGCGCTGTCTTTTGGAGAGTGGGTAGAAAAACGCTCTCCCAAAATTCCAAACCGGCCCGAAATTTTTGGAGAGCAGCTGATTTTAGATCAGGAAGATCAGGTAATTGGGAAAGAAAGCCGCCTGTTGATTGCGGCGGCAGATATCGGCCTGTATGAGGTACTGGGTTTGGCTCGTTCCTATGGGGGGACGGCGTTTCCCGCTCATGTCGATAAAGATTCTTACAGTATTACCGCCAGCCTTGGCGGGATTCCACCGGAAATCGGATTTTGCACGGCGGAATTGAGCGCCCGTGCCAATCGGGAAGAACAACTTGGGCGCTATCCGGAGCTAAAAGGGATGCGTTTACTGCGGGACAGTGATGCCCACTATCTGGAAAATATGCCTGACCCGGAGGCGGTATTGGAACTGGAAGAAAACACAGCCGAATGCTTAATTGCGCTGTTGGACAGAAAAATAATAATATAAAAGACCGACTTGCAATTTAAGCCGGTCTTTTATATAAAACAAAAAACGTACCTCAAATAATCTGAGGTACGTTTTGGTGCGAGGGAGGGGACTTGAACCCCTATGAGCGTAGTGCTCACTAGAACCTGAATCTAGCGCGTCTGCCAATTCCGCCACTCTC
>CAJFNK010000011.1 GCA_904394685.1 Candidatus Heritagella gallinarum
AAAAGATGGCCCCTGCCAAAGCAGAGACCATCTCCAACAAAATATTCTTTTGTTTTTTCACTGTCTACTTGACAGGGGGCACCTCACCATCTCCAACAAAATATTCTTTTGTTTTTTCACTGTCTACTTGACAGGGGGCACCTCATTTTTCTACATCAAGGGGAATTTTTCATTGTGATAATTCAGTGGTTACTGTACGATTATTTCACCGTAATGAGTTCATACTCCTTGTTGCCCAGTCCCAGTTTTACAGCGTGCTCAATGCCGGAACGCCAGTTGGTGTCGGGATGGGTATAGGTGAAGGGATCGTCCATGTGTTCGTGATCGTGACCCTTTGCCGCTTTTTCACCGGGGATACTGTCGGGAATAATCGGCTGTGCCATGCACAGGTCAGCGCAGGCCATATCCAGCGCCACCGGGTCAAAAGAGGCCAGCATACCCACATCCGGGATGATTGGGCGATCGTTCTCGCTGTGGCAGTCACAGTTGGGAGAAACGTCGGTAATCAGGCTGATGTGGAAGCAGGGCTTGTTTTGCAGGATGGCAGCGGAATATTCAGCAATTTTGCAGTTGAGAATATCATTCACTTCGTCACCGGCAGCCTGAACGGCGTCCATAGGACATGCGCCGATGCAGCGTCCGCAGCCTACGCACTTGCTGTGGTCAATAGAAGCCTTTTTATCGGTAATGGTAATTGCTCCGTGAGCGCAGTTTTTCTGGCAGAAGCCACAGCCTACACACACACTCTGGTTTACATGAGGCTTTCCGGCGCTGTGCATCTCCATCTTACCCGCACGGCTCCCGCAGCCCATTCCAATATTTTTAAAAGTACCGCCAAAGCCGGTGGCTTCGTGGCCCTTAAAGTGTGTGAGGGAAATAAAGTTATCGGCATCCATGATGGCCTGGCCGATTTTGGCTTCTTTTACATATTCGCCGCCCTGTACTGGAACCAGTGCTTCATCAGTACCCTTCAAACCGTCTGCAATGATAACATGACAGCCGGTAGAGAAAGGAGAAAAGCCGTTTTCATAAGCAGCGTCCAAATGATCGAGCGCATTTTTGCGGCGACCAACATACAGCGTGTTACAGTCGGTGAGGAAGGCCTTACCGCCGTTCTCTTTTACAATATCCACAATGACCTTGGCATAGTTGGGACGCAGATATGCCAGGTTCCCCGGCTCGCCAAAATGGATTTTGATGGCGGTGTAGCGGTTATTCAGCGGGAGCTGTTCAATCCCGGCTGTTTTTACCAGATGGCGGAGCTTTTCCAGAAGATTGCGCTGGTTGGGTTTGGCGCTAAAATCGGTAAAATACACTTTTGACTTTTCCATAAAGTACCTCCTGATGGGTTCATCCCATAGAATTTCAAAGTTTAAGAACAGGGTGTTTTCAGTTCCAGATAGCCCCTAACTTCATTCTTTCTATACTACATTATTGTATCATTTTTAGGGTGTTAGTTCAAGCTGAACAGATGTAAAGAGACGAGTTGTCAAATAACTCCTATGTTTTATTTTCCTTTTCAGATATAACGCTTAGTTTTCCATTTTCCGCTCATATACCGCCATATGAGGAAAACGGCACGCACACACCAGTCAATAATCATGGCAATCCAAACGCCCATCACGCCCATATTCAAATTAAGGGCCAACAGGTAACTGAAGCCGATACGGAAAATCCACATCGAGGCAATGGCAATTATCATGGTGAATTTTACATCGTTTGCGGCACGCAGGGCATTGGGCAGAGAGAAAGACGCCGGCCAGATGACAATAGCACAAATACCGTGAAGCAACAGGATTTCATAGGCGATTTGCATGGCCTCACCGGAGAGATTATAAAATCCAACCAGTTGTGGAATCAGGAACAAAAGCGGGATGTTGAGAATCGCCATGGAGAGGTATGTGATTGCCATGAGCCTTTTTACATACTTCTTTACACCGTCATAATCTCTGGCGCCGATACACTGCCCCACTACGGTAATCACAGCCATTCCAATTGCGGAACCGGGGATGATTTCGAGAGAAGCGATATTTCCCGCCACCGCATTAGCGGCAATAGCAGCGGTGCCAAACGAAGAAATCAGTCCCTGCACCAAAATCTTGCCGATCTGGAACATGCCGTTTTCAAAGCCGTTTGGAACACCGATCCGCATAATGTTTTTGATCATATCCCAGTGGATTTTGAGCGGGAACAGCGCTGGAATATGGATTTCGTAGGCCGGCCGGATAATCAAAAGCATCACCACAACGCAGCCGATGATGCGGGAGACAAGAGAGGCAATACCAGCACCGGCAACATCCAGATGAAAGCCAAAAATCAGAATGGCATTGCCCACAATGTTGATCGCATTCATTCCGGCAGAAATCAACATTGGGATTTTGGAATTGCCCATGGCACGGAACAAGGCGGCTCCGGCGTTATAAACCGCCAGAAACGGATAAGACAGGGCAGAGAGGAAAAAGTAAATTTGCGCATTGGTCATAACGGCCTGTTCCACTTTGCCAAAAATCATTTGCAAAAGCCAGTCTTTGGCAAACAGACAGAAAACGGCAATGACCAGCGAGAGGGCGGCTACCGACAAAACCAGCTGCTTGGCCGCTTCACAGGCACTGTCACGATCTCGTTTTCCCAGATACTGCGCCCCGATCACAGCGCCGCCGGTTGCCAAAGCAGAGAAAATATTAATCAGCAGGATGTTGATCGAATCTACCAGGGAGATTCCCGAAACCGCCGCTTCACCGGCGCTGGACACCATCACCGTATCCGCCATGCCAATGGTCACGGCGAGAATCTGTTCGATGACAAGAGGGATAATCAGGTGTATCAGCCTTTTTCGATTCCAGGTTTCCATTTGGTTTTCCATAAAATTCCACCCTTCTTTGTAAAAATCCGAACCCACACTTTTCTCTGTTCAGATTTCCTGATGATTGATTCGTATAACCCAACAGGCAAACAGAATGCCGCAGAAAGATTCCTGCGGCGGATAGAAAATAGTATAGCACATTTTTAGTTAGAAAGCAAACCTTTCAAACTAAATCTTGGTAACAAAAAACCAGTAATAAGAAATTCATTTTTTGAGAGAATATTTTTCCCGATTCCGTACATCATGGTTAATAACCAGTATTTTCAGAATGGGGGAATCGGGCGTATGTATGATTATTTGATCGTAGGAGCAGGTTTGTTTGGCGCAGTGTTTGCCCAACAGGCCACAAAATCAGGAAAACGCTGTCTGGTGATTGACCGTCGCCGCCATATTGGGGGAAATGTGTATACAGAGCCGGTAGAAGGAATTCAGGTTCACCGGTATGGAGCGCATATTTTCCACACCTCTGATGAACAAGTGTGGAAATATATGAACCAGTTTGCCCGGTTTAACCGGTATATCAATTCTCCAATTGCTGTTTATCAGAACCAGATTTATAATTTGCCATTTAATATGAACACGTTCTATCAGCTTTGGGGGGTACGCACGCCTCAGGAGGCCAGACAGAAAATTCGGGAACAGGTGGCTCCCTGGCAAAACCGGGAACCCAATAATCTGGAGGAACAGGCATTGTGTCTGGTGGGAGAACATGTTTATGTAAAGCTCATCAAGGGATATACCGAAAAGCAATGGGGCAGGGACTGCCGGGATTTGCCCCCGTTTATCATCAGGCGGCTGCCTTTGCGATTTACCTATGATAACAACTATTTTAGCGACCATTATCAGGGAATCCCGGAAGGCGGTTATACCGCCATGATTGAAAAAATGCTGGCAGGATGTGAAGTCCAGCTGAAAACGAATTACTTTGATTTTGTCCGTGAACATCCAAATGTCGCCAAAAAGGTGGTGTATACCGGCAGCATTGACGAGTATTTTGGATATCGTCTGGGCGTGCTGGAATACCGGGGGCTTCGCTTTGAAACACAAACCCTTCCCTGTGACAACTATCAGGGTAACGCCGTCGTCAATTACACACAGCGGGAAATCCCGTATACCCGTATCATCGAGCATAAACATTTTGAGTTTGGCAACCAACCCAACACCGTTATTACCCATGAGTACCCCTGTGAGTGGAAACGGGGGATGGAACCATATTATCCGGTAAACAATGCTCGCAATCAAACGCTTTATGAACAATACCAGCAGCTGGCACAACAGGAAGGCCGGGTGATTTTTGGCGGACGATTGGGAGAATACCGGTATTATGATATGGACAAAACGGTTCGTTCAGCGCTGGATACTGTTCAAAAGGAGCTGAGCCATTCATGAGGCTTTACGGCATCCTGTTTCCCAGCGCCGAAATCTGCCGGGAGCCGGGACTATATTATCACGGAAAAGAAGCGGCAGATATCCAAGATGGAAAACTCTTTTTGCACAAAGGGCAAAAGCTGACCTTTGATACCTGCTTCAATGCTTTTCCCAGCGAAAAATACCGCCGTTATACCCGTCTGGAACGGCTAGGGCTTCATTTTCGATTCCGTGGAAAGGTGCGGGTATGCTGTTATGCAAGAACTTTATCCCTTGCGGTGCAAAAGCTGGGGGAAAGTGTGGTTTACAGCGAACGGGCGCTTAGCGCACTGGTGTGGTGGCCAGAGCTTTCCACACTTCCCCAAAGCCTGCTTCTTTATTTTTCTCTTGAGGGGCTGGAAGACTCTCAAATCTGGGACTTGCAGTATCAGGGGCAGGGCAACCAGGAGCCAAAACGTCTGGCGGTGGTTACCTGTACCTATCATCGGGAACAGGAAGTCATGGATACCCACTGGCGTTTCTGGAAAAAGCTGCATGACACAACGCTTTGGGAGCGTCTTGATTTTTGGATTGTAGACAATGGGCGTACCCTTCGCCGGGAACAGTTTCCGCAGGGCAATATTCGTCTGATTCCCAGCCCCAATCATGGGGGCAGCGGCGGGTTTGGCCGGGGGATGCAGGAGGTGCGCCGGGACGGCAGGGTTTCCCACATGATTTTGATGGATGACGATATCCTGATGGAGCCGGGCAGTCTGGAACGGCTGGACGCTTTTCTCTCGCTGCTTCGTCCTGAATACGATACGCTCTGTGTGGGTGGAGGGATGCTCTACCGGGATGAACCGTTCCGTCAGTTTGAAGCTGGTGGAATGGTAGAGGGAGGCAACCAGTGGGGCCATGGCCACTATCTGGATCTACAGTTGCCAGAAAATGTGGCGAAAAATGAAATGCTGCGGCGAATTGACTATAACGGCTGGTGGCTGATGTGCCTGTCTATAAAAGGGGTGGGAGAGGAACTTCCCATGCCCTTTTTTCTCAAATATGACGATGTGGAGTTTTGCCTGCGATGCCAGTTCCCCATTATTACACTGAACGGTTTTTGTGTCTGGCACGAGCTGTTCGAGAAAAAATACAACACAAGTATCGAATATTATCAGGCGAGAAATTTCTGTTTTGCTTTTGAAAACCGCATGACCCAAAAAGAGCTGGCAGACTACATTCAAAAAAAGGTGATAAAAAAGCTCCGCTGCCATCAGTATAACGCCGCCCGGATGATTGTGCGGGGCTATGAAGAGTATCGAAAAGGGCGGGGGTATCTCGAATCCCTTGACCCCGAAAACCTTCATCGCCAACTGCTGGCAGAGTCGGAGCATTTTTTGAATGAACAACAGCTTCGGGAAGAATACGGAGTGATATTTCAGCCGGAGTATTTTCGATGGGGGCATGAATCCAAAGCGGTTTCGTGGCGTCGCCGTCTCACATTGAATGGGTATCTGGTTCCCCGGCGCTTTTATCCAAAAGAGCCGATCGGATACCGAATTACCCATGCGATTTATGATACAGAGGACATGTATTTTGGCGCCGACCGGGTATTGCATTATAATCCGTTTACGCACACCGGTTATGTGAGCCGAATCTCTCTGCGGGAATACGCTCGGACTCGATATCGTCTTTGGAAAGTCCGGCATAAAGCCAGACATAAAGTCGGGCATAAAGCCAGACATAACGTCTGGCATAAATCCCGGATTAAAAGCTCGGATACTAAACCTAAAAGAAAGGATGATTGCGGATGAAACAGACCCTCACAATTGAAGCGCTGGAGCGGGAAAAGTGTACTGGCTGCGGCGCTTGTGACAATATCTGCCCTGTCGATGCCATAATCATGGAGCGGGAGCCTTCGGGCTTCTCCTATCCCCACATCCAGCCGGAAGTATGTATCCATTGCGGAAAGTGCCACAAAGCCTGTCCGGCGCTGCACCCGCTGCGGCCACACCCTGTGCCGGCCTGTTATGCCGCTATGGGCGAAGACTCCCTTCGGGCGCAAAGCTCCTCCGGCGGGTTGTTTACCCTGCTGGCAGAATCCATCCTCTCTCAGGGCGGTTTTGTCTGTGGGGCGGTGTGGGAGCCGGGCTGGCAGGTGCGGCATATTGTCACAAACCGCCCGGAAGACCTGGCAGCTATCCGGCTGTCAAAATATTTGCAGAGCGAGATGGGAAACACATTTTCTCAAATCAAGACCCTGTTGGAGCAGGGCAGGCCGGTGCTGTTTACCGGCTGCCCCTGTCAGGTTGCGGGGCTATACGGCTTTCTGGGGAAGTCATATGACCGCCTTCTTACCATGGATATTGTATGTCACGGCGTTCCTTCTCCGGGGCTGTTTCCCGTCTATTTGCAGGAATGTGCCGGAGGCAAAAAGGTCACCGGGGTGAATTTTCGAGAAAAGACCCGCTATGGCTGGTCAACACCGATTACCATTACCTTTGAGGACGGCAGTGTTTATCGCAACGACTGCTATCAGGACGCATGGTATCAGGGATTTTTAAAGGGTGTTTTGACCCGTGACTGCTGTGCAAAATGCCCCTATGCACAGATTCGCCGGGTGTCCGATCTCACCGGCGGAGATTTTTGGGGCGTCGACCAATTTGATCCTCATCTGAACGACCGAAAGGGAACCAGCCTGATTCTGGCCAATACCGCCAGGGGGGAAGAGGCCCTTCGGGCGATTCAGCACCGCTGGAAGCAGTTTCAGGCTGTCCCGGTGGAAACCGTCACCGAAATTGCCAAAAAGCGAAACGGGCAGCTTCTTTCTCCTATGCGGGCATTTCCGGGCAGAAAGCGGTTTTGGGAATTGCTGGAAAGTCGGCCGTTCTCCAAGGCCATGCAGCAAACGCTCCACCACCAGTATGACGTGGGCGTGGTGGGCTGGTGGTATAACGAAAACTATGGTGGTGCTTTGACCTATTACGCACTGCACCAGACCCTGAAACAGATGGGATTGAGTGTATTGATGATTGAAAAGCCCTCGGAGTCCCCGGAATACCGCCCGAATACTTCCACGATTCCACGGCGGTTTGCAGCCAAGTATTATCATGTGAGCAAGAATTATCATCCCAATACCATGGGCGAGCTGAACCGGTATTGTTCCGCCTTTCTTTCCGGCTCCGACCAGCTTTTCAGCCCGTGGCTTTGGGAGTATTCCGGGCCGCCCTATTATCTGGACTTTGCCGCCCCCAATAAAACCATCGTTTCGTATGCCTCGTCTTTTGGCAACGACTATGCCGCTTCTCCCCAGTATTCCCTGCGTGTGGGGTATTGGCTGCGGCGATTTGACGCCATTTCTGTGCGAGAAGATTATGGCGTGGAGATTTTACAAAATCATTTTGGAATCCGTGGCGCCCATGTGGCCGACCCGGTTTTTCTGTGCGGGGTAGAGGAATATGAAAAGCTGATTCAAAACTCCCATGCAGAAAAGAAAGAACCCTATGTCCTGAGCTTTTTATTGGACCCCGACAGCCGCAAGCGGGAAGCGGTGCAGCGCATGGCAGCACAGTTTGACAAGCCTGCTCTGAATTTGCTTCACGCTATGGATTTTGAGGAAAACCGGAAAAAGCTGGATTTGCCCAACACCAAAACCGATTTGGATATTGAGGACTGGCTGTTTTACTATCGCAATGCTGATTTTATCCTCACCGATTCGTTCCACGGCACCTGCTTTGCCATTATTTTCAAGAAGCCGTTTATCAGTATCGCCAACACCCGTCGTGGCGACAAACGGTTTGTTTCGTTATTGAAGGAATTGGGGCTTTTGGAACGGCTGGTCTATGACCCCGCTCGAATTGGACAGGACAAAACGCTGTTTCAGGACATCGATTATGAAAAAGTATATCGGATTCTGGATGAAAAAGCCGCTTTCTCCCGTGAATGGCTGCGTCAGGCACTGCTGGCGCCAAAGCCCAAAGCCTCAGACCTTTTCAGGACTGTGGACGGCAAAATCAACGAAACCACGCAGAAAATCCTGCGGCTGCAAAAACTGATTTATGAACAGGGGCAGCAGCTGGAAAGGCTGAATCGTCTGTTGGAAAAGAAGGAGGGAAACCCGTGAAAACTGCCTATCTTGCATTTCGCCCCTGTGAGAACCATCAACCCACAAGGGAAAACTTTTTGAAGGTGGGAAGCAATACCGGCAATCTGGTGTTCGATGCTTCTCTGCGGACAACCATCCAGTGTACGCCCCTGCTTCATGAAGAACTGGAACAACGCAGCTGGGAATTTGATGCGCTGGTTGTCCGGAACTTTATCTGGATGTCGGAAAATAAGGATATGAGCAGCTTTCGGGAAATTATGAAACGGTTTGGCCAAAAGCCTATTATCCCCATCAGTGCCGGGCTGCAATCGCCGGATTTTCGCCCAGACTTTCATCTGCATCCCGAAACGGCCAAAATCTTGCAGGAGCTTTCGGAGCGGTGCTGTATTGGCGTGCGGGGAGAATATACCGCACGGATTTTGGAAAAGCATGGAATTCGCAATCTGCGTATCATTGGCTGTCCTTCGCTGTATTACCGTCCAAATTTTAATAGAAAGATTTGCCCCGCCCCTCAAATTACAAAAGAAAACGTATTATCCAACTATAAGACCCTCTCGAAAACGCTGGATACCCCTCTTGACCATGAGATTCTGAACTATCTGGCTCAAAATACCGGCCAGTTTGTGGAACAGACCCCCTGTTATCTGCCAGACCGGCTGCGAACCAGCTCGTTTTCAAATTTTATGAAGTTTTATCAAACCCGCAAACTGTTTTTCCGTTTTGAGGACTGGCTCCATTTTGTTTCGAGTAAGTCATTCAGCATTGGCGGGAGGTTCCACGGGAATGTGGTGCCGGTTCTGGCGGGTGTTCCGGCTTTGTTTGTGGTGTTTGATTCCCGCACACGGGAATTGACGGACTTTTTCAGCCTGCCGACCATTGATGCAGCGGATTTTGACCCGCAAAAGCCGCTCCAATACTATTATGAATTGGCAGATTACAGCCGCTTTAACCGCCGGTATCCGATATTGCTCGAAAACTTTATCGACTTCTGCTTGGAAAACGGGTTGGAGCTTACCAGCGGAATGGGGACGTATTTTCACCGAAAACTAACAGGAAAAGGAGGCGCAGGCCATGCCGACAGTCAAGCTGCTGGTATGTTATCATAAGCCGGATACCCTCTTGCAGGACTCTGTTTTCACACCCATCCATGTAGGCAGGGCGCTGGCCAAAAAGCGTTGGCCGGAGGGTTCTCCCACCCTCAGCTGGATGACGGAGAAGATGATTGGCGATGATACCGGCGAAAACATTTCAGAGAAGAATGCTTCGTATAATGAACTCACCGCTCTGTATTGGGCGTGGAAAAACTATGACCAGCTGGGAAACCCGGATTTTATTGGCCTGATGCACTACCGGCGGCATTTTGTGTTCCGGGAAGGAGAAGTGCGTGTCTATACGCTTTCGGGGATGGGCGGGGAACACTATCTGGAAGAACTTAATTATTCTCCCGAAAAGCTCCAGAAGATGCTGGAAGATTGTGATTTTGCCTGCCATCTGGGAAAGGTAGACGGTATTTACCGCCATTACTTGGATAACCACCGGCAGTCCGACCTCGATCTGGCGCTCAAACTGGTGTGCGACCTCTACCCGGAATATGCGGCCGACGCCCGTGCCTATATGGAGCAAAGCGTTGGGAATTTCTGCAATATGTTTTTGTTCCCAAGAAAGCTGTTTTTCGAATACTGCCGGTGGATTTTCCGAATTCTGGAAGAGTTTGAAAAGCAGGTGGACATCAGCGAAAAAAGGCTGTTTATCTCCGAACGGCTCACAGGCATCTTTATTTATCACCTGATGCAAAAAGGGCTGCGGTATAAGGTGTTTCCCATTGCTTTTGTGGCAGAACCCATTGAAATCCCCGTTGCAATGCCGATGGAGCAGGAAAACCTGTTTCCGCTGGCGGTTTCGATTGTGTCCATGCTCAAAACTGCCAAGCCCGGTACCCGGTATGCTTTCTATCTGATGGACAGTCAAAAGCCCACAGAAAAAACCAGACAGGCGTTTGAACAGCTGGAAAAAGCCTATCCCATTGCCAGCTTTCATTTTCTGCAATCCGGGTACCGCCCGGAGTATTATCCGCTGGAACTCTCGGAGTTGATTCCGCAGGTGCGAAAGTGCATCTATTGTACGCCCCGGATTCTGGCAATGCAGGATTTGGCGGAGTTTTTCCGCACATGCAGCGTGGACGATTATTATGTTTGCGGCCTGCCCCTCAACGGCTATGGCAAAGGCGAAAAGGCGATTGAGTCAGAGGTGCTTACCCTGCACTGCGAGCGGCTGAGAAAGTATCGTATCCTGGAGCAGTGTCAGGAAGGAATCGGAAAGGGAGAGGCGGCCTGTGACCTTCTCAACCATGTGTGTAAAGGCCAGATCGGTTATTTTCCCTACTGGTTTACCACTTTGGCAAAAGACGTACCAAAAGAGGAACTGTTCCCGGCGGGAAAGCCCCGCTCCCAATATCAGCAGGAAGCGCTATACCGTCCTTTGCTGGATTATGGCGCTGTTGCCCCCTGGGTGGACAGCCAGGGGATGTACAGCCATTTCTGGTGGAATATAGCGACTCATGTTCCGGCGCCGTTCCAGTTCCGGCTTCCGCAGCTTGAAAAGGTAGAATCGCTGTATGCCAGCCAGCAAAAGCAGATCAACCGGGTGGGGCAATTGCTGCGTGAAGCAGGCGAAAGCGTGCGGCCGGGAGAAGACCCCAACTGGCAGCGCCAACCGTTGGCCGTAAAAGCCAAAGCCTATTATCGTCAGTTTGGACTGCGAAAGTCTTTGCAGCGGGTTCGGGAAAAAGTATTTGGAGGTGAATGAGATGCCGCTGGTTTCAATTCTGGTGCCGGTTTATCAAACGGAGCGCTATCTGGAACAGTGTCTGGACAGCTTGTTGGCGCAGACGCTGAAAGACATCGAGATTATTTGTGTGAACGATGGCTCTACGGATCAAAGCGGGGAAATCCTGCGCCGGTATCAGGCGATGGATCATCGCATCAAGGTGGTTGAAAAAGAAAACGGCGGGCTGCCGTCTGCCCGCAATGCCGGTCTGGATGCCGCACGGGGAGAATATGTGGGCTTTGTGGATTCCGACGACTATGCAGCGCCTGAAATGTTTGAAACCCTTTGTCATGCGGCTCGCCGGGATGATTCTGAAGTCGTGGTGTGCGGCGCACACATTTTCCCGATTCCTCCCCAGCCTGATCCCTGGCTGGAACAGGTGTTGTCGCCCAAGGACGCCTTTTATCCTCAGTTTGAGCCGGAAATCCTGTTTGGCGATACCGCTGCTCGACCCTTTATCTGGCGGGTACTGGTGAAGCGGGAGCTGATTGAGCGCAACGGGCTGCGGTTACAAGAGGATATCCATATCGGGGAAGACAACGCCTTTCAGTTCCGGCTGTATCCGCTGGCAAAGGGGATTACTCTGATTTCGGATAAGCTCTATTATTACCGGTGGGCCAGAGAAGGCTCTATGATGAACGAGCTCTATTCGGGAAGCGATAAGCGGGTGAAAAGCCATGCGGCGCTGGTAAAGCATATCGGGGAAAAATGGCTGGAAGCCGGTTGGATGGAAACGATGTCCATGGAGTTTTTACAGTGGAGCGTAGAATTTCTCTATGACGATTTTATCCGCCTGCCTCTTTCTGAAAAAATCCCCATTGCCAAAGAGCTGATGCCTTTGTGGGAAAAGAGCGGCTATTATCAGAACCGCAACGCCATGCCGGTATACCGGTATGAGATGTTTTCCTATTTTGAGTTTCTTTCACAAGGAACTCCCATCTCTCCCAAAGTTTCAATTATCCTGCCGGTGAGCGGGAAGCCGCCGCTGTTGGAGCGCTGCCTTTTGAGTATTTGCCGTCAGAGCCTTTTGGAATGGGAGATCATCTGCCTGAACAACGGCGCCAGCCAGGAAGCCTATGGGATTCTGCACCGGTTCCTGCATCAGGAGCGCCGACTTCGGATATTCAACTGTCCCAAAAGCTCTTTGCCGCAAGCGCTCAACCAGGGAATTGAGGCCGCAGCGGGAGAAACTCTGCTGTTTCTGGATACAGACAGCTGGTTTCTAAGCGAAACGGCGCTGGAACAGTGGCTGAGGGCGATGCAGGAAAAGAAATCTGATCTCTGCGCTTCTCCCAGTGACCGCCGGGAATCTCCACTTTCACAACCGGCGGTACTGGTGGAACAGGAGGGCTGGTATCTGCAAAACCGGTTTCAGGATGTCTTGTATCAGAAGGAGCTGCTCATAGAGGGCGGGATGCAGTTTCGGGAATATTCCATTTTGAGCGGACGAGAATTTTTGGTCAAATGCCGCCATTTTGCCAAAAATCCGATGATTTTTTCACAGCCCTGCTGCGCCCATCAAAAAGCATTTCATCCCGACTGGCTCCCAACCGAAGAATGTGTGCAGGTGTTAGAGGGGATTCAAGCGCTGCTGCAACTCTCTCTGCGAAAAGAAGATCATATATTGCACCGTTGGGCGTTCGCCTGCCTGGATGGACATGATCTTGCCACCATGTTGCTCAACAATACGCTACCGTATTGGATGCCGGAATGGGAGCGGCCAGAAGGTGAAAACAGCCAGATTGAAACATGGGAGCTGCTGCTGCAAATCGCTTCTCTGATACAGTCGGAATGGTTGATGGAGGACGGCAGCGAAATTCCGCCTGCTTTGCCGGGAATTTTACAGCGCTTTGTGGACGCCCGCCATCGATATCTATCCGAGCTTTCAAACCGTTTTGATGCTGTGCGATAAGGGAGTTTCAAATACTCAAAACTGGAAAATCATTTATAAATTTGGATAAAAATTCCATTAAATCAAATTTTTTGAAAGTCTTTTATACAAAATCATATAAAATATCAGGGTGATGTTCCTGCGATTCTCCTGTTTCAGGAATTGACTATCAGCGGAAATTCGATATAATTAATACCAGAGAAATTCAAGCGATACAAAAACGCTGATTCCAAATTACAACAATAATATTTTGATATAGCGAAAATATTATTTGTAAAATATGGAAGTGGTGTGGAGCGGAATCTGTCGTTTGCAAGCAGTCGCCAAGAGAAAAAACGGGATTTCTCAGAGGAAAGAACAAACTGATAACGATTCAAGGAGAGTGCAAGATGATGAAAATCCACAAGAAAATCGCAGGTGTATTCGCAGCAATGGTAGTACTGGCTTCCACCAGCCTTACTGCACTGGCAGTAGCGCCCGGCTATTCCGATTACGGCGCCAGTGACACAGCCCAGGTAACGCCCGGTCAGGCAGTCGGCGAGCTGGTTGCTCCCGATACCGGCGTTTCGGTGGACATTCCGGCCGACGTACTTCCCCAGGGCGTGACCCAGGTTACCATGGCGGTTGCCGCAAAAGACAGCTCCGAGTTTCAGGCTGCCATCGACAACGCTGCCAAGCTGGGCTATGAGGATGTAGAGGTGCTGGATATCGTCCTGCTGGATCAGGATGGCAACCCGATCTCTCAGCTCAACGGCGAAGTGACGGTAACGGTACCTGCCAAGGGCAGCCAGAACTCTGTTCTGTATGTGAATGACGAGCAGGATGTCACCGACATGAAGGCTGTTCTGGAGAACCGCTATCTCAGCTTTAAGACCAACCATTTCTCTCACTATGCTGCCGCTACTCTGACCGAGGAAGCTGCCGGCGTGCCGCAGACGGGTGACTCCGCTACTACCGTGATTGTGCTGGGCGTGATGTCTGCCGCTGCTCTGGGAATCCTGGTTGCCAGCGTGAAGGCGAGAAAAGCCAGCGTAAAATAAAGAGTAAACTCATACGCTTTGGAGAAAAGCGCCTGTATTTGGAAAAGCCTTTCCTGTTATTTGCAGGGAAGGCTTTTCTGTTTTTGGGGAAGACTAAAAGCTGTATCACAAAATTTAGAGAGAGGGGGGACGTTTTATGATTCGCCAACATCAAAAATCGCTGAATCTGCTGCATGTTCTGGTGGACTTCGTGCTGGTGTGCGGTACCTTGGCGATTTCCTTTGCCATTGCCAACGCATGGGGCTATGGGGTTCCAGAAGAAAATAGAAGCATTTGGGTAACGGCCGGAGTTTGCCTGCTGGCAGGGGGCGTGCATTTGGCGGTCTATGGGATGCTGCGGCTCTATCGTTCCCACCGAAATGTGCCGTTCTGGATTCAGGCCACAGAGCTTGCCAGAGCCAATCTGGCGGCGTATCTGGTACTGGCGGCGGCTTTGTTTTTTCTGGACGCCTTTTCCATCACACAGGTAGCGCTTACCGTTTTTTTCTTTCTCACCACGATTTTTCAGCTCGGATACCGCTGGTTTCTCTATCGCCTGTTGCAGGAACTTCGCAAAAAAGGATTTAACAAAAAGTTTTTGCTGATTTTGGGGCATAATGATTGTACACGCCCTTTTTTGGAAAAGCTGCGCCAATCACCGGGCTTTGGCTACGAAGTGTCCGGGTTCCTGTGTGACGAGACGATTTCTATGGAAATCCCCCATTTGGGAAAGCGTTCCGAACTGGAACGCTATCTGCAAGAGCATGTGGTGGATGAGGTGTTTATCATGCTTCGGGAGAACGAAGGCACCATGCTGGAACGGGAAACGGTTCTGCTGGAAAAGTACGGGGTGAAATTTTCGATTTTTCCCAACCTTTTTGCAGCACTTCCTAGCCGGATTTATGTTTCCAGCTTTGACGGGATGCCGGTTTTGGGGATGCGGAAAATCCCGCTGGACAGCTTGTGGGCTGCTTTACTCAAGCGTAGCTTTGATATTCTTGGCGCACTGACGGCGCTGGTGCTTTTCAGCCCGATCCTGGTGGCGGCAGCGGCAGCAGTGCGGCTTTCTTCCCCCGGTCCTGTGATTTTTAGGCAAACACGGGTGGGGATGGATCGCCGCCCGTTTGTGATGTATAAGTTCCGCTCCATGCGGGTGGAAACAGAGCGGGAGGTGCGCATGGCGTGCGCCGGGGATGACCGGTGTACCCGTGTCGGTGCGTTTTTGCGAAAATACAGTATCGATGAGCTTCCACAGCTGATAAACGTTCTCAAAGGCGATATGAGCCTGGTAGGGCCCCGGCCGGAAATCCCCCATTTTGTCAAAACGTTTATGGAGGAGATTCCCCAATATATGCTCAAACATTATGTGCGGCCCGGCATGACGGGGCTGGCACAAATTCATGGGCTTCGGGGCGGCGATACTTCCATTGAGGAGCGCATCCGGTATGATATGGAATATATCGAAACCTGGAGCTTGGGGCTGGATATCGAAATCCTCTTTCGCACAGTCGGTAGGCTTCGTTCCGATAAAAAGCCCAAAACAGAAAAGGAGGGGCGGCATTGACGGTTTATTTTTTGAATTTGGCGTTGATTTGTGTTTGGGGCGTGCTGTTTCTCGGCCCCTTTGGACATTTTAAAAAGGGAAAGCTCTGGTTTATCGGGCTGAGCTTTGGGCAGATGTTCCTGCTGTTATGGGCAAGATACCGTGTCGGCTTTGACTACGATATGTATGCCAAGGGCTTTGTCCTCATGAGCCGTTCGGGATTTTCTACCCTTCAATATCTGGACTGGGAGCCGGGCTTTGTGGCGTTTACCAAGCTGATTGGCCTGTTCACGAACAGCATCCCGCTTTACATGGGCATTATCGCCGCCTTCTGTCTGGCTTCGTGGGGGATTTTTTTCTATCGCTATTCCCGGAATGTATGGCTTTCTACTGTCTTGTTTGTCAATCTCTATTTTCTCTATCTCAATATGAATTTTCTTCGGCAGGCCATCGCCGTATCGATTGCGCTGTTTGCCTGGACTTTTCTCAAAAACCGCCGGTTTCTCCCCTTTTTGGGGCTGACGCTGTTGGCCTCCCTTTTCCATACCACCGCTCTCATCCTGCTGCCCGTCTATCTGCTTGTAAAGCTCCGGCCGGGAATGGGACAACTGCTTTTTTACAGCTATGCGCTTTTGTTTTTTTATATTTCCTCCGAGGGGATTCTCAATCTTCTTACCATGGTATTCCATGAGGAATATGCCAATTCAGTATTTTTGCAGGGGATGTCCTTTTTCTATGCGCTTATGCCGCTGGTGCTGCTGGCACTGCTGCTCCTGTTTCAAAAGCAGATGCTGGCTTCCCACGAAGAAAACCGCTATTTGATTGGGCTGGTGCTTTTTGGCGTGTTCTGCATGGTAATGATGTCCCGACATGCAATTCTGGAGCGCCTTTCCTACTATGCGTTTGGGTATGTGACGCTGGCGATTCCGGCGCTGCTCGATGCCCTCAAAGTTCCCCGGCCGGGAGTGGGACGGCGCTTTGCTCCGGCAGAGGGAGAACAACAGGTAGACTTGGTTTATTCGCCGCAGGCCTGGACGGTGCTGGTGACGGTGTTGGCGGTGACAACGCTCTATCATGTGATGGGACTTTTGGAAAACGTCCATGGTGTGGTGCCGTATCTCAGCCGGTTTTTCTCATAGGAGGGGACAGGATGAAACAGGAAACGCTGCCATCGGGAGTGGCAAAAGTGATGTTCGGATTTTGCAGCTGGGTGGTGGAAACCGCACGGGAAAAGGGACTCAGGAGGCTGTATTTTCTGGCGAGGGATGGGTATCTGCTGCGGGAAATTTCCCAGATGATTTGTCAGAAGCGGGGATATGACCTTTCGTGCCGGTATCTATATGCCTCCCGGCTGGCCTGGCGACTCCCAGCGTGCCATCTGGACTATCAGGAGGCCTGCCGGTATGTGTTTTCCGGGGCGCTTCGCCTTACATTCCGGGGGATGATGAGCAGAATCCGGGCAGATGACAGCCAGTGCCGCATGTGCGCCCGGTGGGCGGGAATTTCAGAGGAGCAGCTGGATGCGCCGCTCCCAGAGGAGGAGCGCAAACGGATTGCGCTGCTGCTGGAAAACGAACGTGGATTTCGGCTGCTGCTGGAAGAAAAGTCACGGGAAGCCTATGACCCGGTGATGATTTATCTTGAGCAGGAAGGGCTGATGAACGGCGACCCGGTGGCATTGGTGGACAGCGGCTGGACAGGCGGGATGCAGCATACCCTGCGCCAACTTCTGGAAAGCGCCGGGTGCCACAGTCCGCTGATAGGGTTTTATTTTGGGCTTTATACCACACCCGGAGTTCCTGCCGACGGGGAATATCTTGCCTGGTATTTTTCTCCCCACTCGCCGGTACGGTATGCGGCGCTGTTCAATAACAATGTGCTTGAAAGCCTGTGTACGGCGCCCCACGCCATGACGGTTGGGTATTCCGTCCAGCAGGGCTGGGCGGTTCCCGAAGGAAAGCCGCCGGGAAAAAACCGGCATTTCTGGCAGCAGCGGCAATCACTGCTGGAAAACTGCCGTCAGCTGGCAGATGAATATTCCCCGCAGGATGCGCCGGTTTTGCTGGCGCAGGCCCGGCGCTGGATGAAGCATCTTTGCTGTGTACCCAGTCCGGAGGAAGCGGCGGCGATTGGGGGGCGGCTTTTCTGCGACGATATCGCAGAGGGATATCTTTCTCCGCTGGCCGTTCCCATTTCCCAAAGTCAGGCACGGGAGTATCTTGTCTGGAACCGAAGAAAAGCCCGGCCGGGGCTGTATTGGCCGTGCGGCTCGCTGGCAGTGTCACCGGTTCGTCACCGGGCATGGTACCGCCTGCACATTTATGTTTGGGAAGCGCTTCGGATTACTCGTATGAAAAGGAGGGCAAGCCATGCGGTTCACCGTGATCACCGGCATCCATAACGGGAACCTCTGTCACCTTCGGCAGGCGGTAGATTCTGTGCTTTCGCAAAGTCTGGGGGACTTTCGCTGGATTCTCTGTGATGACGGCTCTCACCCCCCGGTGAGGGAGTTTCTGGAAGAAGCCGCAAGGCTGGATTCCAGAATTTTTCTGCTGCACAACCTTCGGAACCGAGGGCTGGCCTACAGTCTGAACCGCTGCATCCAGTATGCACAAACATCGATTCTGGTGCGGCAGGATGGGGACGACCTTTCCTGTCCGGGGCGGTTTGCCCGGCTGGTGCCGTTTATGGAGCAGCACCCGGAGTATGCGTTGGTTTCCAGCAACATTTCCCTGTTTGACGAAAGCGGCGTTTGGGGAAAAATGCGTTATCCCGAAAAGCCGCAGCGGACGGACTTCCTTTTTACAATACCTTTTATGCACGGGGCGGTTGGGTTTCGCCGGGAAGCGCTGCTTTCGCACGGCGGATATCGGGTCAGCCGCAGGACCCGGCGGTGTGAGGATTTGGAACTATTCATGCGGCTGTATGCCAAAGGAGAAATGGGGTATACCATTCAGGAAGAACTGTATGCGTACCGGGAAGACTTAGCGGCGCAGCAGCGCAGACGATACCGGTATCGGATAGAAGAAGCAGCTGTTCGTCTGGAGGGGTTCGCCCGGTTGGGGCTGCTGCCAAAAGGGCTGCTCTATGCGGCAAAGCCGCTGGCAGTGGGGCTGATTCCCCAAAAACTACTCCAACGAATGAAAGACCAATATTATGGGCGGCGGGAATGAGAAAAAGCCGCCTGCCGGAAAAGGAGGAAACAAAGCGGGATGCGGGAATTCATGGACTACTTTGGCTTCTTGTGGGAGCTTTTTAAACGGGACACCAAAAAGAAATATTATAAATCGGCGCTGGGCGTGGTGTGGACGCTCTTAAACCCGCTTTTGATGATGCTTGTGATGACCATTGTGTTTTCCACCCTGTTCCGGCGGAGCATCCAGTTCTACCCAGTCTATTATCTGTGCGCCTATCTTTTGCTTAATTTCAATTCCGTCACCACCACACAGGCGCTGCACTGCCTCAGCAGCAATGCCGGGCTGATTCGCAAAATCCACGTCCCCCAATACATGTTTTGTCTGGCAACAGTGGGGGTAAACGCTTTTACCATGGTGATTTCCCTGCTGCCGCTGCTGCTGGTGGCGCTGGTGATTGGCGTGCCGCTAACACCCTATGTGCTGCTGATTCCTGCCCCGCTGCTGCTCACGTTGCTGTTTACCACCGGGCTTTCTCTGGTGCTGAGTATTGTAGGCGTCTTTTTTCGGGACATGAACTATCTCTACCATATCATCACCACGCTCTGGGTGTATGCCACTCCGATGTTTTATCCCATTTCCATCATCCCACAGCCATACCGTTTTGTGTGGGATCTCAATCCGTTCTATCATTATGCCTCTATGATGCGGGATGTGGTGCTGTATGGGGTGATGCCCTCGGAACGCACGTTGCTCATCGCTACGGCTTATAGCGTTTTGATGTTGATTACGGGAATTACCGTGTTCCGAAACTATCAGGATAAAATCTATCTGCATTTATAAGACTTACAGGAAGGAGGGAGTGCTGTGGAACCGGTTGTTTCGGTAGAGGGCGTTTCCATGATGTTTCGGCTGAGCCGGAATCAGGAATACCGCATGAAGGAATATGTTTTGAATCTGGTGCGGGGCAGGCTTGCCTATCAGGAGTTTTGGGCGCTTCGGGATGTTTCCTTTACGCTCTCCAGAGGGGAATCTCTGGGGTTGGTGGGGGTAAATGGTTCTGGAAAATCCACCCTGCTCAAGCTGATTGCCGGGATTATGAAGCCCACCAGCGGGAGAATTGTCACACGAGGGGCGATTGCGCCGCTCATTGAAATCAACGGCGGGTTTGACCGAACGCTCTCGGCACGGGAAAACATCTATCTCACCGGCTCGATGCACGGGCACACCCGTGCCTATATGGACCGTTGTTTTGAAGAAATCATCGATTTTGCCGAGCTGTGGGATTTTGTAGACGTGCCGGTGGTCAACTATTCTTCCGGGATGCTTTCCCGGCTGGGGTTTGCCATTGCAACCCTCTCCAATGCCGATATTATCATCGCCGACGAGGTTCTGGCAGTGGGGGACGCCAAGTTTCGAAAGAAGTGTCAGGAACGTATGAAAAAGATGCGAGAAAACGGCGCTACCATTCTGTTTGTGTCCCATTCGCCCCAGCAGGTGCAGGCGGTTTGCCAGCGTGCCATCTGGCTGGAAAAAGGGAGAATCAAAATGGACGGCACCGCTCAGGAGGTTTGCAGAGCTTATGGAAAGGCATAACGCTCAGGGCGGCAAAATGCTCATGTGTGCTTCCCGTAGCTCGCACATTCGGCAGTTTCATGAACCTTATCTGCGCTGGCTGTTTGAGCGGGGATGGAAGGTGGATACCGTTTCACAGGGAAGGCCGGGCATGAGATGGACAAGGCAGGAACTGGATTTTTCGTTTTCTAAAAAAGAAATATCACTTAAAAATATACAAACTATATTTAAAGTTTCAAAACTATTACGCCAGGAACGGTATGATGTGGTGGTGGCGCACGCCACGTTAGCGGGGTTTCTCACCCGGCTGGCCGTAGTGCTGGCAACCAGCCCCAAACCACGGTTGGCGCTGGTTTGCCACGGATATCTGTTCCGGGAGGGCGGCGGCTGGAAAAACCAGGTCTATCGGCTGTGTGAAAAAGCGTTTTCCGGGCAGGTGGACTGCTTGCTCACCATGAACCGGGAGGATGAATTTCTGGCGCACCGCTATGGGCTTTGCCGGGAGATTTTCCGGATTCCCGGAATGGGAGTTTGCCCGCTTCCCTATCCGAAAGCAGAAGAAATCCAAAGAACCAAACAGAGGCTAGGGCTGGAAAATACGGGGCCGGTGTTTCTCTGTGTGGGAGAATTTTCCCGTCGGAAAAATCAGGCGCTGCTCCTAGATGCTTTTGCCCAAATTAGCCCACACTTTCCCGGCGCAAGGCTCCTGTTTGCCGGAGAGGGGGAACTGCTGGAAGCCTGCCGTCAACAGGCTCGTTCGCTGGGGGATTCCGTGCAGTTTTTGGGACAGCGCAGCGATATCCCGCTGCTGCTCTCGTGCTGTGATTGGCTGGTGACTGCCAGCCGCAGCGAGGGGCTTCCCTTTTCGGTGATGGAGGCGCTGGCGCTGGGAAAACCCGTGCTGGCCTCCAACGTAAAGGGGCATCAGGACCTGATTCGCCATGGAGAAAATGGACGCCTGTTCCCACTCGATGACCGGTTAGCGCTGATAAGCTGTTGGGAATCGATTTTGCGGGGACCAGACTGGCGGGAGAAAGGGATTCTCCCGGAAAAATATCAAATTCATCAGGTGTTGCCGCAGGTAATGGCCTGTTATCTGGCGGGGACGCCATGGGAGATAGGAGGAAGTGGGCATGAAGAAAATCAGAAAGAAAAAAACTGAAAAGCTAAAAACAGTGCTGGCAATCCTGCTGCCTCTGCTGTTGAGCTTCTGTCTGCCCACCGTTAGAGCAGATGAATTTGGCGGGCAGGAGGTAACAGGGCTGTTTTTTCCGGTAGAGCGGGTGATGATTGCCCCAGATGAAGAATATGCGCTCTATCCCGGCGCTTTGCCGGAAGGAGCCGCACTCCCCCAGCTGCAATATACTTCTTCGAATGAAAGAGTGGCAAAGGTGCTGCCCAGCGGCGTAGTGGTTGGGATAGACGGCGGGGACGCTGTCATAACGGCCGCCACCATGGATGGCCGCTATTCCGCCCAGTGCCGTGTTACTGTTTCGTATCGGGAAAGCAGCCAATATAGCTGGCTGATTTTATTGATTGAATTTCTGGTAGCTTCGGTGACGATTCTGGCTTTCTGGTTTATCTACCGGCGTTACATCCGGGAAAAAGAAAAACGGGAACTAGGGGCTATTTGAAAAGTCGAAATTATCGTCTTTTCCTACAATCAATGGCAGCTACTGTGTTAAAAATACTCGGAATCCATAAAGGATTCCTGCGTTTTTTGCCTTGTATCTGTCTATTGCTTGTGGAAAATCCTTCAATTTCTTTGTTTTCAAATACGCCCTAGAAAAAACGGGGAGGCTGCCGTAATGTTGTCAATCAAAGACCGGATGTATGACCTGCTTGTGCGTCGGATACCGGAAATCCAGCAAAAATATGAAGGTGAAATCAACCGCAATCCACAGGAACACCATTTGCACCGGGGGCGTTCCTGGAAACGCCTTTTGGAGTATAATGCCCGGTACTATTTTTTGCGGCAGCTTCCGGACACTTCGATTTCCTTTTTAGAAAAGAACCGCCTTTATACCATAGGCAGCGAGTCGTCCCTTTCCTTGCGGGAAAGCCCGCAGCAGCTGGTGGAACGGCTCAAAGAGTATCCCGTGATCTCCTTTGATGTCTTTGACACGCTGCTCTTGCGTCCGGTGGCAAACCCGGCAGATGTTTTTGATTTTGTTGGGGCGAAGCTGTCGTATCTGCATTTTGGTGCTGTACGCAGACAGGCGGAGGAAAAGGCGAGAGAAGAAAAATACAGCCGGTGCGGCACCAGAGAGGTTACGTTGGATGAAATCTATCGGTATATGGAAAATCATTGCATGGGAGAGCTAGCTGAGCAGGCCATGCAGCTGGAAATAGAAACCGAAAAAAATCTCTGCTTTGCCCATCCCTATTTTTATGAGGTCTACCATCTTTTGCGGGAAAGAGGTCATCAGCTTCTCCTGATTTCGGACATGTATTTGCCTTCTTCGGTGATTCTGGAACTGCTGGAAGGCTGTGGTTATCCGGCGCCTGACAGAATTTATGTTTCGTGCGAATATGGTAAGAGCAAGGCGGATGGCTCTCTTTTTCGACAGGTGAGGGAAGAATGCTGTCAAGGCAAATACCTTCACATAGGTGACCACCCGATTTCAGACGTAGAATCAGCACGCAAAAATGGATTTGAAGCCATCCATACACCGAACGTGCAGCAATGCGGCAGCAGCTACCGCCCACAAATGATGTCATCTCTGGTGCGTTCAGTGTATAGCGGAATTATTAATGCCCATCTGCACAATGGGCTGCGCCAATACAACCCCGTATACGAATACGGCTATACGGCCGGAGGCCTGTTGGCAGTGGGATATTGCAGCTATATCCATCGCCACACCAGAGAAAGCGACAAGATATTGTTTCTTTCCCGTGACGGAGAACTGCTTTATCGAGTGTATCGCCAGATGTATCCACAGGATTCGTGCGAATATGTGTATTGGTCCCGCCGTGCATCGTTGAAACTGGTTTCTTATAGGTATAAAAATGAATATTTTATACGTTTTGTATATGATAATGTCAAAAAAAGAAAGTCCGTTTCCCGTTTAGTAGAGGAAATGGACTTGCAGCCCCTTTTGGATGAGATTGTTTCTGTCAGTAGGCTTTCTTCTGATGAATCAATTACCTCCGGGAATGTAGAACGGTTTTGCCGGGCGATTGATTCCCTTTGGGAAAAGGTGCAGCAGGTGTATGATTCTCAGCAGGAGGGGGCACGGCGGTATTGGCAAACGGTGTTGAAGGGATGCCGAAAAGCCTGTGCGGTAGACATTGGATGGGTGGGAAGCGGAAGCCTCTATTTGCGGAATCTGGTTATGGATAAATGGTGCATCCCGTGTGAGATTAACGGCTTGCTGGCGGGGAGCGCCAGCGCCTATGTTCCGGGGAGCGAGGGGGATCAGGGACTGTTTCAAAACGGGGTGCTGGACGCCTATCTGTTTTCGCAGGAGCAGAACCGGGCGCTGTGGTGTGAGCATCATCCCGGTAAGCGCCATAATGTATATCTGGAAATGCTGTTTACGTCTGCTTCCCCCAGCTTGCGAGGATTTTTAGCAAAAGGGGAAGATGAATTTGAACTGGTGTTCTGTGAACCGGAAAAGACTGACCCCCAGACCATTGCAGAAATTCAGCAGGGGATTCTGGATTTTGCATGGGAGTACCAGTTCCACTTGCGAAACTATCCGGAGATGCTGCAAATTTCCGGCGGGGATGCCTATGCTCCGTTCCGTCTGGCGGTGCAGACCGGGGAGAAATACTGGAAGCTGGTGTTCCCAAATCTGCATTTTCAAGAGGAACTTTTGCCATAGACAAAAAGCCCCGCCAGATGGCGGGGCTTTAAACTTAGATGATTAGTGAATGTTTTAACGAATGATTCTCACCCGGATAATTGCATCCAATGCTTCCAGACCAGCAACAGCATCGTCAGAGAGATCGCCGGAAACATCAAACATGGTGTAAGCATAGTTGCCACGGGACATGCTCTGCATGTTCTCAATGTTCACACCGGCATCACCCACCGCACCGGAGAACACGCTGATCGTGTTGGGGACATTCCGATGCAGAATGCAGATACGGGTCATACCCGGCTCACGAGCCATGCTGACTGCCGGGAGGTTTACGGAATTGCGGATGTTGCCGTTTTCCAGATAGTCTTTTACCTGATCTACGGCCATGCGGGCACAGTTATCTTCCGATTCCGGTGTGGAGGCGCCCAGATGCGGGATGGCGGTAACGCCTTCTACACACAGCAGGTCATCATCCGGGAAGTCGGTTACATAAGAAGCGACCTTTTCACTCTCCAGAGCTGCAATCAGGTCGGCAGACTTAACCAGACCGCCCCGTGCAAAGTTCAAAATGCGAACTCCGTCCTTCATCTTGGCCAAAGAATCCGCATTGATCATGCCCTTGGTGTCGGGCGTCTGAGGCAGGTGAAGGGTAATATAATCGCAGTTAGCGTAAATTTCATCCAGAGAGCGGGCATGGCGCACATTGCTGGACAGACCCCATGCGGCATCTACCGAGAGATACGGGTCATATCCAAAAACTTCCATACCCAGTGCCTCGGCGGCATTTGCCACCAGAATACCAATTGCGCCCAGGCCAATCACGCCCAGAGATTTTCCGGTGATTTCGGGGCCGACAAAAACGGACTTGCCTTTTTCCACCAGCTTGCCAACCTGCTCACCCTCACCCTTGAGGCTCTTGGCCCAGTCAATAGCTTTGGCAACCTTACGGGAAGCCAGCAGCAGGCCGCAGATTACCATTTCCTTTACGGCGTTGGCGTTAGCGCCGGGCGTGTTGAATACCACAATGCCCTGCTCGCTACACTTGTCGATGGGAATATTGTTGACACCGGCGCCGGCTCTGGCAATCGCCAGCAGCTGCTCCGGCAGCTCCATGTCGTGCATGGCGGCAGACCGCACCAAGACAGCGTCTGCCTGTGCCAGTTCTGCTCCAACGGTATATTGATCCCCGAAACGGCTAGTGCCGACCGGGCTGATTTTATTCAGGCAATGAATTTGATACATGGTTACAGATTCTCCTTTTCAAATTGCTCCATAAAGGCAACCAGCTTTTCAACACCCTCGGTGGGCATTGCGTTATAAATCGAAGCACGCATACCGCCAACGCTGCGGTGACCCTTGAGGTTGACAAAATCGGCAGCAGCAGCCTCTTTAACAAACTTGGCGTCCAGCTCCTCGTTTCCGGTGATAAAGGGAACGTTCATCAGGGAACGGTCTTCGGGAACCACAGTGCCCTTGAACAGTTTCGACTGATCCAAGAAGTCATAGAGGAGCTTTGCCTTGTTCTCGTTGATCTTCTTCATTTCTTCCAGACCGCCGATGTCATTTTTCAGCCACTCCAGCACCAGCTTTGCCATATAGATAGTATAGCAGGGCGGGGTGTTGAACATGGAGCCGTTATCGGCATGGGTCTGGTAGTTGAACATGGTGGGAGTAATATCCATGGCGTGACCAATCAAGTCCTCCCGGATAATCACGACTGTCAGGCCGGCGGGAGCCATGTTTTTCTGTGCACCTGCATACAGAACGCCGAATTTGGAAACATCAATCGGCTCGCTGAGAATGCAGGAAGAAACATCGGCCACCAGCGGGACATTGCCGGTTTCGGGCAGGGTGTGGAACTTGGTGCCATAGATGGTGTTGTTCAGACAGATATGGAAATAGTCTGCATCGGGGGTAAAGGTGGCCGGATCCAGCTTGGGGATATACGAAAACGTCTTATCCTTGGAAGAAGCCACGATATTGGCCTGACCATAACGTGCGCCTTCTTTATATGCCTTGGTAGCCCACTGTCCGGTGATCACATAGTCGGCTTTGCCGCTTTTGGTCATCAGGTTCATGGGAACCATGGCAAACTGGGAAGAAGCGCCGCCCTGCAAAAACAGGACTTTATAGTTATCGGGGATGCCCATCACTTCACGCAGCAGGCTTTCCGCAGAATTGATAATCCCCTCATAGACCTTTGATCGATGTGACATTTCCATTACGGACTGGCCTGAGCCCTGATAATCCAGCATCTCATCAGCTGCACGGCGAAGGACAGACTCCGGCAGGATCGAGGGGCCTGCGGAAAAGTTGTACACACGTTTCATAAAAGGTACCTCCAAACAAATTGTGATTCAAGCGGAATTGCCGCAAATTTGTTACTATTATAACGCTTTAACCCGATGAAGTCAATCAGTATTTGATATATGTGGTAGAATTTTTTCGGAGATTTTACATAGATTTACACAAAAATCGTCTTTTTGACATGGACACATATCCGCACAGGGTGGAAAACAGGATATAAAAGTTTACTTTGGGTTTGAAGTTTTATATCCAAATACAGTTTGAGAAGCAAAAGGAAAATTCTGTGGACAACAGGGCGACAGAATGATATACTAGGACTAACCGGATTGGTTATACGAAAAATCTATTATTTTTGCAAAAAAACTGGGCAGTAAGATTGCTTTGAGGCAAAAGAAAAGGAGTGTCTGCAATGAAAGTTGTTGCCGTATTGGGAAGCCCCCGCCATAATGGCGTTTCTGCGATGGTCGTTAACCGCTTGCTTGATGGCGCAAAAGAGGCCGGACATGAGGTTATAGTATATGAAATTGACAAGATGAATGTGAAGGGCTGCCGTGGGTGCGGATACTGTAAGGCAAATAATGCCGACTGCTGTATTCAGGACGATCTTGCAGGATACTGGAAGAATCTGCATGAAGCTGGAGCATTGGTGATCGGTGCGCCCAACTATTTCTCACAGGTGTGTGGCCCCATGATTACTTTTATGAACCGTCACTATTGCCTGACTTCAAAAGAACATACCGCCCGCCTGGAAGCAGGCAAGAAACTGATTGGAGTGTTTTCGCAGGGGATGCCAAAGCCTTATGATGCGGCGCTGGCCAATTACCGCTGGTATCTGGAATGTCTTTCTGTCCGCAGTATGCAGGTAGAGGAGCCGGTGGTTTGCAGTGCCGGGATGACGGCAGAGGAAAAAGAAGCACTCCTGCAAAAAGCTTTTGAAATGGGAAAAAGCCTGTAAAAGTTATAAAATAAATTAAATTTGAACAGCTAGGAGGTTTCTCAATGAAAATCAGCGATGTTGCCGCAATCCTGGAGGCCCGTGTACTGGTTGAAGGAAATATGGATACCGAGGTGAAAACCGCCTGCGGCAGTGATATGATGAGCGATGTGCTGGCTTTTGTAAAGGATCAGTCCGTTCTGCTTACCGGGCTGATGAATCCTCAGGTCGTGCGTACTGCTGAAATGATGGATATGCACTGCATTGTTTTTGTGCGGGATAAGGAGCCGGACGCCACCGTGTTGCAGCTGGCAGAACAGCGGGATATGACAGTCCTGCAAACCCGCTATCGGATGTTCACCGCCTGCGGAAAGCTGTATGATGCCGGGCTGCGGGGAGGATGTGAGAAAGAATGAATGGGATTTCGTTAAAATATATGGTGCCGGGCGACGATTTTACCCGTGCGGGAGAAGCTTCCAGCGATGTAAAGCGCAAATTGAAAAAGCTGGGATATGATCCCGATGCCATCCGCCGGGTGGCAATCGCCATGTATGAAGGGGAAATCAATATGGTGATCCATGCTGGGGGAGGAGAAGCCAGAGTAGACATCCAGCCGGAACAGGTGGATATTGTGCTGGAAGACCATGGGCCTGGAATCGCCGATGTGGAGAAAGCCATGCAGGCCGGTTATTCCACCGCCCCGGATCAGGTGCGTTCGCTTGGCTTTGGCGCCGGAATGGGGCTGCCGAATATGAAAAAATACACCGACGAAATGAGCATCGAAACCGAGGTAGGAAAGGGAACTACCCTTCGAATGACAGTGGTGGTAAATCATAAAAACGGATAGTGGGGCGCAGAAAGCTCCATTTTCAAAACAGTCCGGGACTTTTGCACTTTCTAAAAACAACCGTCTTATTAGGGCGTTTCTGAAAACTAAGAAATTGAAGAATTTTTCACAAGCAATGGGCAGATACAAGGCAAAAAACGCAGGAATCCTTGATGGATTCCGAGTATTTTTAACGCAGTAGCTGACCTTGATTG
>CAJFNK010000012.1 GCA_904394685.1 Candidatus Heritagella gallinarum
ATATTGTGCATCGGAGAGATATCCGTCAGCAGTCACATCATTGGTGTTCAAAACGATAAAGGTGGCGTTTTCGTATTCATAGGAATAGTACACACCGGTATCGGTATCCTGTTCGGGAAGGTTCTGGAAGTTGAAATGGGACATCAGTGCATTGGGAGTGGTGACACCCTCCACGTCGGATTTATCCTCGTGGTTACCAGCCGCCGGCGTGATAGGCAGAGACATGGAAACGGGATTATCCAGCACCCAGCTCCAATAGTTTTCGTTGCTGCCGTCGTCTACAAAATCACCACCATGGAGCAGGAAGGAGGCGTCGGGGAACATCTCATCCGCCAGTTCCAGCGTGTTGAGATAGGTCTCATAGTCCGACTGCACCATACCCTGAGAGTCGTTGACATTGATAAATGTAAAGGAATCATCCTGTGCTCCGTCGGTGGTGAAGGAAACTGTTTCGCTCCAGTATCCCTGTTCCGGAGAGCCCACCCGGTAGTAATAAGTGGTGCCGGGTTCCAGATTTTCAACTTCGGCGGTATGCCGGTTGACTTTTTTAGTGGCGTAAGTGGTAATCAGCCCCAGATTTAGGAGCGTTTTGGGTTTTATAACCTCCGTAGTGTTGGCTATAATGGTTTGCACACCTGAAAAGTCAGGAGAAGTGGAGAGCTGTACAGCCCCGCTGTCCACCATAGTTCCGGTGTACCAGCTAAAAGCTCGGCCTGTTTCCGCATCTGAACCAAAGGTCATGGTCACTTGATCGGGAAGAAGCCCGTTTTCTGCGGAAGGTTCCGGCTTCTGCACCGTTCCATCAAATACAATGGTTCGGGCTTCTCCGTTTTCCCCATCGTCCTGGGTATCGTCATACAGCATGGAGCTGGCCACGTCGTCAATCAAGCCGCCCATACCGGTTAGAAAACTCTCGCTCATGTATTCGTTGAGGAGGCCTTCAATCAAGGTACGGACATCCAGACCAGCCATGTCCAAAATGGCTTTCAGGTTTCCGTTGTCGGTTTTGGCATCGATGGCGATTTTCCAGACACCGCTGAAAGCAATACTGGTATCGACAGAAAGATTGGTAGTCAGGTCATCGACAATCACCATGACTTCGTCCAGCAGCATGTCGATGAGATTGGAAATGATTTCGCCGCTCTGGATATAAGCACGGGCCTCTTCCACCCATTCCGGCGGATTTTCTGCACCCTGATAGTGGTTAATGAGAATCAGGACGACCAGGTCATACAGGCTTTTCTCTTCCGCTGTTCCCAGAGAGGCTACGCCGAAATTGGAAACTTTCGTTACGATTTCGTCCACCTTGTTCAGCAGGTAATCAGGATTGTCAATATAGCGGGTCTCGACTTTGTTCAGCAGGTCGTCCACCATTTCAATGATTTGTACATCGGTGATGGTCATATCTCCAATCAGACCGGCTGTACCGGAAGGAGAAAGCTGAATCCCGCCGTTTCGATAGCTGACATTGATACGGCCGATACCGGAGCCCAATTCCAGCTGCATACCGCCTTTTAGCGTATCCTGCACCATATTGAGAATCATGCCGTTGATATCCAGCTCCGGCGCCATTTCCGAGATAAATTCCCGAATCCCCTTTTCGCTAATCTGCTTCAGGATGGGAACCAGCATACCGTTTGCCATGTTGTTCAGCATGGTTTCTGGATAGAGCTTGTCCATGGTATAGGCGGGAAAATCCTCGATGACTTCGCCGTTAAAGACAATGGATTTGATACTTTCGCTGCTGACAGTAAATGTCTCACGAGTACGGTTGGTGCCGTCGTTCAACTTTTCGCCTTTGGAAAAAGTAACACTGCGTACAGGGGAACCCCAGGAAGAGAGAGAACCGGTTTCCACGTCGGTGAGGTGGTTTCCGTTGACAGTAGTATATTCGGCAATATCATTAGCGTGCATATGTCCGGTGAAGATATACCGCAGGCCGGCGTCTGCCAATGCAGTGGCGGTTTCTTCCCAGTTTTCCACCACATATTCGCTGAGCACTTCATCCTCCATATCAAAATGGGGAACCAGTCCGTGGTGCATCAGGCCGATAACGGTTTTTCCTTCCGCCTCGGCTCTCTGAATCTGATTGACTGCCCAAACCAGTAGGTCTTCGTCCACCCGTCCGGCAGTAATATGTTCATTGGTTTCCATACCGGTGGCGTCCGGGCTGTACATGCCGGAATCCAGTGCCAAAATCACATAATTTCCAAAAGAAGCGGCATAAGAGAGTCCGCCTGCCTGTTTTCCCTCTGGAGGGGTGTAATATTCGGCATCAAATTCTCCGTTATAACCGAAGTTTGCATAAATTTCCTTGAATTCAGCCGGAGTAACCGTTTCGGTGTTTTCCTTTTTGCCGTTTTCAAAAGTACAGGCATCGAGATAATTGTAAATATCGTGGTTGCCGTTGATGACGAAAACTTCCGCATCGGTCTGGTCTTCAATCTGCTGCATTTCTGCGGCAAATTCCTGATGCCCTTTTTTCTCGCCATCCTTAGTGAGGTCACCGGAAACCAGCACGATGTCCGGCTGATCTTTTTCAATCATCTCTACAGCGGAATCCAGCACAGAACCGGATTCTGCCAGCATTTTGGGGTCGCCGTTGACATAAGTCTGATAATCCTCACAGTCGGAAACATAGGTCAGCGGATAGTAATGTGTATCCGAGATTACACAAATTTTCAGTGCGTCCTCTGCTGCCAATACTGGAATCCGTGGCAGAAGTCCAATAATGATAGACAGTGTCAGACAGATACTCAGTGTTTTTTGAAAGAGTTTCTTTTGCATATGAATCCCTCGACATCTCCATTTCTCGTTTGTTCCGGCGGGGTGGGCCGAACCGGTCAGAGTGAATTGCGCTCCTCTGAAAACAGTCTTTATCATTCAGTATAAAGATGTATGAGAAATTTGCCGTCAGGAAAAAGTAAAACCTGCGTAACTTTCTGTAAAATTTTAGAAATTTATATACCAATTTTTGTTTAGCTTTGGTATCTACCAAACAAATCAAAATCTATAATCAACACTTCTTGCGTAATCATTTATTGAACATCTAAATTATATTATATAAATTTTACCTCCGGCCAATTACAAATTAGCCGGAGGTAAAATTTAAAATTATCGTTTATTTTTCAAAATAATTTTACAGCCGATGAAGCGGTCTATGGCACAACAACCGACAAGCGGGGTGATTTTCAGCGCCTGCTTTCCGACTGCCGGGCAGGAAGAATTGACCGTATCTTTGTAAAGTCCATTTCCCGATTTATCCGGAATACCATCGACTGCATTCAGACAGTGCGGAAACTCTCTATGTCAGCTTCTTTTATCCCAGATAATTATGATCGACCGTAATTACGGCATAGTAATTTTTTCCAATCTCATTTTGAATAGCAGCACTGATCTGGTGACAAACTTCTGTATCTTTGAGGGAAAAACCAAAGGGAACCACAACATCAAAAATCAGATTGTTGTGAGTTGTGCCCCATACCACCCTGAAATCATGGATACTTAATTCGGAATGTAGTCCAAGAACCAGTTCCTTTACCTGATGATACAGATTTCGAGTGCGCTCGTCATGAATTTGAATGGGATCAAGATGAATCACCAGATGGATATCCATATCCTCCAGAAAATCCCGCTCGATGTTGTCGATGATATCGTGGCTCACCAGAATATCCTGAGAAGCATCGACTTCACAGTGAACCGAAGCGAAAATCCGCCCCTCTCCATAGCTGTGAACTTCCAGATCATGCAATCCAATCACTCCGTCATATCCCAGAATCTTGGAATAGACCGACTCTACCAGTTCTTTAGAAGGAGCCATTCCCAGAAGCGGCTGAGAAGTTTCTTTTACCAGACGAACGCCGGAAATCATAATAAACACCGCTACCGCCAGACCCAGCCAACCATCCAGATTCACGCCGGTAAACAGGGTAATCAGCACCCCCAACAGCACCGCTGAGGTTGCAACCACATCATTGATGCTGTCGGTTGCGGTTGCCATCAGGGTAGTGGAAGAAATCCGCTTGCCCATGGTGCGGTAAAACATTCCCTGCCACAGCTTAGCAAGTACCGATGCAATCAAAATTGCAATCGTCACCCAAGTAAATGTCGACTCCTCTGGCACTATAATTTTTTCCACAGAAGATTGTGCCAGCTGGAATCCCAGCATGACCATAATAAAGGAAACAATCATGCCGGAGATATACTCAATCCGGGCGTGGCCATAGGGATGTTCCGCATCAGCAGGCTTGCCGGACAGCTTAAAGCCAATCAGGGTTACCACCGAAGAAGCAGAATCCGTAAGGTTGTTCACAGCGTCTGCCATAATAGCAATACTGCTGAACAGCCACCCGGTGACAAACTTTAAAACTGCCAGCAGGAAGTTGGTTACAACACCGGTAATCCCTGCCACTTTCCCATAACGTTCCCGCACAGCAGGGTTGTCTGTATTCTGCCAGTTGGGAATCAATAAACGAATCAATAAGCCCGTCAAGGACTCTCACCTCTCAAACAAATTTCCTCCATGGCAATCGATTGCCACCAAAAGTGGAAAATCTTCAATTTCCAGCCGCTTTACAGATTCACATCCCAAATCCTCAAATGCAATCACTTCCAGCGAACGCACAGATTTAGCTGCCAGTGCGCCAGCACCGCCAACTGCACACAGATATACTCCCCCATTGCGCTGGATCGCATCAACTACTGGCTGTGAGCGCTGTCCTTTTCCTATCATACAGGTCATACCCAAATCCATCAAGCGAGGTACAAATATATCCATACGGCTGCTGGTAGTAGGGCCACAGGAACCAATCGCCATTCCCTGCGGGGTAGGGGTTGGTCCAGCATAATATATACAACTTCCTGCCAAGGGAAAAGGGAGAGATTTTCCATTATCAAGAAGGGAAAAAATCCGTTTGTGCGCCGCATCTCTTGCTGTAAAGATGATACCAGAAAGTAGGACTCGATCTCCAGCGTGAAGCGTTGGGGCAATCTGTACAATTTGCGAAGTATGTACTTTTTTTTCGCTCATAGCGGTAACCTCCCGAAAAAGTCTAGTTTTTAATTATAACAGCTATCATTAAATTATACAAGGTATGATTGTAATGTAACATTCCTATACTACTAGGAGTCTTTAATGAAAAGGATACGGTCTCATTAGTTATAGTCGAGTTACAACACTAAACCTAACAAAATATGAGCCATATCCTTTTAGACAATACATAATATAACAATATATTTAGAATATCTTTAAAAACTTCTCAGAAAACCGGAAAATGGAATTAAGGCATTTCTGAAAACTAAGAAATTGACGAATTTTCCATAAGCAACAGGCAGATACAAGGCAAAACTGATTTTTATCGCAGTAGCTGCTGAGGAAAGGACAAAAATTTCTACTTTTCAGATAACCCCTAATAATAAGTAGGGGTATCCATATCTGGCAAATAAAACACCTCCTGAATATGACCCTGCAAAAATACGGGAAGCATTTCTTCAAATCCCGGAGCCAGCTCCTGCTGATATAACCTTTCCACAGGCATCCAGCACACTTCACCTTCTGGAGAAGAGCGCAACTGTCCGGTGTATGTATCCGTCTGATAGAGCAGCACAATATATCTCTCGCCATTTCTCCGGAAAAACTGTTTCACTCCGCAAAGCATTGGGGACTCAATTGTCAAACCAGTTTCTTCATAAACTTCCCGGATCACAGCACTGAAAAAAGGCTCGTTTTTTTCGATATGCCCACCGGGAAAACACCATCCCGGCCAGTTGCCTCCGTGTTTCTGCATCAGTACTTTTCCATCTTCATTTGTTACCATACACATATTGGTAAGGGTCAGGGTTTCCAATGTTTTCACTCCTCAAAAAGGGGGTCGGGATAAACACCGTCCTCCATCATTTTTCTCAGAGCTGCCTGCACAACCGGCTTATCCTCCCGATAAGTAACACCATACCATTTATCATGTGAACGAAGGACTTTTACCTGTGCCCGTCCCTCATCCAGTAGAGTGTTTACAACACTAGGCAAATAATACTCTGCTTTGAGAGGATTGGTATCCAGAGCATCCTGTAAAAAAGCAGTAAATCCGCTCTCCATTTCTTTCAGCACAGAGGGGGTAAAGCCCCAGAGATTCATGGAAACCACGCTTTCCGGATCGAGAGCCGTCCAAGTTTCGCCTCCGTCCTCGCTAAAACAAGCGCCCTGCTGATCTTCCGATCTTTCAATGCGGGTTCTCTCTGTAATCCCTTTCAGATTCTCTCCGTTAAGCTCACAAACGCCTCTGGAAACATATCCGTTATCTGTTAATGTGTTCTTCAACACATAGCCCACCATAGCAAAGTGATAAGGCTCTCCATCCTCCACTCGGCTTAGGAACTGATAAATCTGAGCAAATCCCTCACGACCATAAAAATCATCTGCATTGATGACTGCAAAAGGAGCATCTATTAAATGACGGCAAGCCCGAACTGCATGGCCAGTCCCCCACGGCTTAGTACGCCCTTCTGGCAAAGAAAACCCGTCCGGCAAATCCTCAATGTCCTGAAAAGCATACTGGACTTCCATCATTTTGCTAATACGGTTACCCACTACTTCACAAAAATCCTCATAGTTTTTCTTCTGGATAATAAAAATAACACGTTTAAAGCCAGCACGTATTGCATCAAAAAGGGAATAATCAATAATAATCTCCCCATTTTTCCCCAAAGGGTCAATCTGTTTCATTCCACCATAACGGCTTCCCATGCCAGCTGCCATTACCACTAAAATTGGTTCCCGATTCATATCGCATACTCCTTTATCTCAAAATCTGGTTTATTCTATTACCTGTTATTATACGCCACCAACTAAAAAAAAGCGATACCTTTCTGCAAAAAGGCTGCCGAAGGGTGATACGGCAGCCTTTTCTATGCATAAATCAATATTCCTAGTTTATTCCTTGCTACTGGATTCATCTGTTTCATAGATGATGCGATGGATATGCTCTCCAGCAGCATCCAGATCATACTTCCATACCCAGGCGCCATCATCTTCCCCGCCCCAGGCGTTTTCTTCCTCTCCAGGAATTACATATGTTTCCAGTTCAGGATTATTTGGAAGGATCATAGCAAGAGAAAGAATCTCACCGTAATCCAAAGAAGTTGTCACCAGCGGCGTCATCTGTTTGATAAATCCTGGATAATCAGCAGCGCCCATATTCTTCACTTTTTCAAAAATCGCCAGCAAAACTTCCTGCTGACGGTTGGCACGGGCAATATCCGTTCCAATTGCACGAATACGGGCGTAATTTACCGCCTGATCGCCGTTTAACGTAACCATTCCTGTTTCTGTCACATCATTGCCATAAATACCAAGGCCCTGCATATGGTAATTCAGCTCTGCTGCTTCTTCTGCCGTTACATCAATTTCTACTCCGCCAACCGCATCAACCACATCAGCAAGCTGATCAAAGTTCACCCGTACATAGTCACGGATATTCATATTAAAATTCTGATTCAGTGTCTTTATAGCTAATGGAGCACCGCCCCACCAATAAGAGGTGGTGATTTTGGCTTTTCCATATCCCTCCACCTGCACCTGTGTGTCCCGCAAAATGGAAATCAACTTCAGCTTATTATGCTTTTTATCTACAGACAGGATCATCGTAGCGTCTGCATGTCCCTGATCGTCATGCGTTCTGGAGTCAATACCATATAAGGCAATATTGGTAATCGACGTATCCGCCTGTTCAGTAGTCTGGCTGACAATTCCCAGTTCATCATCATCTTTTGGAAAACTGGTATCAATTTTCAAATCTCCCAAAAAATACCAGGCCGCACAAAACAAAGCACCTGCCAAAATCAAAACTACCGAAAACAGTGAAAGTACCACTTTTTTCCATCTTGCCATCTTTTTTTTGGATTTACCATTCTTACCGCTGCTGGATTCATTAGAATGGCTGTAAATATCTACATACTCCTGCTGTTTTGACATAGCAACACTTCCTCTTTGCATTTTGAGTCCTACTGACAGACCTATTTTAAAAAAATTCTGCCAATCATCCTTTTGAAAATCATACCGATTTTGCAGTATACCTGATAAATGTATCGAAATTGTATCTTTTTCGACAGGATTTGTAACTTATTTATAAACAATTCAAAGAATAGGTCCTACAAGCCAAAACGGAAAAGCCAATAGCAGATTCTTTTACTCAAAAGTACCAAACAATAAGGATAACAAAAGCACGGATTCCCCTCTTTCCGAGGAAAACCCGTGCTTAATTTTTTAGAACAGATTATTTACTCCATTTACGCTTTCTAACTGCCAACACAGACCCCAAAGACAAGGCTGTAACGGCAGAAGCCAACACCACAAATCCGATATGATCCCCAGTGGTCGGCTGATCGTCCGGTTTTTCAGAATCGTCTGGTTTGCCGGAATCATCGGGCTCACTGGAATCGTCAGGATTATTTGTATCCTCTTTGGGTGATACGGTGATAGCAAATTCTTCCACAGCTTTGTTGCCCTGTGCATCCTCAGACTGATATGCAACGGAATAAACACCTTCCTCAGCAGGAGTAAACGCATTATTATTCAATACAACATTCTCTCCGCCGGGGGCTTTCACGGTGATATTGACAGCAACTTCTCCATCCACATCATCCTGAGCATGAGCCGCAGGTAATTTGATTTCTGTACCTACAGTACCGGTAGTGGGAACTTTACCATCAATTGTAATAACCGGCTTTTGTGTATCTGGTGTATCGGTATCCAACAGATATACTGTTTCGGTATCCTTGCTTCCGTCCTCTGCGGTAACCGTAATTTCTACCGCCTGAGAATCGCCGGAGGTTGTGATTTCTGTTTCTGCTTTGGCTCCATCAGACACCTTCACATCCAGGTTGTCTACAGTGAAACGATCCGTATCGGTAAGGATTATCATATTGTCGCCAATGGTGGAGATCACTTCTCCATTCTCACAGGAAACTTCTTTGATATCAACCGCATTGCTCTTATCAGACTCACCAATCCAAATGGGGTTGGAGAAGGCGAAACCAAGCCCCTGGCCGCTTCCCTGACCACCATTACCAGTGGTACCTTTTTCGCTGATAACTTCGATACGATAGAACTCACCGGGTTTCACAGGCAGGGAGATTGTTTCGTGGAATTCATAAAGATTCTGCCCATTCAGATCTTTTTCATAAACGACTTCTTTTTCGGAGCCATCGTTTGCGCTGCCGGTAATGGTGTTCTTAATCAGCTTCACATTTTTCAATGCGTAGTTCTGGTCAAATGCCGTGATATTAAAATCAACGTTCTGCTCACCGGTCACATTCAAGGTTCCAGCCATTCCCACGCCTTCAATATCATAGCGCAGCTCTGGACCATTCGAACCATAGTAATTTCCGTTCGCCAGAACTTCCTGAATGTTATCGTAAGTCAGGCTGTCCATTTCGGTCTTGATATAGGGGTCTCCCATCTTGCCGGAGTTGTGACCGTCGGAGTTAGCAATACCAAAATATTTCTTTTCACCGATGCGGTTAACGTTGTCCCAGTAATCAAAGGCAAAGGTGTTAACATTTTTATCGGCATCCAGCGCATGATAGAAGCCGTTCCACACTTCGATTCCAGCATATTCCTTTATGCCATAAGGGTCGGAGAATTTAAGGCCGGGATAGTTTGGATGTGCGACATAGAAAATACCGCCGGCATTATTTACCTGATCGATGGTATCCTGCCAGGTCCAGGTTTTCCCGTTGATGTTCTGTCCGATTCGGTATTCGGGAACAAAATCGCTCACGCCATAAGCCAGTGCATGACCTTTTCCGGAAGATGTGATTTCTGTACCGGTGATGTTGATAAAGTTACCGGACAGGCGATTGGTTTCTTCGATGGTTTCATCCTTTTGGGTAATCGCATTGTGGTCGGTACTATACAGCCAGTTCAGCAGCTTATCCTCATAGGAGGAGTCTACGTTCTGACGAATGGTACCGGAACCATCGCTGTTGGTGGAGTGTGTATGGTTATCGCCGGAGTAATGTCCCTGACCGTCGATGGAAACAGCCTGCGAGAACGAAAGGGAAATATCATTTTCCGCTTTTACATCGGCCTGTAAACGTCCACGTCCGCCTTCAAGCGCCAAAACAGAGAACGTCACAGTCTTGCTTCCTTTTGCGGGGATTTCTGTAATTTCCAGGCTGCTGCCGTCAATGCTGTACATCTGATAAGGGAGCTGGAGCGAAACGGTGGTATTTTTTACCGCCTTATCGGAGGAGTTGTTGATGGTAACGTTGACCGGGAACACATCGCCTTTGCCGATCTCTCCATCATAAACTTCCATACCGGCATCCAGTCCGTAGACATAAGCGTTATAATACGCATTCATGGCTTCGGGAGCCTGAGAATACCCTTCGGTGTCCAATACGATCATCTGGCGGTTATAGGTAAAGGATTCTCCGTCTTTCAGAGAAACCGGAGCATAGCCCATGAGCCAGTTGGTGTTTCCAAACACGTTGAAGTCAAAGTCATCCTCATAGAGGAAGGAATAAATCTCCTGTTGTGCGGTGCTATACTGGGACAACCAGGGCTGAGAGGCTTTTTCATCAATGGGATTGCTGTAAGGGGCATTGATATCGCCGATTCCGGGCGCATAAGACTTCTGAGAATTAATGTCCACGTCCATGATATCGCCTACATACAGATTCAAATCTCCACCGCTGGTGTTGCGGATAGTGGTTTCAATCTCTGCATAAGGTTTGCCGGATTCCATGGTGATAATCTGTTCGATCACGCCCTCACTGGCTTCCGGATTGTTTGCGAGATCATGATGATAAACGCCGGTAGCTTTGAGTACAATTTTGTCCGCAGACTGGGAAACCACTTCCATTTTGTCAAAGCGGGTATCAAGTTCCATCCAGGAATCCCCAGCCAAGGTGCCGCCCTCCAGATTTTCGGTATGCGGTTTCACATCGGAAATCCAGCTGGTAAACACCCAGTCCATTGCGTCCTGACGGCCATTAAAGGCAATATCAAGAATACGGCCAGCAGAAGAATGGGTCAACTGTCCATCGTGGGTATCATCGGCAACCGACATGGTAATCATATCGTTTTCAATTGTATAGTCGCCGGGCTTACATTCGACAATTCCGCCAAAGGATTGCATACTGGTGCTTTGGGTAATGCGAACTCCCTGCATATCTCCCAAAATCATATCCGCTCTGGGGTCTTCCTGCGTATTCAAATCCACAGACTGGGAGCTCTGCATATATCCGGGAATTGTAGCAGTCAGAGTATATACATCTTTTTCTACACGCAGAGAGTAATTGCCGTTCTCATCAGTTGTGGCGGTTCCAGCGGTTTGCCCCTGCTTATCGCCCACAGCATACTGGCAGGTAATATCTACATTTTTCACCGGCTGGCCATGGGTATCCGTTACAGTACCATTAATAACGCCAAAGTCCTCTACGCTGGCTTCTCCACGGACAATCTTAGCCCAGAAAGCAGCTTCTGAATAAGGGGCGGAGATTCCACCGGGATCGTGAGGCAAATGGTAGAAGGTTAACGTTTTGCTCTCACCGGAATCCAGAGAGGCGTCGAACCAAGCGCCAAAAATATAGCTGTCATTTACCAGCCCTGTGGGAGTGGTGTCTTTCTCATCCCACAAAATTGCATGGGCGGTATATCCGGTATAAGCACTGGCAGTACCTTCAAAAATATAATTTTCGTTCCACTCATGATTGGTCAGTACAGTAGAAGCGTTACTGGTGGTCCAGCCTACGCCGGGAACATAAGTATCATCTTCCTTAGACTCGTCGGGGTCTACCAGATATTCAAAATATCCCTGGTATGCTTCGTCACCGGTATTGGTCAGCTTGACTTCCATTTTGATCAACGGAGTGTTTTCTACCAGAGAGTAGGTAACTTCTCCCTGAATATCCGGATTGGCGCCATAGCTTCCTTTTCCGACAATGGTGTTTCCCTGAACCTGAATGTCATTCAGATCCATCACCTGATTGGTTCCGGCTGTATTCCAGCTGGAATCCATCTTAGAGGAAAGGCGGAACTGTGTCCAGTCCAAATTTTCCCGATTGGTGGTTTTGGAAACTGCGTCCATAATCGCACCGTTTGACATTGGCCCTTGCTGGTCGTTTTTGACTTTCTGTGTACCAATCAGTGTTTTGACATACTGGTTTTCCAGAGAATAGTACTCCTGGCCAGCGACATAGTCAACTGATTTGGGGCCATACGAAAAGCCGGGGTCCTCGCTGCTTTTTTCAGCGATAATCTGGGAGCCGGCTTTACTTTCAGCTGCATAGGCCGGCATCCCGGTGGCCAGCAGTTGTGCAGCAACCAGACAAACTGCTATCCACTTCTTTTTGTGTGTTCTTTTCATAAGTCAATCCTCCTTTTTGGGATACAAGCCAAGTTTAGCAAGCAACGGTAAAATAGACAACGTAATTCCGGTAATAATTAAAGTAATTTTGTGAAAAGTCCTGTAAATTGTCTGTAAATCCGCTTTTACTTTTTATAGAAACATGCTATTCTGTTGCGGTAGAGAAAAAAAGAAAAGGAATGAAATATGTATGAAACCAAGACGGATTATGGCAGGAGCAATCGCCCTATTATTTGTTTTTTTCTGTGGATGTCATTCCCAATCTACAGATTCCAATCACCAATCTGAGCCTTCCAACTCTCTAAGAAAAAGCGGAACCATCAGTATTTCCCCCTCAATGTCATCTATGTATCTAAGCGAGCTTTCCCAGCATATGGATGTGGAAAGCAGCTGTGAGATTTTAGAAAAAAGCTCTTATAAAGAAGCCATGCAAACACTTCTGGATGGAAAAAGTGACGTTTGTGCTGCGCCGCTTTCTGCAGTTTTAAGAGCTCAAACCCAGGGAGAAGCAGTAAAGATTCTGTGTAATCTGTTTCAAAAGGGCAGTGCCATAGTAGGGAATCCACAAATCGATACACTTCATGAACTTGTTGGAAAAAAGGTCGCTTACGTTCCGGATACCATGGAATATACATTGCTTCGTCTAAAGCTCGAAGAAGATGGGGTCGATTGTAAAAAAATAGAATGGCAGGAAATGGAGCCGGAAAAAATGAACCATGCGCTTTCTTTGGGAGAAATCGATGCCTACTGTGGTGACCCGGTTTTGGCCGGAGAGGCGATTGCGTCAGGTATCGGCAAGGTAATTGCTTATCCCTATCAGGAAATGTTGGGATATAACAACGTGGTTTTGGTATCTACCGAAAGTGCAATCGAATCTAACCGTTCTTGGATTCAGGAAGTTGTAGATGCTAACCGCCAAGTAGTAGAGATGACAGCCCAGAATCAGGATTTTCTCCAGACAAAAGCCAAAGAAAAAGGCTGGAATCCAGATACCATTCTCTTAGAAAAGGACAATTTTGACTGGGTGTGGGATATGGAAGAAGAATATGTCATTTATACACGCAATCTTGCTTCTCAGATGACGCAAGCTGGTTTGTTGCAGCAAATGCCGGATATTGACACCCTTTTTGATTTTACCTTTCTGGAGAAAAACAGCCAGGAATATCTATCCTAATCTTTTTCAGAAATTTCCTGTATTTGACAACAGGAAATGATTTGGATATAATAACAGGGTATGAATTTTGCCATGAAGGCATAAAACGAAGATGGATTTTCGTTCCCTGCTGCTTCCGCAAACCGGTGGTAGCAGTAGGGTTTTGGTGTTTCGCATAGAAAATGGAAAGCCGGTAAGGCATGAGGCTGGATGAATCCGCCCCTGCTTTACCGGCTTTTTCTGTTTGCAAACGCCCTTCCGGTAACTCAATTCACGAAAGGAATTATGAAAAATGTCTCGAATCAAAAACACACATAACCTGGTATTTACCGCTCTGTGTATAGCAATTGGGCTTCTGCTTCCCAGTGTCTTTCATCTCTTTGGCAGCGGCAGTCAGTTTCTCCCCATGCACCTGCCGGTACTGCTTTGCGGATTCCTTTGCGGATGGCCATGGGGAGCTGCCTGTGGTCTGCTCACGCCCCTTCTCTCCTCTCTGCTCACGCAAATGCCTCCTATTTTCCCCACAGCGCCCGCTATGATGCTGGAACTGTGTACCTATGGCATCCTGACCGGGATTTTTTATCGCAAGCTCCATCTCAATGTCTATCTGGCTCTGTTGGGCGCTATGCTGGGCGGACGAGTGGTTTCCGGCCTTGCCAATGCCCTGTTTATGGGAATAGCTCATGTTCCCTATGGTTTTGAAATGTTCCTCACCGCCAGTTTTGTAACGGCCCTGCCGGGAATCATCATTCAACTGGTGATTATCCCCCTGTTAGTACTGGCTTTACAAAAAGCAGGATTTCTTCCCTCCAGAAAATAAAGCATAAGAGAAGACAAAGCATAGAAAGGAATCTTTTATGGATACACAAACGATACGGCAATTCTTCGACCAACGTGCCTCTCGCTGGGATGAAACCTGCCACCACGACCCACACCGACTCGCCGCTGTGGCGGCACTGGCGCAGCTTTGCCCTGGCGACCGTGTGTTGGATATCGCCTGTGGTACTGGGATTTTGATTCCAGAATTGCTGCTGTATCATCCCTCTCATATACTGGGAATCGATTTTTCCAATGAGATGATTCGGGCAGCAAAGAAAAAAATTCATGATGACCGGGTGGAACTGAAAGCGATGGATCTTTTTGAGCTTGAGGAAACCGGTTTTGACGTCGCCACGATTTACAGTGCTTATCCCCATTTTCCAGACAAAGAAAAAACCGCCAGAAAACTGGCGGCAGTACTGCGTCCCGGCGGACGATTTCTGATTGCTCACAGCGAAAGCCGGCATACCATCAACGGACGGCATCATCAGGGAGCGCAGGCCGTGTCAATTCCGCTGCGCCCGGTGGAAGAAGAAGCGGCTATTTGGAAAAAATGGTTTGATCTTGATATCTTGGCAGACAGCCGGGAATTCTATCTGATATCAGGATTGCTGCGGGAATCGTAAGTCCCCTGAAAAAAGCAAATCAGCTGGTTGGTTTAGGAATGGTTTAAGAGGCATTTTTGAATCTGTGCCACAGCATCGGCAATATAGGCCTGCATGGGTTTTGGCTCTACCCCCACAACCTGCACGCATTTGGCAATGGGAATCAGAATTTTTCTGGCTTCGCTGCCGGAAATAGCCGCTGCCATAGCCGGAGAAATCTCTCCCATCATGGCGTTTGCCATAATAATCCCGATAGGCCCCACAATGATATCTGCACGGCCACTGTTGTAGATTACAGCATTCTCGCCCGTAGCGGCGGCATCTGCTCCTCCACGCAGCATGGCCGAGGTTGCCATCACATTGGTTCCAACCGCCAGAATTTCCACCGACGGAAATTGCGCCTGACGCAGCTGCTCAATAATTCCACTGCCAATCCCGCCGCCCTGACCATCAATTACCAGAATTCTCATGGTTTATGCTCCTCCCGCATTTTGCTACTGTTTTACACTTTACCCTGTTTCCCTATCATTTGTCAAGGATGAATGATATCTGCAAAAAAACATGCCGTATTCTTCAGGGCACCTTTCAAAAGGATGGGAACAAATCAAAATAAACCCTCGAAAAAACATTTCATACTGTAACCTTTTGGTTACGGGAATTTCATTTTTAAATTTCTTCAAAGGAATTTACCTTTACAATTTTTATGTATACTTATTATTGTTCCTTTAGTATTTCCATTTTTTACTGATAATTGAAAGGTCGTGCATGTATGCGTTTCTATAAAGCAAAAATCCTTTTTCTGCTGGCAGCAGCCTGCCTGCTTCTAACCGCCTGTCAGTCCCCGGCAGATTCTTCTTCCAGCAGTACTTCTTCGGTTTCCTCTGAAACTTCTTCGCAGGCAACGCCTACCCCAGAGGCCACCGCTACCCCTGCTCCTACCGAAGAACCGTCTTCTTCTGAAACAAAATCGGAAAACACCGACAACAGCTGCTTTGAAAACTCCGCCTTTGTGGGCAACTCCATGCTGGAAGATCTGGACATGTATGGCATTATCGATAACGCTGATTTCTATGCCAAAACCGGCTTGACTGTCACCAATGTGTTTACTGAGACCACTGTGGACGGGACTGCCCCCATCATGGAAGAAGTTACTAGCAAAAAGTATGACAAGGTATTTTTGATGTTTGGCCTGAACGAACTGGGCTGGTCATACAGCGACGTATTTGTAGAGGATTATGCAAAAATCATCGACACGCTTCGGGAAAGCAATCCGGATGTGGAAATCTATGTACAGTCCCTGTTCCCCGTTTCCAAAGAGCGTTCGGATAAGAACCTCTATGGTGTCACCAACGAAAAAATCGAAGAATATAACGAGCTTCTGAAAACCATGGCCAAAGAAAAGAATGTCACCTATGTGGATGTCCATGCTTCTATGGTAACGGAAGACGGAACCTTGCCAGACGGTGCTTCTCCAGACGGTGTTCATCCGAATATGGACTATTGTAAAACCTGGGTGCAATACCTGCGGGATCACTGCTGATTGAAAATGGAGGAATGACGATGAATCGTAGACGGATAGCAGCTGCATCTGCTGCAATTTTACTGGCATTTTCCCTGATGACAGGATGCAGTCAGGGCGGTGGAAAAACAATCACAGCCCCTACCAAAGATGTGGCGCAAAAATTACAGGACAGCATTTCCTTTGAATATCCTCTGAGCCAATTGCCCGATGACGCTGCCAATAAGCTGTATGGACTGGATGGAAGCATCATCGAGGAGCAGGCTGTGTTTGTTGGCGTTGGCGGTGCGCTCGCAGATGAAGTGAGCGTCTGGCGGGTAAAAGATGAAAAAGACGCCGCAACGGTAGAGGAAGCCGCCGAAAAGCGGGTAGAAAACCAGAAAACCAGCTTTAAGGATTATGCTCCTGCCGAGATGCCCAAGCTGGAAAAAGCGGTTATCAAGACCAACGGCGACACAATCATTCTGTGCGTCAGTTCGGATGCAGACAAAGCAAAAGAAGTGATTGCTTCTTTTGAAGAATAAACTCACAATAGCACGGTTGGAGATTTCTCTCTTGAGATTTCTCTCGAACCGTGCTTTTTTCTTTGAAAGCCGAAACCAGGTGTGCTATACTGATACAGGAAAAATCAAAAAGGAGTGACCAGCATGGAGCGAATCATACAGGCCCCTTCCCGCTATATTCAGGGGGAAAACGGGCTGTTAAAGCTGGCTGTTTATATGAAGCAGCTGGGCGGTTCTTACGCCTATCTGCTGGCAGACGGGTTCTCTGCCAAAAGCTTTGCCAATCTGCTGCCCCGCAGCTTTTTGGAAGAAGGGCTTCGGTATCAGCTGGAAGAACTGAAAGGCGAATGTTGCCTCTCCGAAATCGACCGGCACTGCCAGCTTCTGCGTAAAGAGGGATGTGACTGTGTGATCGGAGTCGGCGGCGGCAAGGCGCTGGACACCGCCAAGGCGATATCATACTACACCCGGCTGCCCCTGATTGTTGCCCCTACCGCCGCTTCGATGGACGGCCCGTGCAGTGGACTGGCCGTGCTGTATACTGAGGACGGCGTATTTGACCATTATCTCCATCTTAGAACTAACCCGGCAGTCGTGGTGGCGGATACCAGCGTGATTTCCAAGGCTCCGCCCCGGCTTCTTGCGGCCGGAATGGGCGACGCTCTCTCTACCTACTATGAGGCCAACGCCTGCCAGATATCACAGGCCACAACCGACACCGGCGCACACAGCACTAATGCCGCCAGAACGCTTGCCCGGCTTTGTCTGGATACCATTCTCCGGGATGGTGCAGCCGCCTATGCAGCGGCAGAGTGTGGCGTGCAGACTCCTGCCCTTGAAAACATCATCGAAGCCAACCTGTATCTCAGCTGCATCGGATTTGAAAGCGGCGGGCTGGCAGCTGCCCACGCCCTGCACAACGGCCTGACCCTTCTCCCACAGACCCGAAAATCCATGCACGGGGAGATCGTGGCGTTCTGCACAATCGCACAGTTGGTGCTGGAAAACCGCTCTCCCGATGAAATCCGGCAGATTCAGCGGTTCTGTCGCTCCGTAAAGCTCCCGATTACCTTGGCAGAGATCGGGCTGGGGGACTGCCCAGAAGAATCTTTACGGCAGGCCGCTGCCGCCAGCCTTGGCAGCAACAGCTATATGAATCACATGCCCTTCCAGGTATCCGCCGACGATGCTTATGCCGCTCTCAAGGTTGCGGATCGATTGGGCGACCAATATTCTTGATCGTAGGAGGCACCTGATGGAAAACTTTCATCCAATTGACCTTTCCAAATGGGAAAGGAAAGAATATTGTGACCACTATTTTTCCGCAGTTCCCTGTACATACAGCATGACGGTAAAGCTGGATATCACTCGTCTGGTGCAGTCCAAAGAAAAATTATATCCTGCGATGCTCTATTGTCTGGCAAAGGCGGTAAACCGCAGCCGGGAATTGAAAACCGTCCTCAGCTCAAATGGACAGCTTGGGTGGTTTGAGAAAATGCACCCCAGCTATACCATTTTTCACAAAGATACGGAAACCTTCTCCTGCATATGGACAGCCTACACAGAGGATTATCAGGCTTTCTGCCAAAGCTATCATCAGGATCTGGCGCAATACGGCGACATCCACCACTTTGACGCAAAGCCCAACACACCGCCAAACAGCTTTCCGGTTTCCATGATTCCGTGGGAATCTTTTGAAGGCTTTAACCTGAATCTGCAAAAGGGATTTGACTATTTGACTCCCATTTTTACGATGGGAAAATATTATGAAGAAAACGGACGCTTCCTGCTGCCGCTGGCTATCCAAGTACACCATGCCGTATGTGATGGATATCATGTGTGCCGGTTTGTCAGCCATGTTCGGGAAGCACTGGAGGAGTTACCGCTATGATTTTATCAGGAAACGAAATCCAACGGCATATCGGAAAAGAAATTGTGATCGAACCGTTCGATCCCAGCCGCCTGAACCCCAACAGCTATAACCTGACTCTCCACAACCAGCTGCTGGTTTATGAAAACGAGCTGCTGGATATGAAAATCCCGAACCCGGTGCGGGAACTGACCATCCCAGAAGAAGGGTTGGTTCTGGAGCCGGGAAAGCTCTATCTGGGACGGACGAACGAGTTTACCAAAACCGACCGCTATGTCCCTATGCTGGAAGGGCGTTCTTCCACCGGGCGGCTGGGACTGTTCATCCATGTTACGGCCGGTTTTGGGGATGTGGGTTTTGCAGGCTATTGGACGCTGGAAATTTTTTGTGTTCAGCCCATCCGCATCTATCCCAACGTGGAGGTCTGCCAAATCTACTACCACACCATCGAAGGCGATTACACCCCTTATCACAGCGGAAAATATCAGAACAACACCGGCATACAGCCCAGTCTGCTCTACCGGGATTTTGAGAAAAAGAAAGCAGGCGAAACATGAAACAAGTTTATCTGATTGGCGGCCCCATGGGGATTGGTAAAACAACTCTTTGTCAGCAGCTGAAAGAAGCCCTTCCCAACAGTGTTTTTCTCGACGGTGACTGGTGTTGGGACATGAATCCCTTTCAGGTAACCGACGAAACCAAGAAGATGGTTATGGAAAACATCACTTTCTTGCTCAACCAGTTTATCCGCTGCTCTGCTTTTGAGCATGTGGTGTTTTGCTGGGTCATGCACCAGCAGGCAATTCTTGACGATATTCTTTCTCGCCTCTCGGCAGAAAACTGCCAGATTCATCTGATTTCCCTTGTGTGTCAAAAAGAGGAGCTGGAAAAACGGGTAGGCGGCGATATCCAAAAAGGGCTTCGGGACGAGCAGGCACTGGAGAACAGCCTCTCCTATCTTCCCCTATACGACGCCCTTTCCACCCTGAAAGTGGATGTTACCGGCCTGACACCACAGCAAAGTGTGGAAAAAATCCTTGCTCTTACCGGAGAAGCAGGCCATACCTCTTGACAAAGCACCAAGTTTCCGGGTACAATAAACGGTGCGAGCAGGCTGAACAGCTGCGGGCGCTAGGCGAAAGTAGGCGTCTGAGGAAAGTCCGAGCTCCAAAGGGCAAGAATAACGGCTAACGGCCGCCGGGGGTGACCCCAGGGAAAGTGCAACAGAGATATACCGCATGCCTTTTTGGCGTGTAAGGGTGGAAAGGCGAGGTAAGAGCTCACCAGCGTGCGGGGAACTGCACGGCTCTGCAAACCCTATTCGGAGCAACACCGCAGAGGGACA
>CAJFNK010000013.1 GCA_904394685.1 Candidatus Heritagella gallinarum
ATGGCTACACCGTCCCAAACAATCAATATTTAATTCAATTACAAGAGCGACCTTGGGGCACCTTCCTTACGGAGGGTGCCCCAAACACAGGCTTTTGCTTTTTAGGCTTCTTCCCACACAAAATTTTCAGTTCCCGCTCCTTGCTCAAAATGATAGCGGAGAATCCCGGAATCCAGCCCAGAATAAGTCCCCTTGCAGGCTAATCGAACCCGGTTTCCAACCAGCGAAATCAAAAAGTTTTGCCGGTTCAAGGCAGTAGGCGCCAGCATAGCCGCCTCCATTCCTCGGAGAAACCATTCGGGCTTTTCTCCTTCCACCTGGCAAAGCTCCTCCATTGGACGATTTTTATGTGGGACTCCCTCATTTTCTCCATATCCCAAGGCAATCACACACACCAGTTTTTCGCCCGGAGCCACCTCGCAGCGGCATTTTCCCTTGCGATATGTTACAGCAACCCAACAGGTGTTGAGTCCCAGCTCCTGCGCCTTCAGAACCAATCGCTCGCCGTAATATCCCAGCTGGGCATCCAGCTCTTTTCCTTTTGGCCCAATCAGCGCAAAATAGTTTTCCACACCGGAAAAACTGCCATATCCCGCCAGCAAACCGCCAAACGCCTCCGGCTCGTCTGTGACCAACTGGATATGAAGCCCACTCTCCCGGTTGCACAGAGAAACTTCTTCCATCAAAGCCCGCAGCGGCTCCCCTTCCAGCTTCTGCTTTCGATATTGGCGAACCGAATGGCGCTTTTTCATGATGTCCAGCAAGCTCTTTCACCCTTTCTTCTCAAAGCCTGATTCTATCTGCTCTGGCTGCCACAAGCATTGCTTCAAGTCCACCCGACCATCTGGGCAAAAACAGACGCCTTCCTGCTCCAGCAGTTGCCTTTGACAGCCTTCTCCACCAAAAATTTCCCCTCTGCACAGAGAACCGTCCCCATAGAGCACCCGATGGCAGGGCAGCCCTTCTGGCGCCGCCTGCATGGCAGCGCCTACGATACGGGCGGCACGGGGACTTCCCAGCAAAAAGGCGATCTGGCCATAAGTGGCAACCTTTCCCGCCGGAATCTGACGGACGATTCGATAGACTCCCTGTCGGAATCCGGACATCCCCGCCTGTTTCATCAGAACACTTCCCAGAAAGCGGCAAAGAAGGGCGGCAGCTCGCTTCCTCCGCCAAAGTCATGGACTTCGCCGGTAATCAGGTCTCTCGCCCGTCCAGCCTGTGCGTCAAAATGGGCGTGATACGGCTCCGAAGAAGCATTGATCGCCACCAACACCCGGCTGCCTTCGTAGCAGCGCTCAAAAATCAGCTGATGATTGGTTTGCATCAGATTCTTATATCCGCCATATTGCAGCGCCTTGCTGGAAGAAAAGGCTTTGGCACAATTTGAAATCCACTGGGTCAATTCGTTCTCCTGCGGCGCCTCAAAGCAGGGACGCAGTGCCGGGTCGCCATCCTGCTTTTTCCCCTGGGCTCCCCATTCGCTGCCATAATACAGGCAGGGGATTCCCGGCATACCAAACAGCAGCCCATACAGAGGCTTTAAGTGGCGGGGTTCGGTTAAAATACTGGCCACACGGGTCACGTCGTGATTATCGGCAAAGCTCAGCAGATGTTTCCCCTTATACAGCGTCCAGTTTTCCGGGCCAAACTGCCGGTTGAGAGAATAGCCGATTTCAAACAGGTTCATGGTGTTAAAGCTGGAATACAGCCCTTTGTAACACTCGTAATTGGTGACGCTGTGAAGCATCTGGTCATTCATGCGCTGGTTATAATCTCCATGCAGCATCTCACCCAACAGGAAGAAATCGGGCTTCAAGGTGCCACAGAAGTCATGCAGGCGGCGCAGGAAATCCAGCTCCAGACTATATGCGACGTCCAGACGCAGGCCGTCGATATCAAATTCCTCTACCCAGCCCCGAATACAAGCCAACAGGTGATCGACCACGGCCGGGTTGCGAAGATTCAGCTTGACAAGCTCAAAATGGCCTTCCCATCCCTCATACCAGAGGCCGTCGTTATAGCCGTTATTTCCTCCAAAATTGATAAAGAACCAATCTTTATAGGGAGATGCTTTCCGGTTTTTCAGGACATCCTGAAACGCCCAGAAGCCACGTCCCACATGGTTAAACACGCCGTCCAGCACCACACGGATTCCCGCCTCATGCAGCGCCTGACATACCTCCCTAAAGTCCTCGTTGCTTCCCAGTCGGCAATCGATGCGGGTATAGTCACGAGTATCATATCCATGGTTATCAGAGTCAAACACCGGTGAAAAATAAATTGCGCCCACATGCAACGAACGCAGATGCGGAATCCACTCTTTCACCTTTTGGATGCGGGGAACCATTACCCCATCATTGGAAAGCGGAGCCCCGCAGAACCCCAACGGATAAATCTGATAAAATACGGATTCATAAGCCCACATAAAATGTTTTCTCCTTTACAGTAACAACAGCACACAGGAAAATTCCTTGAAACGCTAGTTCCAAAAAGCCCCCCCAAAGGTTCTGCTGTATTGATATTGATGTTGGGAACCGTGCGCCAAAAAGCCAACGTCATGTACCATTCCCTTAACTTTGATTATTATAGCATAGGATTCCAAAAAATCAACACCATGAACAAAACATTATTCTATTTTACAAATTTGTTGGGCAAAATTTAGCAAATCAGCTGGTTCATTCGCCAGTTCTCCCTCTGATACTGCCGCCAGCAGCTCACGCAAAACCCGCCCGATTTCCGGGCCGGGTTCCATGCCCAGCGCCAGCAGTTCCCTGCCCGAAATCGCCAGCTGGTTCATATTCAGGCAGGCTCCCTGTTCCAGTACCATGTGGGCGATTTTCTCAATCTCCGCAAGCTGGGGCAGCCGTTCCCGGCAAAATGGCTCCGCCAGCCCGCAGGTGTCTGCACGCTGCACTTCCAAAAGCTGAAAAAAGGCTTCTTCGCCCAACTGGCGCAGCCGCCGGCGCACCAGCTTTTCACGGTCGATCATAGGTCCATCATGCAGGTCTACCAGACGCACCACCCGCTCCCGCAGCGCATTATCCAACCGCAAACGGCGGCAGGCTTCATTGGCCATCTGGCTGCTAATGTGGGCATGGCCATAAAAATGCCCGATTCCTGATTCATCCAACGAAAAACAATGCGGCTTCCCCACATCATGCAGCAACACCGCCAGTCGTACCGGAAGCTCTGGTACAGCATATTCCAAAGCCCGGAGAGTGTGTTCCCAAACCGTTCCAAAATGATGGGGATTGTGCTGCTCAAATCCCATACAGGGGAGCAGTTCCGGAAAAATCTGTCCAGCCATCATAGGGAAATTCCGCAAAACACTGGCGGCGTTTTTTCCACAAAGCAGCTTTTTCATCTCCTCGCCAATCCGCTCCCATGCCACATATGAAAGCCGCTCCCGCTGGTCGTTCATGGCATCGGCTGCCGTTTTCTCTATGGAAAAGCCAAGCACCGAGGCAAACCGCATGGCACGAACCATCCGAAGTGCATCTTCCTGAAAGCGGTGTTTTGCATCCCCTACGCAGCGGAGCCGCCCCGCTTTTAAATCTTCCTGTCCTCCAAAAAGATCGACCAGCCCTTCTGTTGGGGAGTAGGCCATGGCATTAACGGTAAAATCCCGCCGTGCCAGATCTTCCTCCAAGCTGCGGGTAAATGTCACCGTATCCGGGTGGCGGCTGTCCCCATAGCTTCCTTCCCGGCGAAAGGTTGTGATCTCAAGTCCCATCCCCTGGTTCAAAACCGTCAGGGTGCCGTGCCGCAGGCCGGTTTCAATCAGTCGAAACGGCGAGAGAACCTTTTTCATCTCCTCCGGGGTAGCGGCTGTGGCGGCGTCCCAGTCGTGAGGCAGATTCCCCAGCAGCGCATCACGGACACAGCCGCCAACCGCTACAGTTTGAAAGTCGGCATTTTCCAGACAGTCAAAAATTTCCGCAACCGCTTCTGGAATCTGAAAAACGAGAGATTGTTTCATAAAAATCACCTTTTCTGCGTGAAATTGTATGAACCCGAAAAAACGGGGTCATACTGAAACCAGACCCTCATACAGACCGGGATTCCCGTTCGTAACAGGTTAAACGGCGCAGGAAAGGACTGGATATGGATGCAGTATAACAAAGTGGAGATTTGCGGCGTCAACACCTCCAAATTAAAAGTATTGACAGAAAAAGAAAAAATAGAACTTCTCCGCATTATGCGTGATGGATCGCCCAAAGAGTCGAAGCAGGCACGGGAAGACCTGATTAACGGCAACCTACGGCTGGTACTGAGCGTCATCCAGCGCTTTACCAACCGGGGAGAAAATCTGGACGATCTGTTTCAAGTGGGCTGCATCGGATTGATGAAAGCCATCGACCACTTTGATGTGGAACAGGGCGTGCGCTTTTCTACCTATGGGGTACCGATGATTATTGGCGAGATTCGCCGGTATCTGCGGGATAACAACAGTATCCGTGTCAGCCGTTCTATGCGGGATATCGCTTATAAAGCCATGCAGATGAAAGAAAAGCTCACCGCCGAAACCGGTTCTGAGCCCAGTGTGGAAAAAATCGCCCAGGCAATTGGCGTCAAGCGTGAAAGCGTGGTGCTGGCGCTGGAAGCAATTGTAGAACCCGTTTCCCTTTATGAACCGGTATTCTCTGACGGCGGGGATACGATTTATGTGATGGATCAGCTGGGCGACAAAAACGACGACCGCAACTGGCTTGATGAAATTGCGCTCAAGCAGGCCGTGAATGACCTGAACCCCAGAGAGAAGCACATTCTTTCGCTGCGCTTTTTTCAGGGAAAAACCCAGATGGAAGTCGCTTCGGAAATCGGAATCAGTCAGGCGCAAGTGTCCCGGCTGGAAAAAGGCGCTTTGGAAAAAATCAAAAAAGATCTATAAGGCTGTCTTTTATCTGTATTATACCTTTGCTGCCAAAAGGACGCAAGGCATAGAAAACGGAAAGCACAACACCGGATAGCAAAAGAGAGGATGGCCAAGCGCCATCCTCTCCCTGCAATTCATTCCTGTTGTCAAGCTATCAGATTTCCATCCAGCAGCCCTTTTCAGCAGACGCCAGCACTGCATCCACAGCGTGCTGGTTCAACCGGCCATCCTGAATATTGGCAGCCAGGCCGTCGCCTTTTCCGTTTACGATATCTGCAAACGACTGCATCTGGTCGCTAAAATACTGCTCCGGAACCGGCAGTTTGGTAAAGACATGGGCATCAGCATGGATATCCCCGTCGCAAACCTCGATTTCATCTACGCCGTCACCAGCAACATCCAGATGATAGACAATTGCACCCTTGCTGCCATAGATTTCCATGCGCTGATAGTTGCCACGACCAAAGGCAAAGCGGGTAATCTGGAAGCTGGCAGAGATTCCGTCTTCCATTTCCACCAGATAGTTGCAGAAATCATCCACATCTACTTTGCCGGTGCCCTCACCCTTTTCGAGCTTCCGCTCTGTTACATAAGTACCGGTATGGCCAACCACCTTACAGGACTCCTTGCCCGTCACAAAGCGAACCAGATCCAAAGCATGGCAGCCCAGATCGCCCAAAGCGCCGGAACCGGTACGGTCTTTGATATAACGCCACACCAACGGGCACTCTGCACGGGGCAGGCCCCATGCCTGGAAATACTGCATGTCTACATGGTAAATATCTCCGATACGGCCTTTGGCAATCAAATCACGGGCATACCGGGCAGCCGCCTTAAAACGATACGAGAAGCAAATCATATTAGGCAGCCCCTTTTCACGGGTAGCCGCTTCCAGTTCATCCGCTTCCTGCGCCGTCATGGTGATGGGCTTTTCCAGATCATAGGGCTTTCCAGCCTCTACCGCCGCCATGGCGATCATAAAGTGAGCGTCGTTTGAAGTGCAGATATCCACCGCATCCACATCCGGGCAATTGATCAAATCGTGATAATCGGTAAAACGATGAGCGGGGTCAATCCCATATTTCTCACCGGCTGCCTGCAATTTTTCTTCATCGATATCACAAATCGCCACCAATTCCAGATCCGGGCTGCGACGAATCCCCGGCTCGTGAACGCCAGACCAAATACTTCCCAGTCCCACAGAACCTACTCGAATACGTTTATTTTCCATCATACAACTCTCCCTTAGCATTGTGAAATAAATATCTTATAAAACCCGAACGATTTCTGATGAACAGGGCGCCAATTTCACCATAAGACGTCCCGCTTCTCCAGACAGCTTCTTTTCTGCGAGCAACAGTTCTCCAGTGCTGCCTTCCAGCTCAAAGGCCTGCTCCTGCTCTGTCTGGTTGATGAGCGTAACGATACGCTCCCCTTCCAGCGAACGCTCCATTGCAAACACATCAGTATTGCCAATGAACCGAATATCGCCACGCTGTAAAGCGGGTGTTTCTTTCCGCAGCTTCATCAGCTTTTGATAATGCGCCCGAAGCTCCTGGTTCCAGTGAGATTCATCCCAGTCAAACGTCTTGCGGCAATCCGGGTCATTGTCGCCAGTCAGCCCGATTTCGGTGCCATAATAGGTGCAGGGCATTCCGACATAAGTATACTGGAACACAGCAGCGTTTTTCAGTTTCCGCACATCACCGCCACATTCATTGATAAAGCGGGCAGTATCATGGCTGTCCAGAATATTGAGCATCGAATGATTGGCCTGGCTGGTATACCGCATCATGTTTTCGGTCAACAGCTGGCTGAACTCCTCGGCAGTCACGCTGCCACGGCCAAAATACAGCACACTGGCACGCTGAAACGCATAATTCATCACGCCGTCAAACTGGTCTCCACGAACCCACGGCTCCGCATTCCACCAGTCTTCCCCAATAATCAGGGCATCCGGATTTACAGAATGAACCGTTTTGCGGAACTCACGCCAGAAACCGCTCTCCACCTCATCGCCGACATCCAGACGCCAGCCATCTATGCCGGTACGGGTCCATTTTTCCACTGCTGAAAGCAGATACTTGCGAAGCTCCGGGTTGCTGGTGCGGAGTTTGGGCATCATAAAGCGCTTGGCTCCAGGCGGTAACCCCTCCGGCAGCTTCATATAGGGGCCGCTGGAAAAACCGAAGAAGTTGGGGGGATCCAGCGTTACCGGGAAGTTCAGAATGTGGAACCAGTCTTTATAAGGAGAATTCTCTCCGTGCGCCAGCACATCCTGGAATTGATGGAACTGGAAGCCGCTATGATTAAACACGCCGTCCAGAACAATCCGAATTCCACGCTGATGTGCCTGCTGTACCAGCTCGATCAGTGTGCTTTCGTCGCCAAAATGAGGGTCAATGCGGGTGTAATCCACGGTATCATATTTATGGTTACTCGTCGCTTCAAAAATAGGCGTCAGATAAATCGCATTGATTCCCAGCTCTGCCAGATAGTCCAGCTTTTGAATAATACCGGGCAGGTCGCCGCCAAAATAGTTGAAACGCTCTGGTTTTCCACCCCACTCCTCTACATTCTCAGGAGAAAGGGAGGGATCGCCGTTGCAGAAACGTTCGGGGAAAATCTGATAAAACACCGCCTGATGTACCCAGTCCGGATAACGATGGATGTCTTCCTCATTCACATAGGGGAACTGAAAATGAACAAAGCCGATGCGATCACCATCAATATCGACTTCATCAGGATTCAAAAATCCATTCTCAGCATAAATCAGTTCTTCTTCCCCTTTTGTCAATACAAAATAATATCCCAGGCGTGGGTCCAGATACGCATAACGGCAACCGTAATAGTCAAAAAGGGAATCAGAACCGATTTTGGTCATCGGCATTTCTTCCCGGTCTTTCCACTGATACTTGTTTCCAATTACCAGCTTTACGGAATCCAGATCGTCTTTTCCCACCCGCAGACGGATTCGAAAATCATTTGGGGCTGCTGCAAAAGCGTAATTGCTTTTGGGGATATGGTATATCGCCTGCCGGTTCATTCTGTTCTCTCCTTTCTATATTCTTACTTAAAGACTTTTTTGCTCATGAAGGCCCTGGATACTATGCTCCATCTGTGTTTTCAGCTCTACAACCGGCTGCGTATTGCCAACGATCTTTTCAGGGCTCTTGATCGGAGCTGCCCAGTGTACGGCGTTAACAATGACCTTTTGAATTTCGGGCATATGATAAATCGGGAACACTTCGTGGCCGGGACGGAAATAGAAGATTTTACCCTTTCCTCTATGATAGCAACAGCCGCTGCGGAAGACTTCGCCGCCTTCAAACCAGCTGACAAATACCAGCTCGTCGGGCTGCGGGATTCCAAAGGGCTCGCCATACATTTCTTCATGAGGGATCATGATTTTCTCATCCAGGCCATCTGCAATCGGATGATGCGGAGCCGTTACCCACAGGATTTCTTTCTCGCCATCTTCCCTCCATTTCAGTTCCCAAGTGTTGGTGCCACACATTTTGGAGAAAATCTTGGAAGCATGACCGGAGTGCAGCACTATCAATCCCATACCGTCCAAAATCCGCTGAGCCACTCGCTCTACGATTTCGTCGGATACTTCCTGATGAGCCATATGTCCCCACCAGATCAGAACGTCCGTATTATCGAGAACTTCCTGAGTCAGTCCATGTTCGGGCTCACGAAGGGTGGCGGTTTTCACATCCATGCCGGCTTCCTTCAGGAAATCAGCGATACATCCATGAATTCCTTTGGGATATACTTCTGCGATTTCGGGGAATTGAACCTCATGCAAATACTCGTTCCATACTGTTACACGAATTGCCATTCTTACGACACGCTCCTTTTTAGAATATAAAGTAAATTTTAAAACTAAATTCGCTATCGTTCAAGATAAGTCGCTTTTGTCTATACCTCGACGATTCCCGATCTCTGCAAGAACGATATTCTCTATGGCGTTTATATAAAGAATTGCACAGTTCTTACATCGATAGATTCACGAATTTATCTTTCTTATCCACACTTTCACTATACGCCCTTCTCCATGGATACGGAATGGATTTTTCCGCTTTTGTATTAAAAATAGCGACTTTATAAATTCCAACATAACTCTACTGACTCTCTCAAAAAGCTTCTTTTCAGGCCAAAATCTCTGCCAAAACATAAAAAAACAAAAAGATAAATTTTTTTCAAAAAACTATTGACAGACATATTTATCCATGATATAATTTCAAACGTCGCTTGCGGGTGTAGTTCAATGGCTAGAATCCCAGCCTTCCAAGCTGGTCGTGTGGGTTCGATTCCCATCACCCGCTCCATTG
>CAJFNK010000014.1 GCA_904394685.1 Candidatus Heritagella gallinarum
CGCTATCGAAGAGGGCCTGCGTTTCGCTATCCGTGAGGGTGGCCGTACCGTTGGTTCCGGCGTTGTTACCGGCATTAACGAATAATTATTGCCATTGATAAATCCCCGACTCCTTTTTGGAGCCGGGGATTTTTGCATTCTATCAAACAAAAACGAGTCCGGTTTTTTCGGACTCGTTTTTGTTTGATAGTCAGTGTATGGTGGCTGGAATCGGTTTTCCGGATTCCAGCTCGTCCAACAGACTTTGCAGTTCTGCAATGGCAGAGGACACATCAAGAGTTTCGTTGCCGTAGCGTATACCGTTATATTCTGGGGTAATTTGTGAAAGGTTCGCCTGATGTAAAAGCGATTGGTATTTCTTTTCTATTTCCAAGGGTGTATCGCAGGGCAAGAGGGAAAAGTTCATCAATTCCATCCCCTGTATCGCTAACCCATATCCAAAGCGCAGTTTTTCAGAACCCACTGGCATTTTTGCGAATTTTCTTTTTTCTCGTTTCCAGATTCGGAGTTTTTGCTTTGCACTTTGTCTTTTCTGTTTTTCCTGTGAGGGGCTTAACAGGGTATCTTCATCCACATAATATTCGCTTTCCTTTGTTTTTATGGAGGACTGTTGTGAATGAGAGAATAGACGTAGAAGGGAAGATTGTATTTTTTTGAGAAATTCCCATATTGCATTGGCAATGACACGCCGGTTTTGAATAATCACAAAGAGTATTGCAATCAGGAAAAGGATTCCCAGCAAATTCCACCAGGGGGAACCCTCTCCGGCCTCTGGGAGTCCCTGTGGAGATTGGTTGACTGATTCAGGTGTTTCACTTTCGGGCTCCGCTGATTCCTGCATCGTGAGCAGATGTACCAGCCAGACCAAAATGTTACGCAGCCCTTCTCCAAAGATTTGCATCCCATAGAGAATCGGTTGCTGCAAAATCAGCAATAGACAGATTGCTGCAAAGATCATGCAGAGCAAACGGATATTATAGCGGCGTATTTTGGGAGGAAGTTGTGAAAAGTCGTGTCCACGCCGTTCCATCATCAAGTCGAGATTCCCCTGGTTTAATCCAGCACCATAAGCTGCTGTTGCAAACAGGAGAGGGATAATAAAGGGGAGAGGCGGGAATGAAACTGAGGGGGCATGAAAATGCTGATAAGAATAAATGCAGAAAGAAATAAAGCTGATAATAATGTAAGCACTGAAAGCAGGGCGTGAAAAAATATCGTGATATGGTTTCCCTTGAGAACGAACTCCTAATATCCAGGGGAAAAACGAAAATCCTGCTACCAGCCACGCAATCTGAACGGCTGAAGGAAAACCATAACTGGAAGCAAGTGCGATCAGACCAGCGGGAAGAAGGCCGCAAAGGTAAGAGAGTAAATCAGGAGCCCAGGAAACGTGAAGCCGTTTGGCTTTTTGCAGCAGGTTTCTCAGGGCAAATCCGCCAAAACAGCAAAGTGTATAAACAAACTGGAGCTGTATGGCGGCTGTTTCATCCGGAGCTTGCAGCAGGCAGTCCAGATAGAGATGGATGAAAGGATAGCACAAAAGAGAAAGACAGAAAAGGGCATAGTATTGCAAGAGGGTCGGGAGGATAGAGGTTTTCTTTCTATTCATTTTCTTCCCCCCAGTATAGATAGATTTCAAGAGGACAAGTGGATGCTTCTTCCAGCAGGGTACGGGATATCAGGATGATTTTTACCCGGATTCCCTGTTCCTGCTGCATCAAAGCGTAAGAAAGAATATCTTCATTGACATAAGGGGTAATCAGTACCAGATCGCTGGAAGTAATTTTTCTGCAAAAGCCGGAGAGAAAAATAGGAAAATGCTCTGTGCTGTATAACGGCAGCTGTGCCAAGATTCGCAGGGTTTCATGGATATGCTGGCTTCCCCAGGAACTTCCCGTGGCAATACAGGAACGTTCCCCCGTTAAGCTGGTATTCACCATCAGGTTGACAGGAATCCCACTGCGAAGGGTATCGTCCAGAAATCCCGCACAGGCGTGAATGGCCGCCTCGATTTTCCACGGATCCAAGTTGTTGGAGATTTCGTTTTCTCTCGATTGGACGTTCAGTAGGACGGTGAGCGTTTGGTCGGCGCTGTATTCGTTGTTGTGAACCATCAAGCGTCCGGTTCTGGCGGTGGCAAGCCAGTGAATCCGATTCATGGATTCCCGCCGGGTATATTCCCGCACACCGGCAATCAAAAAAGGGTCGGGCAAAAGGTGACGCCGTATCACAACAGGCCCGGAATAGCTGTGGACTTTCTGAAATCCCAGTTCCAGGTCTGCCGGACGTGGAAGAACCGTAACACAGGCATGAGGTTCTGCTGGGCGGGATAGGGAAACTCTGCCGAAAAGGTCGCTGGAAATCAAAATTACCTTATCCAGATGAAAAACGCCTCGTTTTAGACACTTTACTTTCCAGCTCCGCACCACCTTGTGATGGCTTTTCATCATAAAAAAGCTGGGGACAAAGCGGGTTTCTCCGGTGATGAGGGACTGTGAACCGGCAAATTCCAGCCAGCGGGAAGTGGTAAGCTCTGCTTTTAGCCACGGGAGGGGCAGCAGCTTTGCATTGACCACTTCTTCCACCAATGTGATTTCGTCCCCTTCCCAGGCCTCCTCCGTACTAAAATAACATCGATAGTCCAGCTTATGAAAAGCATATTTGCGATATAGTACAGTTTCCAGCCAATAGGCTGCACCGATAATGAGGAGGATTGCAAGAAGTTCCATACAATGCCCCCTTATACCGGAGCTTCAATTGGAACCGGCGTTCCATTGAGGATTTCCTGGAGTATACTGCGGGCAGCTTCGTTTTGGGAAAGATGTGCCCCTTTGCAAAGCAAACGGTGAGAAAGCACGTCGCAGCATACGGCTTTCACATCATCCGGCAAAACATATTCTCTGCCCTCCAGCGCAGCCCACGCCTGCGAAGCACGGAGAAAGGCAATCGAACCACGAGGGCTTACCCCAAGACGGATTCGGTCGTGACTGCGGGTTGCCGTTACGATTCGGAGCAGATAGTCCTGGACGGATTCACACACCGTTATCTGCCGGACGAGTTGCTGTGCGTGAAGGATTTCGGATGTATCGGTTATGGGAGAGATGGATTCCAGCGGACTTCCCTGCATAAATTCAGTGAGCATGGCACGCTCGCTTTCCGGCTGCGGATAGCCCATAGAAAGCCGCATGAAAAAACGGTCCAACTGGGCTTCCGGCAAAGGAAAGGTTCCCTGGATTTCTACCGGGTTTTGCGTTGCCACCACAAAGAAAGGCTGTTGCAGCCTGTGGGTTTCTCCATCTACTGTAACCTGGCCTTCTTCCATACATTCCAGCAGACTGGATTGCGTCCGTGGAGTAGCACGGTTGATTTCGTCAGCCAGCAGGATTTGTGTGAAAACAGGGCCGGGTTTGAAATCAAATTCGGTAGTTTTCTGATTATAGATATTGGCGCCGGTTAGGTCGGAAGGGAGCAGATCCGGCGTAAATTGTACCCGTGTAAAAGAAGCATTGACCGAACGGGCAAGAGCTTTTACCAGTGTGGTTTTTCCGGTTCCGGGAATATCCTCCAGCAGGATATGTCCTCCACACAAAAGACAGACAGTAACCTTGCGGATTACATCGTCCTTTCCCTTAATTACTTTGCTGATGCTGTCGGTTAGCCGTTTTGACAACTCCTGTATCTGATTCTGCACGATACGACTCATCCTTTCTGTCCCCAAATGGATTGTGACGTTACAAAGATAGGAAAAACAATCCACGATTTCTTAAAATATTGCAACTATTATAACATACCGAGATAGGGCTTGCCACATTTTTGACCTTTTCCACATAAAAAACAGGTGTTTAGCCTTTCCTTTTTGGGATGGACAAACCTCCGGGGGGCGATTATAATAGAGAGAAGATATGCTACGGACTGCCAAAAATCGACACGCCCGGAAGCTCGAGATTACAGAGAGGGGAACCTGCATGAGACATTTGATCGACCCGCTTGATTTTTCAAAAGAGGAGGTGCTGGAGTTACTGGATGTAGCCGATGATATCTCCAAAGACCGTTTCCGTTATGCAGAAGTTTGTCACGGCAAAAAACTGGCCACTCTTTTTTATGAGCCGAGTACCCGCACCCGCCTCAGTTTTGAGGCAGCTATGCTGAATATGGGGGGCAGAGTGCTGGGCTTTTCTTCTGCCGACAGCAGCTCTGCGTCTAAAGGAGAAAGCGTTTCGGACACCATCCGTGTGATTTCGTGTTATGCGGATATCTGCGCTATGCGTCATCCCAAAGAGGGCGCCCCGCTGGTCGCATCCCGCTTTTCGAAAATCCCGGTGATCAACGCCGGTGACGGTGGCCATCAGCATCCCACCCAGACCCTGACAGACCTGATGACTATCCGCAAGCGCTGTGGCCGGCTTTCTGATCTGACCATCGGTCTGTGCGGTGATTTAAAGTTTGGACGCACGGTTCATTCTCTGATTAAATCGCTGGCACGCTTCGAGGGAATCCGGTTTATTATGATTTCCCCCGAAGAACTCCGGATTCCCGATTATATCCGGGAAGAGGTGCTAAAAGCCAATGGAATCCCCTTTATGGAGGTTGAAACCATGGAGGAGGTTATGCCGGCCCTGGATATTCTCTATATGACCCGTGTACAGAGAGAGCGCTTTTTCAACGAGGAAGACTATATCCGGTTGAAGGATACTTATGTGTTGGACAAAGAGAAGCTGCGTACTGCAAAAGAAACCATGGCTGTGCTGCATCCCCTGCCCCGTGTGAATGAGATTGCCGGTGAAGTGGATGATGACCCCCGTGCCGCTTATTTTGAGCAGGCACAAAACGGTGTCTATGTCCGAATGGCGCTGATCATGAAGCTTTTAAACCTGACACTTTGATTTGGGAAAGGAATGAGCATCCATGTTAAATATTGACAGCCTCGAAACCGGTATTGTAATCGACCATATTCAGCCGGGCGCCAGTATGCGTGTTTATAATCTGCTGAAGCTGGATAAACTCGACTGCTGCGTGGCGATCATAAAAAACGCAAAAAGCACCAAGTTCGGACGGAAAGATATTATCAAAATCGAAGGGATTACCGACATCAATCTGGATGTTTTGGGATTTGTGGATCATAATATTACCGTAGATATTATCCGGGAAGGCAAAATTGTTGAGAAGAAAAAGCTGGTTCCGCCCCAGGAGCTTCGGAATGTGGTTCGCTGCAAGAACCCCCGCTGCATTACCAGCATTGAGCAGGGGCTGGAGCAGGTGTTCCGCCTTCACGAAAATAACGGGCACCGTCATTACCGCTGCATTTACTGCGAGCAGGAATACCAGTCCCGGCAGGGATAATTTATCGGCTGTTTGCCAGACGAAGATTTGGAAAGGTGCATGGAGATGAATGTGTTTGATGTGATTGGCCCGATCATGATCGGCCCTTCCAGTTCCCACACGGCTGGTGCGGTACGGATTGGAAATATGGCAGGGGCTCTGCTGCCCGGAAAGCCGGTGCGTGCCCTTATTGGGCTGCATGGTTCATTTGCCAAAACCGGACGTGGCCATGGAACCGACCGTGCTTTGGTAGCGGGCATCATGGGCATGATGCCCAGCGACGTCCGTATCCGGAACAGTTTAGAGCTGGCGCAGAAAGCCGGGCTGGAAATTACATTTGAAGAAGTAGAGCTGGATGGCGCTCACCCGAACACAGCGGTAATCACACTCTGGAACCAAAAGGGAGAAAGCATCTGCATGCAGGGAGCTTCGATTGGCGGCGGAGAAATTATGGTTACTCAAATTGATGGGATGAACGTGGAGATTACCGGTAACCAGCCCACCCTCCTGGTACTCCATAGCGACGTGCCGGGGGTAATTGCCGGTGTAACCAATTACCTCGCCATGAATCAGGTGAATATCGGCGGGTTTAAGTTGAGCCGCAAGAAGAAGGGCGATACAGCTTTGATGACGCTGGAACTGGATGAGGCCCCAGATGAGAAGGTCACGCAGGGGATTCGCTGCTTTCCACAGATCAGCCGTTGTGTGCTGATTTTGCCTTCATAACAGAAATCAAGGGAGGAAAAACAGTGCCAAGTATAGCTGGATATGTAGAAAAAGCGGAAAAAGAGGGAAAGACGATTTCTCAAATCATTCTGGAAAGTCAGGCGCAGGAGCAGGAAAAGCCGGAGCAGGAACTGTTTGACAAAATGAAGCAGACGCTGGACATCATGCGTGAATCTGCAATAGAAGGGGAGAATCCGGAGCTGCGTTCTACCAGTGGCTTGACCGGCGGCGCTGCTGCCAAAGTTATGAAACGTGCTCAGGCAGGAGAGAGCCTTTGCGGCTCCTTTTTTGGCAAGGCAGTGGCAAGGGCGCTGTCGGTATCGGAGTGCAATGCCTGTATGGGCAGGATTGTGGCAGCGCCCACAGCAGGCTCCTGTGGCATTTTGCCTGCTGCCCTTCTCACCGTGATGGAGGAGAAAAAACTGCCGGAGGAAAAAGCGGTTATGGCGCTGTTTACAGCGGCGGGATTTGGAATCGTAATCGCTTCTAACGCAACGGTTTCCGGTGCGCAGGGGGGATGTCAGGCAGAGGTAGGAAGTGCTTCTGCTATGGCCGCCGCCGCCATCACCGAGCTGGCAGGCGGAACGCCCGCAATGTGTGCTTCTGCTTGCGCTATTGCCTTAAAAAATGTATTGGGCTTGGTGTGTGACCCTGTGGCGGGTCTGGTGGAGGTTCCCTGTGTAAAGCGCAACGCCATGGGCGTAGTAAATGCGCTGGCAGCGGCCGAAATGGCCCTTTCCGGGGTCAGCAGCGCAATCCCGGCTGACGAGGTGATTCTGGCCATGAAGCGTATTGGGAATACCATGCCGGCCTCCCTTCGGGAAACAGCAGAAGGCGGTTTGGCCGATACACCGACCGGCAGAAAGATTACACAGCAGGTATTTGGCAAAGAATCGTAAGCACAAGAGCGTTTTTTACTATTATTTTGATTATTTGTTTGTTTTTTTCGCAAAAACCTTTACATTTTTGGAAAAATCAGGTAGTCTGAAGATAAGGGCTCCATCATGAATCATTGGTACTGAGAAAAGGAGAGGACACCTTGATGAAATGGGAATGTGAAAAATTGAAAAACGGTATACAATTGATAATTGCCCGTTTTCCTATCATGGAAAAGGCCTGTATCGGAATTTATTTTCCAAAAGGCCAGATGGATGAGCCGGAAGACAGAGCCGGAGTGGCTTCGCTTTGGGCGCAGTCTATGGCGGTGGGCTTAAACGGCACCTCAGGTCCCAATGTCTGGCAGTCGGACGTGACCAGGGACTATACCGGTTTTGTAGCGGTATCAGATTTGCCCCAGCTGGAAACTCTATTATCCCGTTTTCCCAATGTTCTCCGTTCCCAATCGTGTACACAGGAGTCACTGGAAAAAAGTAATTTTAGCATTGAACAAGGAAACTCTGAAAATTCAGGCAGTCAGATTGAGCAGGTTTTGTTCCGGGAATACTGGCATGGAAGCGGTTATGAACTGCCAGCCTGCTGTAATCAGGATGCCTCAAAATTGACTGTAAAGCAGCTGAATAAGTGGAGAGATGAAATGGTGGCGGATGGGCCGGCGCTTTGCATACTGGCCGGAGATTTTTCCACAGAGCAGCTTCAAAAGGCCAGAATGTGTTTGGCTGGATGGGAGTGCAAAGCCGCCAAAAAGAAAAAGTACAAGCTGCCTGATGAATTTGGGTGCCGTAAAAAGCGCACCGAGTATTTGATTGATATTCCTGCCGAAACCACATCGGTGGAGTTTTCGTTTGACGTAAATCGTTCTGTTCCAAAATGGGTGGCGCATTTCTGGTGTGATTGGCTTGCAGGCCGTGGCGGACTGGAAAGCCCCCTGCACCGGGCTCTTGACCAGATTTCGATAAACAGCCGGCTCGAAACCTATCCGGCGGCTTCCCGGCTTTTGATTACATATGAATGTCAGGCAGAAGACTTGATCTCCAGCTTGCGAAATTGCTTTTCCTGTCTTTCCCGCTTGAAGGAGAGTACAGAGCTGGAGCCGCTGCTGGCGCAGTGGATTGCATGGAAAAAAACGGTTCCAGAAGATCCTGCAACATGGATGATGGAGCGGGTTCGTGAATTCTGGATGGATGACAGCTTGGAAGTGACCCTTCGGGAGCCAAAAGGCTTGCTTTCGGCTCAAAAGGTTCGGGATGGTGCGAGAAGTCTGTTCCTGCCACAGAATCTGATGTTTGGGGCCGCATTCCCCCCGGGAGTTCTGAAACGGAAAAAGCTGCAAAAAGTGTTGCTGGAAGGAAAGGTGCTTTTACAGGAAACCAGCCTTCCCAGTGAGAACCGTGAATCGGTCATCCGTAAGATTCTTCGGTATTTTATCCACGATTGTCAGGAGCAGGTGGATAGGGTTTTACAGGGAGAAGACCCGGATTCTGCTTATCAGGTTTGGAAACGGATTCAGTGTTATGTCCATTATCGCACGCAGCAAACCCCGCACTATGCTTATGCCGGTGTGCAGGAGTTCCTGTTGGGACATGGATATTCCAAAGAGGATGTAAAAAAGCTCAAGAAGAAAAAAGATAAAGAGAAGAAGCAGGAAAGCTGGACGAAACATCCCAAGCCTCAGGATGATCTGGAGCAGATTGCCATCTGGTTTAAAGAGGGGACAGTGGCAATGTTGCAACAGGCAGCAAAAGCACCGGAGGAAGAACGGGTTTCAGTAGTTCAAAAGCGGGCGAATCTGTGCGCCCGGTATTTTGGACATCCGGAAAGAGGGATAGAGGCGATCCGCTATCTGGCTGAAGGAAACCGTCAGATTCTTGACCCCATTGAAGATGCTCTGCAAAAAGAATTGGAGAAATCTGAAGAAGCGTAATCCTGCCAGCGGGAGATGATTCCTGCTGGAAGTTACAATAATCTATTATAAAAGGAGAAATTGCTATGAGAATTCTGTATGCTGCCGATTACAATGAGCTGAGCCGTAAGGCCGCCAACATCATCGCTGCCCAGGTGATCCTCAAGCCCGACAGTGTTCTGGGACTGGCAACAGGTTCCAGCCCGCTCGGAACCTATAAATGCCTGATCGAGGGATATGAGAAAGGCGATCTGGATTTTTCCCGCTGCCACGCCGCTAACCTGGACGAATACTGCGGCCTGACCAAGGACAACGACCAGAGCTATGCTTATTTTATGTATGAGAACCTGTTCAAGCATATCAATATTGATATGAAGAACACCAACATTCCCGATGGTACCAACCCCGATGCTGAAGCAGAGTGCAAGCGTTATGACGAGGCAGTAAAAGCACTGGGCGGTGTGGATATCCAGCTGCTGGGAATCGGCCATAACGGCCATATCGGCTTTAACGAGCCTGCTGACGCTTTTGCAAAAGGAACCCACTGCGTCGCCCTGACCGAGCGTACCATTGAAGCCAATACCCGCTTCTTTGCCTGCAAAGAAGACGTTCCCACTCATGCGTATACCATGGGTATCAAAACTATCATGAGCGCCAAGAAAATTCTTCTGATTGCCTCTGGCGAAGAAAAGGCTCCCATCATTTATCAGATGGCAGCTGGACCCATTGTCCCCGGCGTTCCGGCTTCTGTTCTGCAGCTGCATAACGATGTGACAGTCGTAGCAGACAAAGCTGCTCTCAGCGTCCTGCTGGAAAAGGCACCTGAGATGGTGGAAGGCGTTCCCGCAGAATAAAAGCACAATGTGTTTTGATACGGTACGAGTTCCGTAAAATATGTAAATAAAGCAATTCCCCTTGATGTAGTTTTGATTTTGATATAGTCCCCTTAGAGTAGACACTCGAAAAAACAAAAGTTTTCGAGACTAGACTAAGGGGGCTATTTCTATGTCCAAACG
>CAJFNK010000015.1 GCA_904394685.1 Candidatus Heritagella gallinarum
CAGCAATCATCACATCGTTAACGATATTCTTTTTGGTGTATTTCACTTTCGCTTTCTCCTTTCCCCGCCATACGGCGGTTATTATGCTGGCTTCGGTTCGGGATGTTTACGCTTTCTTTCCCGCTATGCGTGCGCTATAATAAAGCGGGAAGGAGGTGATATTTTGAAGCGTTCTGAATTTGCAGAGATTGTTAATTCGGTATCTCAAAAGGAACTTGAAAAATTAAACGATGCTATTCAAGAAGCTAAAAATGATAATTCGTATGAAAAAATGATAGCCGAAATCGCAATCTCTATTCCTGCGATAGCAGCCAGAACTACAGCCGAAATACTTCTGGCTGTAGTTCTGGCTGTTGGTCTACTGCATCTTGAAGACGACTGATGATTTCTGAGGCCAGTCTGTCTTCACGCTCTCGCCGCTCTTGTATCGCTACTACAAGGGCGGCTATTTCTTTAGGCTCGGCTTCAATGATGATAGTCATCCTATCCTCCTTTCTCACTTCGGATTGGTGGAGTAGCATTTCCTTTCTGCTGCGTTTGCGCTATAATAGCGGCAGGAAGGAGGTGATAAGAATGAATAAAACTTGTAAAAAAATCCTACAAACCCTTATAAAAGGTGGGAAGGGCACACAATACATTTGCGCTTATGATCCCGCTTGGGTTGGATTGGCTGACATTTCCATAGAAGATATGGCTCAAAAACTATCCATGCCTGTCGAAGATATCAGGGCAGCATCCAAATTTTTAGTAGAAAACGGATACCTTGAATATCAAAAAGCAGGCGACAGGAAAGCTGGGTTCCATCTTTCTTATAAAGGTCTTAATTGGAAATATTATCGCCGTGAAGAGATTCTGAGGTATATTGCTGATAAGTGGGTAGACTTTTTTGCAGCAGTCATTTCTTTACTGTCTTTAGTTATTTCCATAATAGCGCTGCTGCAAGGATCAAAATAGCCAGCCCTTGTACCATGGAAACGACTCGTAAAATCGAAATTTTATTTTCAATCTTCACTCGGTCTTTCCAGTGTTTTTGGTAGGTAGGCAGCTCGTAACCGTCGATCAATACGGTATCGGGCTGCTTTTTTTGCATAGCCTCCTCGTTACAAAAATTGGATTTTACTTCCATCTTTATGCCTCCTTTCTCACGCTGGCTTCGGTTCGGTCTGACCGGTAGAGCGCTTTTTCATGTTACCCATCATCCGGGCCATCTGGATGGCGCCGGAAATATAGGCCAGCTGTTGAGTATCCAGCTCTTTGAGCGCGTCTGCCATCTGCTGCATGTCCTCCACCTTCGCGGGGTCTACACGGCAGAGGGGTCGAAATTCTTTCTTTTTGCTTGCCATGATTTGCACTTCCTTTCTTTCGTTCTCCCCACTTTTGCGCTATAATAGCGGCAGAAGGGAGGTGATATTTTGAAAACTCCAGAAATTTTCTTTGACAGAAAAACAGTCAAACTATTGAGATATATCAAGTGGCATCCATATGATCGCCTTTCTGATATTCAGAAAAAATTCGGGGAATTTGCGGATTCGATGCTGATAATCAATTTGTGTTTGGCTGATTACCTGATTGCCATAAAAAATGATGGCGCTTATACAAATTTCAAAGACGGAAATTTTGTTTTATTTAGTGACGAAACTTTTTGGGTAAGCCCAAAAGGTAGGAAGGTTTTGGATGATCGATTTGACCGTTTGTGGCAATGGTCAATCCCTACCATAATTTCTGTTGCTGCCTTGATTATCAGCATTTTCAAATAAGTGCCTTAATCAGATCAACCAGAAACCGCACCACAACCAACCCAATAGCAATATTGGCTTTTAAGTTTGCTCGGTCGATTTGACATCCCATAGCTTGCATTTGTCCAAAAATCCATTTTGCAGAAAATACCTGGACGCCGTCGACTTCTACAATATCTTTCTCGTTCAACTGTATTTCCTCCTTTCTCACGCTAGCTTCGGCTCGTGTTGGGTGAGACCAAGCAGGTAATCGGACGACACACCGAAGAGCTTGGTCATGGCGATTACCTTGGAACATGGCATATCAGTCTTTCCATTCATCCATGACTTGATAGTGCTGTATGAAACGCCCAATTCCTTAGCTAAATCAGATTTGGACATTCCCAGTCTTGCCCTCTCAGCATCGATATTCGGAAACATATTTTCACCACCTTTTCACCCGTTATGGGTTAATCGCAATATGATTATAAACCCAATTTGTACTAATGTCAAGCCGATTTATAAAAAAAATAACCCAATTCGGGTTAAATATTATTGACAACCATTTCAGCGTGTTCTATAATACATAACAGAAGGAGGTTGAATTGATGGGAATACCTGAAAGATTGGTGGAAATACGGGAAGCAAATGGATATACCAGAAAAAAACTGGCTGAAGAACTTGGTAGACCGTATGCTACCGTTACAAAATACGAAACGGGTGAAAGAGAACCCGGGCACACCTATATTATCGAAATAGCAAAAAAATTTGGAGTAACTACCGACTACATACTGGGAATAGAAAAATCCCCCGCACCCGCCGAAGCAGATACAGGGGATAAAAGATTAGATTGTATCATAGGAAACTATCATCAACTGAACGAAGAAGGCAAGGATGCTCTTGCTGATCGGGCAGAGGAAATGACGTACATACCAAAATATAAAAAATGTGATTCCATTTCCGAGGAGGAAATGGAGGTAGGTTGATTCGCAAAAGATGTGCTAATAAATATTTATTTTTAGGAGTATAGAGCATGAAAAAGATTTTAGCGATACTTGTTTCAGCAGGACTTTGTCTCGGAGTTGCGGCCTGTACGTCCACGGATTTAAGCGGGTTTGACGAAGTATCCATGAGCCAACCCCAGAAAACTGAAGCCTTATCTGATTCTGAAATCAAGGAAATGTATAGCAATCCGGAAAAGTTTGTCGATAGAACGGTGACGTTAACTGGAAAGGTGTTTTCTAGCCCTGAAACAGATAAAGACGGCGTCTATTTTCAGATGTTCCATGATACAGAAAATCATGATTTAAACACAGTTATAGCGTATTTTGATCCTGCTTTTGATTTGCAAAGCAACGATTATATCAAAGTAACAGGAATCGTTAAAGGTACTTTTGAAGGTTCAAATGTTTTTGGAGGTTCAGTCTCAGTGCCACTGATTGTTGCTGATACATTGGAAAAATCCTCTTACGCCGAAGTTGTTTCACCAGCTTTGAAAACCATTACGCCAATAGACACTTCCATAACTCAGTACAATTATACAGTATCGCTGACAAAGGTTGAATTTGCCAAAAAAGAAACTCGGCTATATTTTAAAGTAGAAAACGCAGGAAAAGCCACATTTAATTTGTATTCTTTCAATGCAAAGTTAGTTCAAAACGGTAGGCAGTACGAAGAAGAAACAAACCACGATGCCGATTATCCAGAAATTCAGTCAGGTTTGCTTCCTGGTGTCACCACAGAAGGAATTATTACATTCCCCGCCATAGATCAAGCGGATTTCCAAGTATTTTTAGAAGCCCATTCGGATGATTATGACGAAGATTTTGAAGCCTATATTTTTGATGTTTCTGTAGAATAATAAAAAACCGCCCGCTCCTGTTGGCGCAGGAACGAGCGGCAATAGAACGAGCTTACCTAAAGCGGTATAACCCATCCAAGACAATGTGATTATACCACTTCCAGGGTAGGCTTGGCAAGTCATACCTTGGAGGTGTTTTTTATGGCGAAATCCAGAGTGAAAAAACGTCCGGACGGGCGATACATGATGCAAATCTATCTGGGTATGGTGGACGGTAAGCGGAAATATAAATCCGTGTATGGCGCCACACCCAAAGAAGTGGAGCTGAAAGCCGAAGAAATCCGGGAAATGATGGGAAAAGGGCTTGATATCGCCGCACAACGTGATAAATTTTCCCAGTGGGCAGATGACTTGTATCGGATTAAAAACGCCTCTGGTGTCACGCAAGGACAAAAGCAAAACTATTATCATACTATAGAGTGGTGGAAGGAACAGTTTGCTCTATACTCCATATCAGATGTACGGGCCGACGATATTGAGCGGGCGCTCCTGTGGATGCAGGAAAACGGATATGCAACCCGAACAATCAATTTTTACCGTTCCGTCATCACCCAGATTATGGAGCGGGCAGTAGGACGAGCGATACAGATCAATCCCGCCAAGCTGGTGCAGCTTTCCGGCATGGGACAACCAGCAGAGAAACGCAGAGCTTTGACGGAGGAAGAACAGCGGTGGATTTGGGATACGCCGCATCGTGCGCAGCCAGCTGCTATCATTATGATGCTGTCCGGCCTGCGGCGCGGGGAACTTTCGGCCCTCACCTGGGCGGATGTGGATACCGTCAATCAGACGATCACCGTTAACAAAACCGTGGAGTACCCACCTGATGGAAAAGCCTATATCCGCAACATGACAAAATCTGCTGCTGGTATGCGAGTGGTATATATCCCTCGAAAGCTGGCGGACTACCTAGACACTCTCCCCCGCTCCAATCTCCTTGTGTATCCCTCTGCATCGGGCCGTATGATGACCGCCAGCGCATGGAAAGCCGTCTGGCAATCTTATATGGCGGAGCTGAATCGCAAATATGGACAGCGCACCCCTGCCGATCTGGAACGCATGAAAAAGCCTGGGCGCCACAAGCTGGATATGACAATTCCACCGATCACGCTCCACTGGCTCCGGCATACGTTCTGCACATTGATGTACTTTGCGGGAGTGGATGCAGTACAGGCTTGCGCCCAGATGGGCCATGCTGATGTGACCACCACACTCAAAATATACACCCATCTGGATCAGCAGCATAAGCGCCGCAGCATGGATAAGCTGGACGCATATCTTTCTGACGATGCAAGTCAAATGCAAGTCAAACAAAAATAAAAACCCAGTATTTATGCGGACAAATGCTTGTTTTTGACCAGCTTCCCAAGCTAAGAATGCGGGTTCGATTCCCGTCTTCTGCTCCAAATAAGGGTTGACCGTGATGTGTCAACCCTATTTTTGTATTTTACCTTTATAATTTTATATATTCTAACAAGAGGGTAATGACGATGACAGAAAAAGAAAAGTCTTATGCTGAGTTATTGTATCAACCCGGTGATTTGGAATTAGTTGAAGATCGTAAGATTACAGTGGAAAAACTGCACGAATATAACAATATACATCCGTTGGATTATGAGGCTCGGCAAACTGCGATTCGCAGTTTGCTTGGAAAAGTTGGGGAGAACTGCGTTGTAGAACAGCCTTTTTTTGCACATACGGATATAATACCACAGTCGGAGATAACTTTTTCCTGAATGTAAATTGCAAATTTATGGATAGCGGAAAAATCACAATCGGAAATAATGTGTTTATCGCCCCCAATGTTTGTGTTATTACAGAAGAACATTCGATGAATGTTGAAGAACGCATAAAAGGTTTGGAATACACCCATCCGGTAAATATTGGCGATAATGTGTGGATCTGTACGGGCGCTATGATATTACCAGGCGTTACGATTGGAGAAAACAGCATCATCGGTGCGGGTAGTGTTGTTACAAAAGATATCCCGCCCAATTCTTTGGCAGTCGGTAATCCCTGTAAGGTTATCCGTAAGTTGGATTAAGAGAAAATCACTGTGGCCTTTGCGGAGAAACGCCACAGTATAAAAAGCTGCATGAATCAAGCCCAAAAACGGCTGGTATCATGCGGCTTTTTGTTTAGCCCCGGAATTATATGACGGTTCTGATACTTCGGTAACAGGATTGTAAATTGCCGTTTGACTGTAAACAGGCTATAATAGAAAAAGCCTGTTTGCGGACAAATGTTTGTCAAGCCATTTGCCCCGCAAACAAAGAAAGGACGGATCAGGCATGGAACAGGCAGCGTGTGTATGTGCCATCATTGTGGCAGCAGGCAGTTCTTCCCGTATGGGAGGAAAAATCCCGAAACAGTTGATGGAGCTTTGCGGCAAGCCGTTACTGTCTTATACACTCCAGGCATTTGAGTCTTCTGTTCGAATCAACCGTGTGGTGTTGGTCTGCCGGGAGGAGGACACCGGGGAGATTCAAAAAATCGCAGCCGAGTTTCCCAAGGTGACGAAAATCGTTCCCGGCGGAAAAACCAGACAGCAATCAGTGAAGGCCGGGGTGTTGGCTGCTGGGGAAGCTGAGCTCATCGCTATACATGACGGCGCCCGACCACTGGTGACGCCCGAAGAAATTGACCGAGTAGTGGAAGACTGTGAGCGTTGGGGCGCTTCTTCTCTGGCCATCCCTGCGGTGGATACGATAAAAGAAGTGGATTCACAGGAACAGGTAACGGCAACGCCGGATCGGAGCCGCCTTAGAGCGGTGCAAACGCCGCAGGTGTTCTGGCGGAAAGAGTATCTTGATGCTATGGAGAAAGCCGAGCGGGACGGAAAAGACTTTACGGACGATTGCCAGTTGATGGAATATGTGGGCCGAATTGTCCATTTGTGTATGGGCAGCCGCAGAAACAGTAAAATTACTACACCAGAAGATTTAGTGTTGGCAGAAAGCTTTCTTCGGGAAGAAAAGCAACATAGAAAGGGTGATTCCATGAGAATTGGCCATGGCTATGACGTGCATCGTCTGGTAACGGGACGGAAATTAATCATCGGCGGGGTGGAGATCCCCTGGGAGAAAGGGCTTCTCGGCCACTCTGACGCAGATGTTCTATCGCACGCTGTATGTGACGCTCTTTTGGGAGCGGCTGCGTTGGGCGATATTGGAAAGCTCTTCCCGGATACCGACCCGGCGTATTGCGGAGCCGATAGTCTGAAGCTGCTGCAGGAGGTTTGCCGGGTTGTTCGCCAAAAAGGATATGAGATCGGAAATCTGGATGCCACCATTTTAGCGCAGGCCCCGAAGTTCCGCCCTCATATTGAAAAAATGCGGGAAAATCTGGCTGCCGCCTGTGGAATATCCCCGGATCAGGTAAGTGTAAAGGCGACCACAGAAGAAGGGCTTGGCTTTACCGGGGCTGGCGAGGGAATTGCCGCTCATTGTGTCTGCCTGCTGCTATAATCGAGGATAACCACTGTTTCGGTGTTGGCCGGACATCCGCTCAGCAGCTGCTGGTGTTTTAAAATTTGCAGGATGATTTTGTGAAAGTGGACAAAACCGGAGAAGCTGCATACTCTGTAAAGGCGGAGGCTTTGCCCCGCCAGTTTTCAGAGAGGTGGTTATTTGGATGGGAAAACCTGTGATACAGGTCAGTTCCGTCACATACGCTATGAAAAGCAGGGAGCTTCTGTTTCGATATGGGATCAAAGCCTATGTAGAACGCAGTACCCGTTCAAGCAGAGCGGGGTGTGGGTATAGCCTGTATGTGCCGGAACGGACCGATGAGGCGGAGCAGATTCTCCGCAAGGCCAACATTAGAATTCTGGGCAGGTTGGAAAGGGCAGATCTACGATGATTTATTTGGATAATGCCGCCACCACTTTTCCAAAACCAGTTGTGGTGAGAAACTCGGTTTCATCTGCCTTGCAGCGATTTGGGGCAAATCCCGGACGAAGTGGGTATCCTATGAGCATGGCGTCTTCTGAACAGGTGTATGCCTGTCGGAAAGAACTTTCGGAGTTTTTGGGCGGTCCGGGGCCTGAAAACGTTGCATTTGTATTAAACTGCACCCAAGCGGTCAACATGGTACTCAAGGGCTGGCTGAAGCCGGGAGACCATGTGGTGACTTCTGACTTGGAGCATAATGCGGTGATGCGGCCTCTGGAAGCCATGAAGGCAAACGGCATCACAGTTACGGAGGCGCATGTGACGATTGGCGACCATGACGCAACCGTAGACGCTTTTCGCAAGGCGCTCAATGGCCGAACCCGTCTGATTGTGTGTACGCATGCTTCCAATGTGTGGGGAGCCAGATTGCCCATTGAGCGGATTGGTGCGTTGGCAAAAGAATATCAGATTCCTTTTGCAGTAGATTGCGCCCAGAGCGCCGGCGTGCTTCCGCTTCATATGCAGGAAATGGGAATTGATTTTCTCTGTGTGGCCGGACACAAGGGGCTTTATGGCCCCATGGGGACAGGCGCTTTGATTACCGCCAGAGGTTCGGAATTATCAACCATTCTTCAGGGCGGTACCGGCAGCAACTCCATGGAGCTGGAACAGCCGGAGGATATGCCGGACCGGTTTGAAAGCGGGACTGTTAATGTCCCCGGCATCTGCGGCCTGCGGGCAGGTATATCGTTTGTTCGCCAGCGGCAGGAAAGCATTTTCCGCCACGAAATGCAGTATGTGCAGCAGCTATATGATCGGTTGAGCCGGATACCACATGTCGTTTTGTATACCCCACGGCCAGAGCCACTGTATTTTGCCCCGGTTCTTTCGTGTAATATTGAGGGGATGAGCAGCGAGGAAGTCGGGATGCAGCTGGGACGGTATGGGATAGCAGTGCGAGCAGGGCTGCACTGTGCACCGGCAGCCCATCGTGCCATGGGAACGCTGGAGCAGGGGACAATTCGGTTGGCTCCCTCGGCGTTTAGCAATATTGCTGAAATCAATCAAGTGATATCCGGGTTTTCAAAGGTTATTCATAGAAATTTCTCAAAATGATTGAATCTATATCAGGATATGGTAGAATAAAAATGAAAGATCGTATGTGCTCTGATATTCAATAGGAAGGCACGAATAATTCTGAATCCCGATTAGTTAGGGGTTACAGTTTGGAATTGACAAGCGGGAAGGATGAAACATGTTATGGAAGCAATCCAGCAATTTTGGGAATTGTTTATGATTATGGTGCGCCAGTTCAAGCTGGTAGATGCACTGGATGTCCTGGCAGTTTCGTTTATCATATATAGTGGCATCAAGCTGGTTCGGGAATCACGGGCAGAACAGCTTGTCAAGGGTCTGCTGTTGGTGGTGGTCGTGTTTGGCGTATCCAACTATCTGGATTTGCGAATGATGAAGGCGCTTCTCACGATGTTTTTCCAGTTTACCATCGTGGCGTTGTTTATCGTCTTTCAGCCGGAGTTGCGCCGGGCGCTGGAGCAGATGGGGCGCAATGGCGTGAGCAAGCCGCTTTCACTGGCAGCGGCGCCAAAAGACGCCGAAACGGAGCTGCAAAACCAGCGGCGTGGTATTTGTGCAGTAGCGGATTCCTGCATTACGCTGCAAAGACAAAAGATGGGCGCACTGATTGTGTTTGAGCGGAAAACCAAGCTCAAGGAAATCGTGGATACCGGTACGATTGTCAATGCGGAGCCGACCCCGGCCATTATCTCCAACATTTTCTTTAATAAGGCGCCTTTGCACGACGGTGCGATGGTGATGCGTGATGGGATGGTCTATGCAGCCGGATGTATCCTGCCTCTGACGAAGAATGACAGTATCAGTATCGATTTGGGAACCCGCCATCGGGCGGCTATCGGAATGAGTGAAAATTCGGATGCAGTGGTTGTGGTGGTTTCGGAAGAAACCGGACAGATTTCGATTGCAGTTAACGGGATTCTGACCCGGAATTATACCAGAGAAACGCTGGTCAGCGCTTTACAGACACTGACCCTTCCGGAAAGCAATGGAGAGAAAAAGACAGGTTTGTTCAGCAGAAGGAGGGGGAAAAAAGAATGAATTGGTTTTGGAAAAAGAAAAAACAACCTTCTGATGAGAAGGGAGAAACTTCGGAAAAGAAAAAGAAGCGTCTGAAGATTTCAGAGCTGTTTTATAATAATCATTTTGTAATGGTCTTTTCGGTGGTATGCGCTCTGATACTGTGGTTTATCATGGCGGCTACCAATACCACAGAACGTCCCTGGGAAATCACCAATGTCCCGGTCGAAGTGGAACTTTCCGCTTCGGCACAGGAAGAAAACCTGAAAGTGTTTGACCAGTCTGTTACAGAAGCCACGGTATCGGTAACCGGTAACAGTATCATTGTTAACCGCCTCACATCGGCCGATATCAAGGCAGTTGCCAGTCTGTCCCCCAGTGGAATCAGTACTCTTTCCAAAGGAATGATGGAATACACCCTTCCGCTTACGCCCGAAAAGGTAACCAACCAGCTTTCGGATTATCAGCTGGTATCGGTGTATCCGAAAGAGGTAACCGTTCTGGTGGATAAATACAAAGAAACTTCTTTTGACATTGAAAGCAATATCAAATATGGGTTTAACGACCAGTATTTTTATAATACGCCTACGCTGAGCACGGATTCTGTTACCATCTCCGGCCCGGCCAGTTCTGTGAGTAAAGTAAGCCGGGTAGTAGCGGAATACAGTACTGACGAAGTGTTGACCTCTACCAAGGTGTTTCAGTGCAAGCTGGTGGCTTATGACGAAAATGGCGCTAAAGTAGAAGACCAGTATCTGGAATACAGCGTGAAAGAAGTGGATGCAACGGTTTCGGTATTCCCAAGACAGACAATTGAGCTGGTGCCCAGTGCGGTAAACGCTCCCAGCGTGTTTGCACAGAGCCGGATGTCGGTAACCCCCGAAACGATTGTTGTGGCAGGACCAGAGGATGCTTTGAAGAATCTGTCGGACATCACACTTGACCCGGTAGACTTTTCTGCGGTGAACCTCAGCAATACGACTTTTACCAAAACAGTCACGTTACCGGCTGGGTTTAAAAATATCAGCAATACCTGGGATGTGGAAGTGAAGGTGGATCTCAAAGATTATTCCGAAAAGAAATTGGAACTGATGTCAAAAAATATCACAGTCAAAAACCAGTCGGATACCCAAAAAGTAAAGGTGTTGACAGACAGCATTCAGATTGATTCTGTTGGGCCGGAAGCGCAGGTTTCACAGCTCACCTCCGATGATGTGTATGCGATGCTGGATATGGCCGGACAGACGGACGTTTCGGGAACGGTAAAAATGCCGATTCGGGTAGCGTTTACAGACGCCACAGGCTGTTGGGTCTATGGGAAATACACAGTCAGCGTTTTGGTGGAGAAAAAATAGCTGGGTGGTTGATAAATATCCAAACAGGGAAAGCTCTTTTATAGGGCTTTCCCTGTTTTTTGATGAGATGTTTTGTGGAAATCAACGGGATTGATGCCGTTTCTATTGAATTGAAGGATTGAAAATGGTACAATATGAAAAATATGCTGGATTATTCAGTGTGGGAAGAGCGGTGGATCGTTGTTGCAGGTGAAGAATTGGAATGTACGTCCTATGAATAAAGAAAATGCGGTAAGGATTGCGGAACAGACCGGAATCCCTTTTTTCCTTGCCATGATGTTGGATATTCGTGGGTTTCATACGCCGGAAGAAGCGCTGGCACTGTTGCAGGGAAACGATACGCTTTCTGACCCTTATCTTTTGCCGGATATGGAGCGGGCGGTTACACGGCTGCGAGAGGCAATTGATAATTTTGAGAAAATTGCGGTATATGGCGACTACGATGCCGACGGTGTGACTGCGACTTCGATGCTGTTTTCCTATCTGCAAACTTGTGGAGCAGATGTGTTGTATTATATCCCGGAACGGGAAGGGGAAGGCTATGGAATGAATCTCGGTGCTGTGGAAAAGCTGGCAGCGCAGGGAGTGCGGCTGATCGTAACAGTCGATAATGGCATTTCTTCTCACCGGGAAACGTTGCGGGCAAAAGAATTGGGGATGGATGTGATTATCACCGACCACCACCGCCCACAAAGCACGTTGCCGGAGGCTGTGGCCGTGGTAGACGCATGGCGGAAGGATAGTTATTGCCCCTATCGTGAGTTTTCGGGCGTGGGCGTGGCATTTCAGCTGATGATGGCGCTGGAGATGGAGGATGGCGACCCGCAAAGCCTGCTGGAAAATTATGCAGACCTGGCGGCGATTGGTACTATCGGAGATGTAGTGCCGCTAACCGGTGAAAACCGAATGCTGGTAAAAGCAGGACTGAAGCTGCTTCAGGAGCCGGAGCGGGAGGGGCTGCGTGCCCTGCTGGCGGATGCCTCGATGCAGGGACGGGTAATGACAGCTGTCAATGTGGCGTTTACGCTGGTGCCCCGAATCAACGCCACCGGGCGTATGGGCTCCCCCAGCCGTGCTGTGAGCCTTTTGACCAGTGAGGATGCAGAAGAAGCGGCCAGCTTGGCGGCAGATATCTGTGAGGATAATGACCGCCGCCGTGCTGCGGAAGTCGAAATTATGGAAAAGGTTGTGGAGCAGCTGCAAAAAGAGCCGGAGCGCCTCTTGGATCGGGTTCTGGTGGTAGACGGCGAAGGCTGGCATCATGGGGTGATTGGAATTGTGGCCGCCCGGCTGGTAGAGCGGTATGGAAAGCCCTGCATGGTGATTTCGGTTACCGGAAACGAAGCCAAAGGCTCCGGGCGCAGTGTAGAGGGATTTTCCCTGTTTGATGCGGTAGACAGCTGTGCCCCCCTTCTTACGAAATATGGCGGCCATCTGATGGCAGCCGGGTTATCGCTCCCGGCAGAAAATGTGGCGTTGTTCCGCCAAAAAATCAACGAGTTTGCCGCTCAGCAGTCGGAAATGCCGATTCCATCGATTACGCTGGACTGCAAGCTGAACCCGGAGGCATTGCGGGTGGATATGCCTGAAGCACTGGAAATGCTCGAACCTTTTGGCGAGGGGAATCCGCCGCCGCTGTTTGGGCTGTATCATATGAAATTGGAAGAAATCACACCGGTTGGCGGCGGAAAACATCTGCGGCTGACGTTTCGAAAAAAAGATGCCGTGGTGCATTGTATGAAGTTTGGCACCACAGCGGAAGATTTCCCTTATCGGATTGGGGACGAGATGGATTTGGCGGTTTCTCTGGATGCCAGGGAATTCCGTGGAGAAAAGCAGCTGAGTGTTTTGATTCGGGAATGTCGGCCATCTAATTCCGATTTTCCCGCCCTCTTGCGGCAGCAGCGCCTGTATGAACAATTCCGTAGGGGAGAGGGTTTCCGTTATGGAGAAGGGCAGCAGCTTTTGCCGAGCCGGGAGGACTTTGCACAGGTCTATCGAAGCCTGCGCCAGTGGGGAAGCTGGCGGGGGCCGGAGATGTTTCTCTGGTACCGCTTGGGATTGCCGCAGCTGCATATGGGAAAACTGCTGGTGATGCTGGATGTGATGGAAGAACGGGGCCTGATTCTCCGAAATGGAAAGGACGAAGGCTTTTCCATCCATTTGGCGCCGGTACAGGGAAAAGTGGATTTAACGGCTTCTCCCATACTGGAAAGCCTGACGAGAGAAATGAAAAAGGAGGGTGCTTGATATGGCGGTAAGGCATGGACAAAGCTACGAGGAGCTGCTGGAGCTGATTCACGGAACCGAACGTGAATTTGACATGGAAATGATCGACAAGGCATACCGCCTGGCCAACGGCGCACACGAAGGGCAAATGCGTCTTTCGGGCGAGCCGTATATCATCCATCCTCTGGCGGTTGCCTGTATTCTGGTAGAACTGGGAATGGATTCAGAGTCGGTGGTGGGCGGCCTTCTGCACGATGTGGTGGAGGATACTGACTACACACTGGAGGATATCCGCAAGATGTTTAACCAGCAGGTGGCCAACCTGATTGACGGCGTTACCAAGCTGGGAAAAATCCCCTATTCCTCCCGTGAGGAGCAGCAGGCGGAAAACATCCGGAAAATGCTCATTGCCATGTCGGAGGACATCCGGGTCATCATCATCAAGCTGGCAGACCGGCTGCACAATATGCGGACGCTGGAATTTAAGCCTCCGCAAAAGCAGCGGGATACCGCCCTCGAAAGTATGGAGGTATATGCCCCCATCGCTCACCGTCTTGGTATCCGGGCGGTAAAAGAGGAGCTGGAGGATCTTTCACTGCAATATCTTGACCCGATTGCTTATCGTGAAATCGAAGATACACTGGCTATGCAGAGCAAAGACCGTATTGCTTTTATTGAGAGAACCAAAAAGGAGATCAAACAGCGGGTTTCCTCTATGATTCCCAACGTGTATCTGGAAGGCCGGGTAAAGAGTATCAACGGGATTTTCCGCAAGATGTTTATCCAGGGCAAGGATATGGAGGAAATCTATGACGTTTATGCAGTGCGGGTCATTGTGGATACCGTAACGGACTGCTATAACGTGCTGGGCTTGATTCACGATATGTTCCGCCCTATCCCAAACCGTTTTAAGGACTATATCTCCACGCCAAAACCCAACATGTATCAGTCGCTGCATACTACGGTTCTCAGCGAGGACGGGATTCCCTTTGAGGTGCAGATTCGCACCTGGGAGATGCACTATACTGCCGAATATGGTATTGCCGCCCACTGGAAATACAAGTTGGGCATGACCCGCAGCAGCTCGCTGGATGAGCGGCTCATCTGGATTCGGCAGATGCTGGAAAACCAGAAGGAGAACGAGGACGCTACCGACATTGTCCGGGCCATCAAGAGCGATCTGGCGCCCGAAGAAGTGTTTGTGTTTACTCCAAAGGGACAGGTAATCAGCCTGCCCACCGGCTCTACTGTTATCGATTTTGCCTATGCTATCCACAGTGCCGTTGGCAACCGGATGGTGGGGGCGAAGGTGGATAAGAGAATCGTTCCCATTGATTATAAAGTGAAAACTGGTGAGATTATCGAAATCCTCACCACCAAAGAAGTGGGGCATGGCCCCAGCCGTGACTGGCTCAAGATTGTGAAAACCAGTGAGGCGAGAAACAAAATCCGCCAATGGTTTAAAAAGGAGCGCCGGGAAGAAAACATCGTAGAAGGGCGCAACGAACTGGAAAGGGAGTTCCGCCGGAACAACATCGAATTGACCGACGAACTGCTGCAAAACCTGATGGACACGGTGGGCAAGCGCAAAAGCTGCGCCACGCTGGACGACTTGTATGCGGCTATCGGCTATGGCGGAATCCAGCTCTGGAAGGTGATGCCCCGCATCCGGGAGGAATATAACAAGGCGAAAAAGGCAGCCGCACAGGAGGCGGCGGCACAGCACGCCCAGCACCCCCAGCCCGCTCAACCTCAGCCCAAGGCCAAAACAGCCGTGGGCGGCGTGTTGGTAGAGGGCGTGGACAACTGCCTGATTAAATTTTCCAAGTGCTGCAACCCGCTTCCGGGCGATGAAATCATCGGGTTTATTACCCGTGGATTTGGCGTTTCTATCCATAAACGCAGCTGCTCCAATGTCCCGGCACGCATTGAGGACGCTCCGGAGCCGGAGCGCTGGGTACACGCCCATTGGCAGGGAGAGGTTCGAGAGCAGTTCCAGTCTACGCTGGAAATTATCGCAGACGACCGTTCCGGCCTGCTGGCTGATGTGACCCAACAGCTTTTTGCCATGCGTCTGTCGCTGCACTCACTGAATTCCAGAGAGTTAAAGGACGGCTCGGCGGTGATTTACGCCACCTTTACGGTCAATGGGCTGGATCACCTGAAATCGGTCATGGATCGCCTCAAGGGGATTACCGGCGTGCGGTCGGTGAAACGTTCATAAAATTGGCAGGGCTGCTGTCTTTTAGGGTTTGTTTGAAAATAGAGGAAATGCCGGATTTTTCCCCAGAGCGAGGAGCTTTCAAGGAAAAAAGCGCAGGAATCCTTGCTGGATTCCGAGCATTTTTGACGCAGAAAGCGGCCGCTATTGGGGAAAAAGACGATGTTTCTGTTTTTTCAGACAAGCCCTGGGGCAGCGGCCCTTTTTGTAATGTATAGAAAGGAAAGATGACAATGCTGCAAGTGGAAATGATTTCCGGCGGAATGATGCCTACTAACTGCTATCTGTTGACGGATTCCGCCACCGGGATTTCAGCAGTAGTAGACCCCGGCTTCTGGGATCAACGATTGGAAGTGGCGCTGGAGGGCAAGAAGGTGTCCTGTATCCTGCTCACCCATTGCCACTTTGACCATATTCTGGGCACCGCACAGGTGCAGAAAAAAACCGGCGCACCAGTCTATCTCCATCAGGCGGAGGAAAAATTCCCCACCAGCCCGGAGCTGAATCTTTCGGGAATGATGGGGCTGAGTGTGCAGCCCTTTGAAACCGGCAGACTTTTGCAGGATGGCGATACCGTGATGGTGGGGGAGAGTGTGCTGGAAGTGCTGCATACGCCCGGACATACGGCGGGGAGCTGCTGCTTCCGCTGCGGCGAAACGCTCCTTACCGGCGACACGCTGATGGCAGGCTCTATGGGGCGCACGGATTTCCCCACTGGTAGCTGGTCGCAGATCAGTGAGTCGCTTCAAAGGCTGAGCCGGCTGGAAGGGGACGCCAAAGTTTATTGCGGTCACGGCCCCAGCACTAGTTTGAACAGGGAGCGGGCAACGAATCCGTATATGATGGGAGATATGGGAATATGATTTTATGGATAGAAGGTCATGACCGCCATTATGAGATGGAAAACCTGTGCCGGATTTTCTTCCCGTATCAGAAAATCCAGGTGAGGATGGGACACCCGGAGGAGGAATCGGTTTTGTCCGAAGAAGACCGCCGGCAGGCCAGAGCCTACACCGGAGCTTTGGAACAGGGAGGAGAAATCCGTTTTTGCGCCTGGGTTCGGATAGAGGAGCAGTTCCGGGAAGCCGAAAACAGGGTTCCGGCCGCCCCGCTGTTGATGTTGGATGATTTTGCCCGCCGCAAAGAATATGAGCGGTATATGGGGGTGCTGCTGTTCCAGATTCTCACCGAGCTTTGCGGCGTGCGCCCTAAATGGGGAATCCTCACAGGTATCCACCCGGTAAAGCTGCTGCGACAGCTCTGCGCCCAGATGGGGGAAGAAGAAGCCATGGCGTATTTTCAGCAGGAGCTGCTGGTTTCTCCCGAAAAAACCCGCCTTGCCCGCCGTACCATGGAAACACAGCTGCCCTTTATTGCACAGAACCGCCCCGATTCGTGCAGTCTGTATCTTTCGATTCCTTTTTGCCCCACACGCTGCTCTTATTGCTCGTTTGTTTCTCAAACCGTAGAGCGCTCTGCCCGGCTGATTCCCCAATATGTGGAGCAGCTTTGCGGCGAGGCAGCCTATACCGCAAAGGTGGCAAAAGAACTGGGATTGCGGCTGGAATCGGTATATATTGGCGGCGGAACCCCAACGACCCTGAACCCGGAACAGCTCACCCTGCTTATCCAGACGGTGCGGCAGCACTGGGATTTGAGCCATTGCCGGGAATTTACGGTAGAGGCGGGGCGGCCGGACACCATTGACCGGGAGAAATTGCAGGCGCTTCGGGATTGTGGAATCAACCGCATCAGTATCAATCCGCAAACCCTGAATGACCATGTGCTGGAAGTGATTGGCCGCCGCCATTCGGCAGAGGATACCATCCGTGCCTATGAGCTGGCACGCAGCATGGGTTTTGACAATATCAATATGGACTTGATCGCCGGCCTGCCGGATGATACGGCAGAGAGCTTTGCTGCCACATTGGACCGGATTCTCGAACTTGACCCGGAAAACGTCACGGTTCATTCACTGGCGCTCAAACATTCCGCCCGGATGATACAGCAGGAGGATGTGGAACGATTCCACAACGACGGCCAGACAGCCGCCGCCATGCTGGACTATGCCGACCAGCATCTGACAGGCAGCGGATATGCCCCCTATTATCTCTATCGTCAGAGCCGTATGGTGGGGAATCTGGAAAATGTGGGCTGGGCCAAGCCGGGGACAGAGTGTTTTTACAATATCATCACGATGGACGAAACCCACACCGTGCTGGCATGTGGCGCCGGAGCAGTTTCCAAAATAAAAGATCCCAACTCGGAGCTGCTTGACCGAATTTTTAACTTCAAATACTCATATGAATATTGCAGCCGTTATGATGAAATACTGGCAAGAAAAGACGGGGTGAAAAAATTATATGAGCAGTTTTGCAAATAGTTACTTCAAATATGTCAACCATCTGGAACAGATCAACGACGCCGCCCTGCAAGACCCGGTCAGGATGATCGAAGAAGTGGAGGACGCCTATCACAATAACCTCCACAATATCGCCCGCCTGATTGCCCGGCGCAAAGAATGCCGGATCGTGATGCTTTCCGGCCCCAGCAGCAGCGGAAAAACTACCACCGCCCACATGCTTCAGCGGGAGCTTTTGGAGTTTGGCGAGGAGAGCGTGATCATCTCCATGGATGATTTCTATCTGGGAGCGGGGCAGGCGCCCCTTTTGCCGGACGGAACCCACGATTATGAATCGGTAGAGGCGTTGGATGTGGAGAAAGCCAAACAGTGCCTGGGTGATCTTCTTCGGTTGGGGCGGTGTGACATGCCGGTGTTTGATTTCAGTATCCGCCGTCCGGCAGACTACACCCGACCCGTGGAGCTGAAGGAGAATATGCTGGCGATTATTGAGGGAATCCATGCGCTGAACCCGGTGTTCACCAGCCATCTTCCCGCCGACCGTTTGATGAAGATTTATACCAGCGTCAAACAGGGGATAAAAGATGCCAACGGCGTGGTGATTTCCCCCATGGATCTGCGCTTGGTGCGGCGGATTGTGCGTGACCATCAGTTCCGCAGCACCTCCCCAGAGAGGACACTTTCCATGTGGCCCAATGTGGTGGCGGGCGAAAACAAATATATCCGCCCTTATCGCCACAGCAGCGATGTGACTGTTAATTCCATCCATATTTATGAGATGGGTGTGCTTCGGACGTATGCGATTCCGCTGCTCCGTGCCATTGCCCCCGACAGCCCTTATTTCCAAAAGGCACGGGATCTGGAAGCACGCCTGATGCGTTTTGAGCCGATTGACGAGGCGCTTGTCCCGGCGGATTCCATGCTCCGGGAATTTTTGGGTTCATCAGAGTCAGAGCCGGAAAAGCCTGTGATTAGCTGTATTGAATGAATTTTTTCATAGAATGTTCACAGTATGTTCCGCTGAAATTCTTGTTTTTTATAGTAAAACGCTCTATAATAAGATTTATAAAGATGGAGGCCAGCAGTGTTGCTGTTGTCCTTCCGTCGGTCTTTGTCAAAATTGAGTCAACAAAGTTCCAGTTATCAGAGGCGACTAGATTTGCCTCAAATGGAATTGTTAAAGGAGAGTGTACATCATGGGCCTTTTTGAAGATGTTGTTGTCAATGCAAAATCCGCTGCCAATGTTGTAGGAAAAAAAGCTGGACAGCTGGTGGATATTTCCAAGCTGAAAATCAGCGCCGCTGATGTTAACCGTGAGATTTCCAGACGTTTGGAGGCATTGGGCCGTACCGTATATGATGCGGATAAGGCTGGTTATGATGCGAAAGAGCTGATTAGAGAGAGTATCAGCTGCATCGACGAGCTGTATGAGCAGCTGGATGTAATCAATGAGGAGCTGGCACAGGCACGCAACCAGATTAATTGTCCGGTTTGCGGCCACGCAAATTCCATTGAGTCCTGCTATTGCAACCGTTGTGGAAGTAAGTTGACCAAAGACCCGGAGCCGGAGAAGCCTGTTGCCCCGGAAGCGCCGGTTTCCCCAGAGGAACCCACCTGCACAGATGAGCCGGAGCAGCCCAAAGACGAATAAACATGCCGTGTAGATAGAGTCCGCTTCCTTCTGGGGAGCGGCTCTTTGATGTTTTAGGGTATAATCAGGGCGTTCGTTTCATAAATTGAAAGGATTCTATTTATGAAACGGATGTGTTCTCCCATGAAACAAACGGGCAAATCCGGGCGGCAATCCCACAGCTTTTTGCAGGGGGCGGTAATTTTGACGGCCGGTGTACTGGCGGTCAAGCTGATGGGGGCGGTATTTAAAATCCCTCTGAACTGGGTGATCGGTGAGGATGGCATGGGCTACTTTACCACGGCTTACAGTTTTTACAGCCCAATTTACAGTTTGGCAACAGCGGGGTTTCCAATTGCTATTTCCCGGCTGGTTTCCATGAATTGCGTGCAAAAGCGTTATCGGGATGTCCGGCAGATTCACCGGGTGTCGGTTCCGATTTTTTTGCTCACAGGGACGTTGGGGCTGCTGGTGATGCTGTTGGGTTCCGGCTGGTATGTACGGGCGATGGGAAATGAAAACGCCCTGCCCTGTATGCTGGCGCTGGCGCCTGCTATCCTGTTCAGCTGCCTTTCCGCAATCTACCGGGGATATTATGAAGGGCTGCGGAATATGGCTCCTACGGCGATTTCTGAAATTCTAGAGGCTTTATTCCGGTTGGCTTTGGGGCTGGCGGCTTCTTTCCGAGTGATGCAGATGGGGATGGAAGAATATACCCGGCTAGGGAGCGTGTTTGGAACCGAAGCGGCGTCAAAGGCAGAAGCACAGGCGCTGGTATTGCTGTGGGCAGCGGCGGGGGCGATTGCCGGTGTAACGGTGGGAAGCATTGCCAGTTTTCTGTTTTTGCTCCTGCGCCATAAAATCAGGGGCGATGGGATTACGCAGACAGAATACCGGCACTCTCCGCCGCCACGAAAAGCGCTGGCCACTGCCCGTCTTTTGCTGAAAACAGCAGCGCCAATCGGCTTGGGCGCCATTGCGGTGAATATTGCGGGTCTGGTTGACACAACCTTTTTACAGGCAGGAATTCGGGAGGCTCTGCTGCAGGATGCCTCCCGGCTGCTGCGGATGTATGAGGGGATGATTCCCGCCTATAATCTCGAAAACCCTCAAACTATCCCTAATTTTCTTTTTGGTTGTTACGCCAATGCCCACACCCTTTTTATGCTGATTCCGGCGGTAACGCAGGCTTTTGGCGTAAGCGCTTTGCCCAATGTGACAGCGGCCTGGACAGGTGGGAGCCGAAAGAAACTGCAAACCTCCATCGAGTCGGTAATCCGTATGACGGCGCTTTTCAGCTTCCCGGCGGGAATTGGCATGGCAGTCCTCTCCCAGCCGATTGTGCGCCTGTTGTTTGGCAGCCGTGCCGCCGCCCCAATCATTGCAGGCGTGTTGCCGGTGATGGCGGCCGGGGCTGTGTTTGCTTCGATGAGTACCCCGTTGCAGAGTATGCTCCAGGCAGTTGGAAGGGTCGATATCCCGGTAAAACTGTTGGGGGTCGGCCTGCTGCTCAAAGCGGGGCTGAATTACTGGCTTACAGCCTTGCCTGAATGGAATATCATGGGGGCGGCAGTGGGAACCCTTGCCTGTTATGTGTTCATTATGGTGGGGGCGTTGATTTCTCTGTGCCGTGTAACCGGTATCCGACCAAGGTTCTGGGCAGTGCTGGGCAAGCCGCTGGTGTCTGCCGGGGTGTGCTGTGTATCGGCTTTTTGTGCCCATGGGTTTCTTAGACAGGTTTTTGACCGTGAGGCGCTGGCGTTGCCACTGGCGGTGTTGGTGGGAGTGTGTTTCTATGTGTGCTGCCTGTTTTTGATGGATGTAATGACCCGTGAAGAAATCTGTCAGCTGCCAGGCGGACAAAAAATTATAAAACTACTTGAAAAACGGGATGGAATCGAGTAAAATAAGAACGAATTTTGCTTTTTTGCCCTTGTATCCGAATATAAGCCGGTTTACCATCTGAAAATGGGGAAGAGCTGGCGGGAAATGGAGGAAAAACCATGGAGTTTGAAAAGAAAAAACGGTATGATATGCAAGATCTGCTGAACATTATGGAGATCCTCCGCTCTCCCGAAGGCTGCCCCTGGGATCGGGCGCAGACCCACAAGAGCGTTCGTGCTAATTTTATTGAGGAAACGTATGAGGCGATTGAGGCCATTGATACCGAAGATCGTCCTCTGCTTTTGGAAGAATTGGGCGACGTGTTGCTTCAGGTGGTGCTTCATTCTCAGATTGAGAAAGAGGCAGGCGGTTTTACGTTTGAGGACGTAGTAGACGGTGTTGCCCAGAAGCTGGTGCTGCGTCATCCCCATGTGTTTGGCGATGTCTACGCTGGAAACGAGGAAGAAGCGCTGAAAAGCTGGGATGCAGCTAAAAAAGCCAGCAAAGATCAGAAAACCGTTACCGAGGTGCTCAACAGTGTATCCCGTGCGCTGCCGGCGTTGATTCGCAGTGAAAAGGTGCAGAAAAAGGCATCCAAGGCCGGATTTGACTGGCCGGATGCACAGGGCGCTTTGGAAAAGGTGCAGGAAGAACTGGCAGAGGTGCGGGAAGCGGCGGCTTTAGGGAATCAGGAGGATTCCATGGAAGAAGTGGGCGACCTGCTGTTTGCTTCGGTAAATGTGGCACGGTTTATGCACGTTGAGCCGGAGGAAGCTCTGACCCGTTCCTGTGATAAATTTATCCGCCGGTTTGAAAAGGTGGAGAAAATGGCGCAGGCCAAAGGAATCTGCATGGAGACCGCTTCTCTGGAGGAGCTGGACGCCCTGTGGGATCTGGTAAAGGCCGAGGAAAAAAGAGAGCGGTAAAGGGATCGCTGTCTGAAAAAGTGTTTGTTCCCAGGAGAGGGAAACCTGTTCCTGTGAATATATAAAAATATTGGAGGCATAAAAAATGAACAAAACAGAATTGATTGCTGCTGTTGCAGAGAAGTCCGGTTTGTCCAAGAAAGATGCAGACAACGCCGTTAATGCTATGCTCGACGCTATTGTAGAGACTCTGACCAAGGAGGAGAAAGTTCAGATCGTGGGCTTTGGTACCTTCGAGGTTCGCAATCGCAGCGAGCGTCAGGGACGTGACCCCAGAACCAACAACCCCATCACCATCCCGGCTTCCAAGTCTCCCGCCTTTAAGGCTGGAAAGGCTTTCAAAAACGCTGTGGATCGCTGAGCCATTGGCAGAAATTGAAATATTGGGGTGCGGCATTGCGGCGAAAGCGGCAGTGCTGTACCCCTTTTTCGCTTTTTGCAGAGATTCAAAGGGGAAAACAGAGAGGAGAGATACCCATGAGATTGGATAAATATTTAAAGGTTTCCCGAATTATCAAAAGAAGAACCGTTGCAAACGAAGCCTGTGATGCAGGTAGAGTGCTGGTAAACGGCAAAGTGGCCCGTGCCTCCTATGATGTAAAGGTGGGGGATGTTCTGGAATTACAGCTGGGCAGCCGTGTTATCCGAGCCAAAGTACTGACAGTGGCCGAAACCGTAAAGAAGGAAGCAGCTTCGGATATGTATCAGATTCTGGAATAAGTTTGCCTCATAAAACCGGCTGCGGACTCATATCTTTTCCATAGTAGGGAAAGGATGTGGTTTGCATGACAGTGACTGAAATGAAGAAAAATGGGGAAGGGAAACGTGTTTCCACCATTCCCCACAGCCTGGTGCTGGAAAACCGGCGCAACCTTACGGCTACCGGCGTGTCGAATGTGGACAGCTATGATGACCAGACGATTGTAGCCTATACCGACGAGGGGCAGCTGATTATCCGTGGGCATCAGCTGCATATGGAGCGCCTGAATACGGAATCCGGGGAATTGATTGTTACCGGTGAGGTGGTTTCCCTGACATATGCCGAAAACCGGCCGCAAGGTTCTTTTCTGTCCCGGTTATTCCGGTAAGCTGGAATGGCAGGGGAATTTTGGCCCGGCTTCCTGCTGGCGCTGGGGGCCGGTGTAGTGCTGGGAGCGGCATACGATAGTTTCCGGATTCTGCATTTGGTGCTGGGGGGAGGCAAAGGGCAGCGCTTCCTGTTTGATATGCTGTTTATGACGGTAGCTGCGCTGGTTACCTTTCTAACAGCGTTGGCCGCCGAAGCCGGACAGCTGCGGTTTTATCTGCTGGCAGGAGAGGGGATTGGGATGTGCGCCTGGGCGTTGACGTTTGGAGAGCTGACGCTCTGGGCAGCTTCGGTGATCGCAGCTTTTTTGAGATGGCTGCGGCGTTTGGGCAGATGGCTGATGCGTCCAATTTATCGGACAATTCGGCGTGTAATGAGGTTTTTTTGCCGTCAACTGGGGAAAATTCCGAAAAATATGTCCCGGAAACCAAAAAAATCCCTTGAAAGAGATGGGGAGAGTAGTGTATAATCTAAAAAGCTGAAGAAGTTGGATTTGGCAAATTTGGCATGATGGCAGAAAGGATGGGATTCGATGCGTCTGCTGAAGAAGAAAAAAAATAAAGGTAGCTTTCTGCTTCGGATTTCAATTTTGTGCCTGGCTGCTTATGTTGCGATTACGCTGGTCAACCAGCAGCTTCAGATCAACCAGAAGAAAGACGAACTGGCAAACCTGCAAAGCCAGATCCGGGTGCAGGAAGTGAAAAACGAGGAACTCACCCATACCATCGAGGCCAACGAGAAGGATGGCAGCGAGTATGCAGAACAGGTTGCCAGAGAAGAACTGGATTATGCAAAAACAGGGGAACGTGTGTTTATCATCATATCCGGTGAATAAGGACGGGGAACCTCTATGTTTTATTTAGATTTAAGGAGGAAAATATTCAGGTATGCAGCTTGAGGTAGGATCGATTCTGGAAGGCAAGGTCACAGGTATCACAAAATTCGGGGCGTTTGTAGAGCTTCCCGGCGGAAAAACCGGGATGGTACATATCTCGGAAGTGGCGCCCACTTTTGTTAAGGAAATTCGGGACTTTGTCACCGAGAATCAGACAGTAAAGGTCAAGGTGCTCAGCATCGGCGAAGACGGGAAAATCAGCCTTTCGATGAAAAAGGCGCTGGACCCTGCCCAGCAGCAGCCCCAGCGCAGAGAGCAGAGAGGCGGTAACGGCCCCCGTGCTCCCCGCCAGCCCCGACCGGCTGCCGTTAGCCCCGGACGTCCCGGAAACTATGAATGGCAGAGCCGCCGCAACGAAGGCGGAAGCTTTGAGGATATGATGTCACGCTTCAAGCAGAGCAGCGATGAAAAAATGTCCGACTTAAAGCGGGCCGTAGAGAGCAAGCGTGGCGGGTTCTCCCGTCACAACAACCCCAGAGGGTAATTTCTGGAGGGAACAGAATACCATCAGGCGGCGGAAGGGCAACCCCTATCCGCCGTTTTTTCTATCAGGAGGAACCATCATGCGAATCAAAAATGCGGTCCTTCATACCATGGAGGGCATAGATTTTGAAAATGGCTGGATGACGTCGGCAAATGGCGTGATTACCGGCATTGGCCCCATGGGGATTTGCCCGGAGCAGCCCGGAGAGGAATGGCTGGATCTGAAGGGCGCCCATGTATATCCCGGATTTATCGACGCCCACACCCATCTGGGCATGTGGGAGGATGGTCTGAACTTTGAGGGGGACGACGGCAACGAGGAGACCGACCCGCTGACCCCGCAGCTCAGAGCTATCGACGCCCTGAATCCCATGGACCGCTGTTTCCGGGAGGCACTGGAAAGCGGCGTTACCACCGTGGTGACAGGCCCCGGCAGCGCCAACCCCATTGGCGGACAGCTTGCTGCTGTGAAAACCTTTGGAAAATGGATTGACAAAATGATTGTCAAAGCGCCGCTGGCCATGAAAATGGCGCTGGGCGAAAACCCAAAATCTGTCTATCACGGAAAAGGACAGGCTCCCATCACCCGGATGGGGACGGCAGCTCTGATTCGAGAGCAGCTTTATAAGGCTCGCCGGTATCAGGAAGATCTGGAGCGTGCCGAGGCGGACGAGGAAATTGACCCGCCGGAGTATGACAGCAAATGTGAAGCGCTGCTCCCGCTGCTCCGCCGTGAAATTCAGGCACATATTCACTGCCACCGTGCAGACGATATTTTTACCGCTATCCGAATTGCTGAGGAATTTCAGCTCGATTATGTGATTGTTCATGGAACCGAGGGACATTTGATCGCAGAAGAACTGGCAGAGAAAAAGGTGAGGGTACTCAACGGGCCGATTCTTTGTGACCGCTCCAAGCCGGAGCTGCGGAATTTGACCCCCGCCTGCCCCGGAAAGCTGACAGCAGCCGGGGTGCAGACAGCGCTGATTACCGACCATCCGGTAATCCCGATTCAGTATCTCCCCCTGTGCGCTGGGCTGGCAGTTCGGGAAGGGATGGATCGGGAGGCCGCCATGCGTGCCATTACCATTGAGCCTGCCAGAATCTGCGGCATCGACAGCCGGGTTGGTTCTCTGGCAGTAGGAAAGGATGCAGACTGCGTGGTGTTCCGTCAGAACCCGCTGACCCTTGCGGCAAAGCCGGAAAAGGTGTTTGTTGCCGGACGTGAAGTATAAAGGAGGCTTTTTCATGATTCGAGTGATTGACGCTGCGGAGATAACCCGTGAAGTGCGCCGCCTGTGTATAGAGGCCAACCGGGTGCTCCCGGCCGATATGGAGCAGTGTATCCGCTGCGCTTCCGAAAGGGAATCCCATCCGATTGGGAAATCCATCATGAAAGATATTTGCGATAATATGGATGCTGCCAGAGAACTGACACTCCCCATTTGCCAAGATACCGGAATGGCGGTGGTGTTTGCCGAAATCGGGCAGGATGTCCATATCGAGGGGAATTTTGAGGATGCCGTGAACGAGGGCGTTCGTCAGGGATATGTGGAGGGACTTCTCCGCTGTTCGGTGGTGGCCGACCCGATTCGCCGTGGCAACACCAACGATAATACACCGGCGATTCTGCATACCCGTCTGGTTCCCGGCAATCAGATTCATCTGATGGTGGCACCAAAAGGCTTTGGCAGCGAAAACATGAGCCGCACAATCATGCTCACTCCGTCGGCCAGCCGAGAGCAGATCATTCAGGCGGTGGTGGAAACCGCACGCCTTGCCGGAGCGAACCCCTGCCCGCCTATGATGCTGGGCGTGGGCATTGGCGGCGATTTTGAGCTGTGCGCTCTGCTGGCGAAAAAGGCTCTTTGCCGTCCAGTTTCCCAGCGCAACCCCGATCCTTTTTATGCACAGCTGGAAGCGGAGATGCTGGAAGCTGTGAACCAGTTGGATATCGGGCCGCAGGGCTTTGGCGGACAGACCACGGCACTGGCAGTGAATATCGAGCAGTATCCCACTCATATTGCAGGTTTGCCCATGGCGGTGAATGTGGGATGCCATGTGACCCGTCACGGAGAAACCGTGATCTGAGAAAAATATTTTTAAAAACTATATAATTTCTTTACAATTCATCCATAAAACTCTTTAAAACTTTTATTAAATGTGTTATACTATAAGCACAGATACAGGAGAGCTTTTCCAAATGATTCGAAAAGCGCCTGCATAGTTTTAAAGTGTTAGGAGATGTTGGCATGAAAATTACGATCATAGGCAGAAAGGTTACCCTGCGGGACAACTTCAAGGAGCTTGCAACCCGGAAGCTCATGCGCTTTGACCGGATTTTCGATGAGAATGCAGAAGCCACCGTCACGGTGACGCTGGAGCGGAACCGTCAAACGGTGGAAATCACCATCCGTCAGCCGGGCATGATCTGCCGTGCGGAGGAAACCGCCGCAGAAATGAACGACGCTCTGGATAAGGTGATTTCTGCTCTGGGCCGGCAGATCCGCAAAAATAAAACCCGGCTGGAGAAGCGTCTCCACACCGGGGCCATCGATCAGTATGTGCAGGAGTATGCGGAGGATGCCGGGCCTGTGGATGAGGAGCCGGAAGAATATGAGATTGTGAAAACCAAGCATTTCTATGTAAAGCCCGCCAGTGTGGAAGAGGCGATTTTGCAGATGAATATGCTGGAGCACCAGTTCTTCATGTTCCGCAACACCGAGAACAACGAGATCAATGTGGTGTACCGCCGCAAAGATGGCAAGTATGGCCTGTTGGAGCCGGACGACGAATAAAAAACAGAAGCAATCACAAGGGCTGCGCCAAAAACGCAGCCCTTTTTCTAACGGAGGCTTTTATGAAAAAAATAGAAAGAGATAAAGCTATTTTTTTATCAGATATAGAAGCAAACCAAGAATATTACCAGCACAATTCGCTTTGTAGCTGTTCGGTATGCCGGAATTTTTATGCACAGATCAGTGGGAAGTACCAGGAGCTGGAAGATTTTCTTTTAGAATTTGGTGTGGATATTGTCCGTCCTGATGAACTTGTCTGGACGGAAGCAGAAGAAACGATCGACTATATCGCCATGTATACTGTGAAGGGAGATGTGCTGTTTTTAGAAGAAAAAGAATTTTTAGTCGGTGAACAGAATATCATGGTAGACGAAACGGTGAATTTTCCAAACGAGCAAGTATCGCCCTGTTTTGGCATCACTGTGTTTTCGATTTCTCTGCCATGGGTTTTGGACAAGTCGCTTCCACACTCCCAAAAAAAGAGATGGAGATTGTTAAAAGGGATAAAAAGAAGCTGAAAAGTTTGCGCTGAATGGCTGCTTGTGGTACAATCAATAGGATCAATGAGAGAAAGGACAGGTCGCATACATGGAACTGTTTGAAATGGTAGCCCCCTGTTTGCTGGGAGTCGAGGGGCTGGTTGGAGAAGAACTGCGGCAGATGGAGGCCGTTGACGTTCGCCCCGAAAACGGAAGGGTGTTTTTTAAGGGAGATGACCGCATGCTGGCTCGTGTCAACATGGGCTCCCGGTATAGTGAGCGGATTTTGATTCATCTGGGCTCTTTTGCGGCCCGTAGCTTTGAGGAATTATTTCAGGGAGTCAAGTCGCTGCCCTGGGAGCGCTGGATTGGTAAGGACGACGCTTTTCCTGTAAAGGGACGCTCCCTCAGCTCCAAACTTTATAGTGTTCCAGACTGCCAGTCGATTATCAAAAAGGCAGTGGTGGAGCGTCTGCGCTCCAAATATCATGTTTCCTGGTTTGAAGAAACCGGGCCGGTACATCAGATTCAGTTTTTGCTTATGAAAGACAAAGTCAGCTTGATGCTGGATGCTTCCGGCGCCGGGCTGCACAAACGGGGATATCGCCAGAATTCCACCGAGGCCCCCATCAAAGAAACCCTGGCGGCCGCTATGGTCAAACTCTCCCGTGTGCGTTCCGACGGCAACTTTATCGACCCCTTCTGCGGCTCCGGAACCCTGCTCACCGAAGCAGCACTGTATGCGCTGAATATTGCGCCCGGATTGCAGCGCCGGTTTTCAGCGGAAAAATGGGAGCAGATTGATAGCCGTGTCTGGCAGGAGGAGCGCAACCGGGCCCGTGACTTGGTGAAGCGGGACGCCACGTTCCGTGCAACCGGTTATGACCTCGATCCGGCGGCGGTTTCCCTTGCGCTGGATAACGCCCGGAAGGCGGGGGTCATCGCTTTTGTCAAGGCCGAAAAGCGTGATATCCGTGATTTTAAAGCAGAGGGTGACTACGGCTGTGTGATCTGTAACCCGCCTTATGGTGAGCGCCTGCTGGATGTGCAGGCGGCGCAGGAGCTCTATCAGGTGATGGGGAAGGTGTTTGTTCCGCAGCATGGGTGGAGTTATTCCATTATCAGCCCCGACGAAACGTTCGAGGACTGCTTTGGCCGTCCGGCAGACAAGCGCCGAAAGCTCTATAACGGCATGATTAAGTGTCAGTATTATCAGTATTATACCTATCCACGGGAACGCAAGGGCTAATCTGCTATAAGCTGTTTCAGCTATTGCTACTACTGTCACACAAGGAAACATAAAACTGCCAAAGAAAGCGGCTTTTTACAAGAACCAATTGGAAAAGACGGGCTATAATGACAAAAAACCTGGTGACAGGGTAACATTTGAAAGGAATGACAGGTTATGAAAAACAAGAAAGCATGGATAGGATTGGGCGCTGTGATTGTGATAGCAGCAATCCTTTTTGCGGTATACTGGGCCTTTGTCCCCAAGGGGGTGCAGGGTGCCAAGACCATTACGGTAGAAGTTTTCAACGGAGAAGAATCCGTTGGGAGCCATACGCTGAAAACCGATGAGGAATATCTGCGTGGCGCACTGGAAGAAGCCGAACTGGTGGAAGGCGAAGAAAGCGCCACAGGGCTTTTTGTTAAAACGGTGGATGGGATTACCGCTGATGACAGCCAGCAGCAGTGGTGGTGTATTACCAAAGACGGCAAAGATCTGAATACCGGTGTGGATGCAACTCCCATTGCAGACGGAGATCGGTTTGAGATCACACTGAAAACCGGATGGTGATGAAACCGAAGGAACTGGTAACGGCAGCTTTTATGGGAGCGCTCCTGTATGTGCAGCAGGTAGCGTTGGCTGCGTTGCCCAATATTCATCTTTGCGCATTTCTGATTATTCTGTATGCGTTGTATTTTCCCCGTGCAGCAGTGTTTGCAGTGTCGGTTTTTATTCTTCTGGAGGGGGTCACCTATGGCTTTGGCCTGTGGTGGATCAACTATCTGTATGTGTGGCCGCTGCTGTTGGCGGTGGCGCTGCTTTTTCGAAAAAATCGTTCCCCTGTGTTTTGGGCGGCGATTGCAGGGGGATTCGGATTGATATATGGAGCTTTGTGTGCGATTCCATACTTTTTTATCGGCGGAATGGCTGCGGCAGTAAGCTACTGGATATACGGAATTCCTTTTGACCTGATTCACTGTGTGGGGAACGTGTGTATCATGCTCTTGCTATGGAAGCCGATGGGGAAGGCATTTGCCCGGCTTGAAAAACTGGTGCAGGGATAAAATTCACAATGGGGTTGGGTTCCAAAGATATCTTGAAGATATGAACTTCTAAACTTTAGGAAAGGACGGCGCAGCTATGAAAATTACCGTCATTGGATGTGGGCGTTGGGGCTCGCTGATTACCTGGTATCTGGACAGTATCGGTCATGAGGTGACGTTGTATGGACGGAAAACCTCTAAGACCATGGAACGCTTTTTGAGAGAGCGGAAAAACGACCTGTTGGAATTGCCCGAATCCGTTTCTCTAACAACGGATATCGCCGCCGCCAAAGAGGCGCAGGTAATCGTGATTTCCGTCAATTCTCAGGGATTACAGGGGTTGATGGAAGAATTAAAGCCCCTTGATTTGACGGATAAGATTTTTGTACTGTGCATGAAGGGGATTGAAATCGCTTCTGGACGCCGCCTTTCCCAAGTAGTAAACGATAATACCGACTTTTCCAATGAAGTGGCGGTGTGGTTAGGGCCGGGCCATGTGGAGGAATTTTATCAGGGGATTCCCAACTGCATGGTCATCGACAGCAACAACCAGAAGGTAAAGGAAATGCTGGTGGAACAGTTTTCCAGCGATCTGATCCGCTTTTATTATGGTCAGGATTTGATTGGAAGCGAGATTGGAGCTGCTGCCAAAAACGTAATCGGCATTGCGGCGGGGATTCTTGACGGACTGCATCTTTCCACCTTAAAAGGTGCTTTGATGTCGAGAGGGACTCGTGAGGTGGCCCGATTGATTCAGGCGCTGGGTGGGAGTGAGCTTTCTGCCTATGGTCTTTGTCATCTCGGAGATTATGAGGCCACTGTTTTCTCCAAATACAGTCACAACCGTCAGTTTGGCGAGTGCTTTGTGAGGGGAGAAGAATATACCAAGCTGGCAGAGGGCTATTATACAGTGAAAGCGCTGTTGCAGATGGGCAAGAATTACGGCGTGGATTTACCGATTTGCCGTGCTGTATATGACACGCTCTATCGTGGGGTTGACCCCAAAACAGCGTTAGAAGGACTGTTTACCCGAAGTCTGAAAACAGAATTCTATCAATAAAACAAGGCCGTACCTTATTGTATGAGCAATGGGGTATGGCCTTGTGAATTTTTAAATTATTGTTTCGAAATGTAAATAATTTATGAAAAGAAAGAAATTCCATAAAAAGCCCTTGATTTTTCCTTGGAAGGTGATAAAATAGGTTTAGCACTCAAAGAGAATGAGTGCTAAACATGAAACTGTACGATATAAATTCTCTAAGGAGGAATTTTCAATGACTATTAAGCCTTTGGCAGACCGTGTCCTGATTAAAATGCAGGAAGCTGAAGAAACCACTAAGAGCGGCATTGTGCTGGCAAGCTCCGCACAGGAAAAGCCCCAGATCGCAGAGGTTATCGCAGTAGGCCCCGGCGGTGTGGTAGATGGCAAAGAAGTTACCATGTTCCTGAAGGTTGGCGATAAGGTGATCACCAGCAAGTATTCCGGAACCGAAGTGAAGCTCGACGGAGAGGAATACACCATTGTTCGTCAGTCCGATGTGCTGGCTGTTGTGGAATAATCAGAAACAAAAGAACAGGCTCTGATTTTGAGAGCATTTGATTTGATTGGAGGATTTGCATTATGGCAAAGCAGATTATTTATGGCGAGGACGCCAGAAAAGCACTGAAAAATGGTATTGACCAGCTGGCCAACACCGTTAAGATCACCCTCGGACCCAAGGGCCGCAACGTGGTTCTCGATAAGAAGTTCGGCGCTCCCCTCATCACCAACGACGGTGTGACCATCGCCAAGGAAGTGGAGCTGGACGATCCCTTTGAGAATATGGGTGCACAGCTGGTGAAAGAAGTTGCCACCAAGACCAACGATGTGGCTGGCGACGGTACTACCACCGCTACCCTGCTGGCACAGGCTCTGATTCAGGAAGGCATGAAGAACGTGACTTCCGGCGCCAACCCTATGGTGATCAAGAACGGCATCCAGAAGGCTGTCAACGCTGCTGTTGAGTCCCTGCGTACCCACTCCAAGGCTGTGGACGGTACCGCTGATATTGCCCGTGTTGCTACCGTTTCTTCTGCAAGCGAGTTCATCGGCAACCTGATTGCCGAAGCTATGGAGAAGGTTACCGCTGACGGTGTCATCACCGTAGAGGAATCTAAGACTGCCGAAACCTATTCCGAGGTTGTAGAGGGCATGATGTTCGACCGTGGCTACATCACCCCCTATATGGCTACCGATACCGACAAGATGGAAGCTGTCATGGACGATGCTTACATCCTGATTACCGATAAGAAGATCTCCAACATTCAGGAAATCCTGCCCCTGCTGGAGAAAATCGTTCAGTCCGGCAAGAAGCTGGTCATCATCGCTGAGGATGTGGAGGGCGAGGCCCTGACCACCCTGATCCTCAACAAACTGCGTGGCACCTTCAACTGTGTCGCTGTGAAGGCTCCCGGCTTCGGCGACCGCCGCAAGGAAATGCTGCAGGATATCGCTGTGCTGACCGGCGGCCAGGTGATCACCGCTGATCTGGGTCTGGAGCTGAAGGACGCTGATATTTATCAGCTGGGCCGTGCTCGTCAGGTGAAGGTTGACAAAGAGAACACCATCATCGTTGGCGGTATGGGCGATCCCGATGCTATCAAGTCCCGTGTGAACCAGATTCGTGGCCAGATTGAAACCACCACTTCTGACTTCGACCGTGAGAAGCTGCAGGAGCGTCTGGCTAAACTGGCTGGCGGCGTAGCTGTCATCAAGGTTGGCGCTGCTACCGAGGTTGAGATGAAAGAGCAGAAGCTCCGCATCGAGGATGCTCTGGCTGCTACCAAGGCTGCTGTTGAGGAAGGCATCGTGGCCGGCGGCGGCGTAGCTCTCATCAACACCATCAATGATGTTGCCAAGCTGCTGGACGAGGTTTCCGGCGACGAGCGCACCGGTGTGCAGATCGTGCTGAAGGCTCTGGAGGAGCCCGTACGTCAGATCGCTGCCAACGCTGGTCTGGAAGGTTCTGTGATTGTTGCTAATATCAAGGCTTCCGAGAAGCTGGGCTATGGCTTCAACGCTGCTACCGAGGAGTATGGCGACATGATCGGCTTCGGCGTGGTTGACCCGACTAAGGTGACTCGTTCCGCTCTGCAGAACGCTGCTTCTGTGGCTGCTATGGTGCTGACCACCGAGAGCCTGGTTGCCGACAAGAAGGAGCCGGCTCCGGCCCCTGCAATGCCTGCTGATCCCGGAATGGGCGGCATGTATTAATTGCCTAAATAGAATACGTTATATTGCGAGCGCTGTGTTATGCAGCGCTCGCTTTTTTGTGTATATTTGGGTTTTGCTTGACAAGTTTGTAAAAAGGGAGTGTTGTATATTTGTACTATTAATATAATACAAATATACAACTTAGGAAATAGAAAGGCGTTTGTTCATGATTCTATCAAAAAACAGAAATAAAAATTCGCTTGCAGTTTGCGAAAAAATCCGATATAGTTAAATATAAGGCAAACAGCAGCAGGCTGATTGCAGCATTGTATTTGGAAAAGGAGAGAACAGGAGATGCAGGGAAAGACCTATGATACAGTTTCACAGCCATGCTGCGATCAAACAGAAGCAGCAGAAACAGAAAAGCAAAAGGCTGCCTATTTGAATAGAAGGCGGATTGTGAGCATTGCTTCTTTTGTGATTTTGATTTTGTTTTTTGTGGTGATAACACTCTATGTTGGAAAGCCCATGCTGGAGGGATTTGATGACCCGGAACAATTTCGTCAGTGGGTGGACAGCCATGGGATTACAGGCCGGCTCACCTTTGTGGGAATGATCGCCTTACAGGTAGTGGTGGCGATGATACCCGGAGAACCGCTGGAAATTGCTGCTGGGTATGTATTTGGCAATCTGGAGGGGCTGGGGCTTTGCCTGTTGGGGGCTGCGCTTGGTACAGCGATTATTTTTGCTTTTACCAAACTGTTGGGTGTTAAAATGGTAGAAGCCTTTATTTCTCGTGAAAAGATCGAGTCGATTCGCTTCCTGCATAATCCGGAAAAAAGGAACCTGCTGGTATTTTTGCTCTTTTTTATTCCCGGCACTCCCAAAGACGTCATTACATATTTTATCGGGCTTACCTCGATGCGTCTGTCCGTGTTTTTGCTGATCTCCTCGGTGGCAAGAATCCCCTCTGTCATCACCTCTACCATCGTGGGGAATGCCCTTGGTACGCAGGATTACACCACAGCGGTGATGGTGTTTGTGATTACCGGTCTGGTGGCCGCTGCGGGAATGTGGGGATACCATCTGATTTGCCGGAAAAGGGCACAAAAGTGTGAAAATGTTTCAAATCAGGAGTGAGAAACTCTTTTGTGAGGAAGGGGGAGAAATCAAAAATGGATATTGAGGATATATATAAAATTGAGGATGAAACAGAGCAGGTTCAAAAGATTTATGAATTTTTTGATGAGAACAGCAGGCTCAATCACTCCAAGGCGGCACAGGTAGAGTTTTTGACAAATCTTTCGTATATCGAGCGTTATTTGAAGCCCGGCGCAAAGATTCTGGATATAGGGGCTGGCGCAGGAGAATACAGTCTGTATCTGGCGAGAAAGGGCTACTCTGTTTCGGCGCTGGAGCTTGCCGATAGAAATATAGAGGCGTTTCAAAAGAAGATACAAGAAAACGATAAAATCGATTTAGTCCAGGGAAACGCATTGGACTTGAGCTGCTATGACTCGGATTCCTTTGACGCAGTATTACTTTTTGGCCCTCTGTATCATTTGCACAAGGAGTCTGACCGTCAGAAATGTATTGCAGAAGCAAAGCGGGTTTGTAAGCCAGAAGGAGTTTTGTTTTTTGCGTTTATCACTAACGATATGGTGATACTCACAGAGTTTGCGAATAACAGCGAGTATTTTCTAAAAGGCGATTATGATAAGGAAACGTTTCGGTTGGATGATTTTCCTTTTGTTTTTGCCACAGTAGAGCGTGCGAGGAAAATGCTTCTTAATGGAGGGATTCAAATCCTCCATGAGGTTGCTTCTGATGGAGCAAGCGAATTGATGGCGGAAAAAATCAACCGGATGGATGAAGATAGTTATAGACAATATCTTCGGTATCACTGGTATATCTGTGAAAAGCCGGAATTTTTAGGGATGACCAATCATTTGCTGTTTGTTGGAAAAAAGTGGGTTGCCATAGGCGGCTCTTTATAGAAAACAGTTTGCGAAAGCTTTCTGCTGCGAGATCATCGTGCAGAGAGCTTTCGCTTTTTCTTCATAAAAAAGTTTTGAAATCCTCTTTACTTTTGCAAGAAATTACTCGTTCCGCAAAAAAATGTCTGATGCTGTCCTGGAAAATATATGGTACAATAAAAAAGAGTAGACTTGCATCCGCCTGTTCGTTGTATGGCGGTAAAATCAAGGAGGTAATCACTTATGTCTGAGAATAAGCAGATGACGCATGCCGAAGCGATGAAGCGGGCAAAAGAGTTGGTCTCCAAAATGACACTGGAGGAACGGGCTTTCCAGCTTACCTACCGTGCGCCGGCAATCCCCCGCCTGGGAATCCCGGAATATAACTGGTGGAATGAGGCGCTTCATGGAGTGGCTCGTGCCGGTGTAGCCACGATGTTCCCGCAGGCAATTGCACTGGCTGCAACCTTTGACGAGGACTTTATGAAAGAGGTGGGCGATGTTATCGCCACCGAAGGACGTGCTAAATATAACGCATACCGACAGGAAGAAGACCGGGATATCTATAAGGGACTCACGTTCTGGTCTCCCAACGTCAACATTTTCCGTGACCCCCGTTGGGGCAGAGGTCACGAAACCTATGGAGAAGACCCGTATCTGACTTCCCGGATCGGCGTTTCGTTTATTAAGGGAATGCAGGGTGACGGAAAGTATCTGAAAGCCGCTGCCTGCGCCAAACATTTTGCCGTCCATAGCGGCCCCGAAAAGCTGCGCCACGAATTTAACGCCAAGGTGAGCAAAAAGGATATGGAAGAAACCTATCTCCCCGCTTTTGAAGCCTGCGTCAAAGAGGCGGACGTGGAGAGCGTGATGGGCGCTTACAACCGGGTCAATGGCGAGCCTTCTTGCGGCAGCCATACCCTGCTTCAGGAAATTCTGCGGGAAAAGTGGGGGTTTGAAGGCCATGTGGTTTCCGACTGTGGCGCAATCATGGACTTCCACGAGTTCCATAAGATTACCAAAACCGCAACCGAATCGGCAGCACTGGCTATCACGAACGGCTGCGACCTCAACTGCGGTAATGTGTTCTTGCACCTGTTGGAAGCGTTGGAAGAAGGCCGCATCACCGAGCAGGAGATTACCACTGCCTGTGAGCGTCTGATGGCCACCCGTTTCCGCTTGGGCATGTTCAGCGATGACTGCGAGTATGATAAGATTCCCTATACAGAGAATGATACGCCGGAGCATCATCGTCTGGCTGTGAAAGCGGCGGAAAAATCGGTCGTGCTGCTAAAGAACAACGGTATCCTGCCTTTTGACTCTGAGAAAATTTCCAATCTGGCAGTGATTGGCCCCAACGCAAACAGCCGTGTGGTGCTGTGGGGCAACTATTACGGAACTGCTTCCCGCAATGTGACGGTGCTGGAGGGGATTCAGGATCTGGTGGGCGATTCCATGCGGGTGTATTATTCCGAGGGCTGCCCGCTGTATCAGGATGCAGCCGAAGGTGGACTGGCTCGCAAAGACGACCGTATTGCCGAGGCGGTACATATCGCATCTCTTTCTGATGCCGTGGTGCTTTGTCTGGGTCTGGACGGCAAGTTTGAGGGCGAAGAAGGCGACGCCAACAACCCGTATGCCTCTGGTGACAAAATGGGTCTGGAATTGCCCGGCCGCCAGATGGCGCTGCTCAAAGCTGTACTCGATACCGGTAAACCGGTGGTTCTGGTGCTGGGAACCGGCAGTGCGCTGACCTTTGGCGGAGAAGAAGAACGCTGTGCAGCAGTGCTGAATATGTGGTATCCCGGTGCATTGGGCGGAAAAGCGGTTGCCAACATCCTGTTTGGCAAAGCCGCTCCCGGCGGCAAGCTGCCGGTTACCTTCTACCACACCACCGAGGAGCTGCCTGATTTTACCGACTATTCCATGAAGGGTCGCACCTATCGCTATATGGAGCAGGAGGCCCTGTATCCCTTCGGCTTTGGCCTGACGTATGAGCCGTTTGCCGCATCGGATTTGAAGGTGGAAACCAGCGGGGAAACCGCTGTGGTTTCGCTCACTGTGACAAATCAGGGCAAACGGTCTGCCGGACAGACAGTTGAGGTATATGTGAAGGATCTGGAATCCTCGCTGGCAGTGCCGAACCACAGCTTGGCTGCTTTCTGCCATGTAGAGCTGGCCGCCGGAGAGAGCCGCCGAGTTGAACTGTCCCTTGGCCGTCGTGCGTTTGAGGCGGTAAACGAAGAAGGCGAGTGGGTTCTGGATAGCCATCGCTTCCGCATTTATGCAGGCTTCAGCCAGCCAGATGCCCGGAGCGTAGCGCTGATGGGGCAGGCTCCACTGGAAGCTGAAATCCAGTTATAATAAATGGATTTACAAAACAGAAACAATGTGATTATCATAATAACAATACAGAAAGGATGAATAAAAACAGTGGAATATCTGATTGGTGTTGATCTTGGTACCAGCGGTACCAAAACCGTGCTGTTTGATGTAGACGGCAATGTAATGGCAAGTAAGACGATCGAGTATCCTCTGTATCAACCGCAGAACGGCTGGGCAGAGCAGGAGCCGATGGACTGGTGGAATGCTACGGCGGCCACTACCAAAGCTGTGATTGAAGAAAGCGGGGTTGACCCGGCGGATATCAAGGGCGTGGGGCTTTCTGGCCAGATGCACGGCCTTGTGATGCTGGACAAAGACGGTAACGTGCTGCGCCGCTCGATTATCTGGTGCGACCAGCGCACCGCCAAAGAGTGCGAGGAGATTACCCAGAGAGTAGGGGCAGAGCGGCTGATTGAAATCACTGCTAACCCGGCGCTTACCGGATTTACCGCCTCCAAAATCCTGTGGGTTCGCAACCATGAGCCGGAGCTGTATGCCCGGTGCGCCCATATCCTGTTGCCCAAGGACTATGTCCGCTATATGCTGACCGGCGAGTTTGCCACCGAGGTTTCCGATGCTTCCGGTATGCAGTTGCTGGACATCCCCAACCGTTGCTGGAGCGACGAAGTGCTGGAAAAGCTGGAGATCGATAAATCCCTGCTGGCAAAAGTGTATGAGTCCCCCGAAGTAACGGGCGTGATTACCGCAGAGGCCGCTGCCCTGACCGGCCTGAAAGAAGGCACCCCGGTAGTAGGCGGTGCAGGCGATAACGCCGCCGCTGCGGTTGGAACCGGCGTAGTAGAAGATGGCAAGGCATTTGTCACCATCGGTACGAGCGGTGTGGTGTTTGCTCATACATCCGATATTTCAATCGACCCCAAGGGCCGTGTCCATACCTTCTGCTGTGCGGTTCCCGGCTGCTGGCATGTGATGGGCGTTACACAGGGCGCCGGCCTCTCCCTCAAGTGGTTCCGGGATAACTTCTGCATGAGCGAAATGGAAACAGCCAAAGGAATGGGGAAAGATCCCTATTTCCTCATGGACCAACAGGCCGCCCGTGTACCGGTTGGCAGCAACAAGCTGCTGTATCTGCCCTATTTGATGGGCGAACGCACGCCGCATCTTGACCCGGATTGCCGTGGCGTGTTCTTTGGTCTTTCGGCTATCCACACCCGCTTCGATATGCTTCGTGCCGTGATGGAGGGCGTTACCTTCTCCCAGCGTGACAGCGTAGAGGTGCTGCGTGAAATGGGTGTCACCCTTCACGAAATGCTGGCGTGCGGCGGCGGCGGAAGCAGCCCGCTTTGGCGGCAGATGCTGGCCGACACCTTTGCCTGCGATGTCAAAACCGTGGTGTCCAAAGAAGGCCCCGCCCTCGGCGTGGCGATTTTGGCCGGCGTGGGCGCCGGGATTTATCCCAGCGTGGAAGAAGGCTGCCGTCGTGTTATCCGCACCAACCCGCCGCAGTCCCCCATTAAGGAAAATATCCCCGAATATGAAAAATTCTATCAGATGTACCGCAGCCTGTATCCGGCATTGAAAGACTCTTATCAGAAGCTGGCTGCACTTTGATTTGTGGAAAGAAGGAAGTTGTAATGAATATTCAGAAAGTGACCGACGCATCGTTCCGTAAATATGGAAAAATTATTTCTGACGTTGACTGCACACAGTTGATTGCAGAAATGGCCAAAACCCCCGCACCGGACGAGGTGATTTATGTCCCCAGCGCTGCTGAGCTGGAGGCATTGCCGGTGTATCAGGAGCTTCGTGACCGTGTGTATGGCGGCATGCCGATTCAGGTCGGCTACTGTAACGGCAGCAATTCCAAGCTCAATGCACTGGAATACCACCGGGATTCCGAAGTGAATGTGGCCTGCACCGACCTGATTTTGCTGCTGGGTTCCGAACAGGACATGGACCCCGAAACGCTGGAATATGATACCGCCAAGGTAGAAGCGTTCCTGGTTCCGGCCGGAACCGTGATCGAAGTTTATGGAACCACCCTGCATTATGCCCCCTGTAATGCCGGCGGGAAATTCCGCTGTGTAGTGGTGCTTCCCAAGGGAACTAATGAATCGCTTCCCTTCCAGGTGGAAAAGAAGGGGGAAGACGCCCTTCTGTTTGCCGTGAATAAGTGGCTGATTGCCCACCCCGAAAGCGGACTGGAAAAAGACGGCGCATTCATGGGGCTCAAAGGCGAAAATTTGACAGTTTAATTTTTCTATAAAGAGAGTGTCTGGCGCTCTCTTTTCTCTCCCAAAGCCCCGCAGCCGATATCGCTGCGGGGCTTTTCTTTTTATAGAATAAGAGGAAAAACGGAATTTTCAAAATTCGTAAAAATTCACGTTTTTTCGTGTTGTGGAAGGGAACAGTTTGTGCTATGATAAGAAGACAGGCCGCTGTTTTTACACAATAACGGCTGATTATGGTAAAAAGACAGGAGCAAGTAACAAATGAAAAAGCTAACAGCATGGCTTGTATCGCTGGTTTTGCTGGCGGCAGCTATTCCGGTTTGTTTTGCCGGAGTCACAACAGAAAAAACAACCGTCGAGCTGGAAGATTTGAATATCAAGCTCGATGTACCGGAGGGCATGTATGTCTTGACCGGAGAAACGCCTGTGGACAGTGGGGACTGGCTGCTGGCGGGGTATGAGGACAGTCTGGAAAAGATCAAAGAATTTGAAGAAGACGATTCAGGAAATGTGATCGCTATGGAGCTGGTGGCCGAGGATAAGTCGATGAATATTGCGATCAGCCGCCGCTATTCTGACCAGACGAGAAATTATTACAATCTCAATGAGGTTTCTGATAAGGAATTTGACGAACTTCTGAAAAGTTTTCTCCCCACCGAGGAAACCCCCGGCGTCACCATGCAAGCTGAGAAATATGATCACAGCCAGGTTCCCTTTTTCAAGCTGAATGTACAAGGCAAAGTCAATGAAAAGCAAGTATGGGAAATCTGCTACGGAACCATTATTAACGGTTTCAGTATTTCCATTGATATGTACAGCTATCAGGAGTTTACCGAAGAACAGGAAGCACTGTTGCAGAAACTGGTAGACAGTGTACAGGTTACCAAATTCTATGAGAAGCCCACACAGGAGCAGCTGATGCTTCAGGCGTTTTTGGTTCTGCTTCCGATCATTGCTATTATTCTTTTGATTGTTGTGGTGATTGTGATTGGCCGAATCAACAACAAGCGACGTGAGCGCAGAAGAAACGAGATGGCAAACCGTCTGGTTATTTATCGCAGAGAGCAGGCTCAAAAAGCACAGGAAGGCGAAGGGCATGTAGTTGCTCAAACGCTTTTTGAAAACGATACTTTTTGCAGTGATGTTGCCATTAAAAAGTTCTGTCAGTTCCATTATTTCCGCAAAAATTTGTTGCGCAATGGGTTCTATATCCTGCTGGGACTCTTGAGCGTTGTACTGGCAGTGATTTATGACGAAAACTGGCTGTTGCGTCTGATCTTATTCGGTTTGGGAGCCTATATGATCGTGCAGCCATTCTATGCGATGGATAAGATGACCAAGACCGAAGTTGGCGTATATCAGAAAGCCCGCACCCGTGACGCACATTATACCTTCCGTGCCGAAGATTATCGTGTGTCTGGTATTCAATCCCCCATGCTGTATCCCTATTTCCAGATTCTGGGCGCCTATGAAACAGCGGAATATATCTATCTGTATTATACCGACGAGCGTGCTTATCTGATTGATAAAAACGGATTTAAAAACGATGATATACAGGGTTTCCGTGATTTGCTGAAAAAGAATCTTGGAAAGAGCTGTCATATTCAATAATTTCCGTACTGGTTATACAGCGGGAAAGTTTAATCTAAGGAGTTTTGATTCTCCGAAAGTTTGAGGAAAGGGTAGAGAGTTAACATGGATTTTTCTGACATTGGCAAGCGGATTAGCCAAATGGCGCAGGAAGCAATGGCCACCTCGCCGGAGCAAACAGAAGTGATTCGGCTAAAAGGAGCTATCCGGGATCTGGAAAAAGAGATCAGCAGCTTTGACGCACAGGTAGGAAGCTATGTCCTGTCCCAGCAGCTGTTGTTGGATGACCCTTATTTGCGGCAGGTTCGTTCACACATTCAAATGCTCCAAAAGCAGGTTCAGGATTGCAAATCGCAAATCATTCAGCTTCGTCCAGATCTTTATTGTCCCCAATGCGGCGCAGAGCTGAAACAGAACAGCCGTTTCTGCGAAAGCTGCGGAATGGTGATCGTGCAGCCAGGGAAAAGGTATTGCCCCACTTGTGGCTCAGAAACCGGTCTGGATGCTTCATTTTGCGGTGTTTGCGGCACACCGCTGCCTCCGGCTAATTCTTCTATGATGTATCCGCAAGGGTAAAGTGCCCCTTTTACTATGAAAAAAGCCTGATGAACGCCGATAAGGAAGCAGCAAGAGCAAAACGAACTTAACGGCTGACATTTGAGTTCCAACAAAAGACGGGAAAGAAGTATAACCTCTTTCCCGTCTTTTCTCTACCTTGTAAAAAGCAAGTAGAAAAATTTATAGATGTGTGATATGATTATTGTAAAGACTTGTTTAGGAACAAAGCCTTATGAATAGATTTTGTTAAACATATTTGCGTGATTTCTTACAAGAGGATAATAGGGGAAGAGTGATTGCTAGTGAAGATAATAGATAAGATGATAAAATTGCAACCCATTTTTTATTTGCTTATCCCGGTTATAAGCGTGGCTGCTTGCAGGCTGCTCAGAGTAGCGCAAGGTGAAAAAACTGAGGAAATTATATCAGGTATAATGATCGGTATCGTTCTCGATTTGCTGTTTAGTGTTACTTTGTTAATTGCGGAAAAATTGAAAGATAAAGCATCGAAAAAGTAAAGACATCACATACGAGCTGCAGAAAATTTACTGCGGCTTTTCTATTTTTGTTTGACAAAACTGCTCCATCCATAGTAGTAAGAAGTCGTGAAAGAATAGCTTTCCTCAAACCACTTGGGAATAATAAATGAAGGCTCATACTCATATAGAAGGCTCTGATAACTTTTTGCAATAACGGCAAAAAGTACGGAATCCGTGGTTTTGATATTTGTCTTTGTGCCATACCAGGCGAAACCAGCGGGTAAAATGGCAGTCAGAGAGGGGGATTTCGTAGAGACGTTTTGCAGCAATAGCCTCCTGAACTAGCAAACGGCTGATAATTGTACCGCCAAGCCCCGCTTCGGCAGCATGAATCAACGCCTGCGTGTTGCTGCATACCCATTTTTCCTGATAGGCAATCGACTCCTGGTGCAGCCTTTCTGTGAGAAGGGCTCTTGTCCCGCTTCCCGGCTCCCGCATTAATAGCGGGGTGGCGGCGCAAAATTCAGAAAGGGTAAGTGCATGAGAAGCAGGATTGCTTCGTACAGCGATCATGGGGTCTTGGATAATGGGTAGTGTCACCAGGTCGGGATGATGGATTTCTCCTTCTACAAATCCAATGTCCAGTTCGCCCTTTGCAATTCGTTCTTCAATCGAGCGGGTGTTTTCCACCAGGACGGTGGTTTCTACTTCGGGTTCTTCTGCTTCGATTTGCCCCAGAATTTGAGGCAACACACAAGTTCCAACCGTAAGGGTAGCCCCGATACGCAAAAGTGTCTGTGCGGAATGGTTTTTGAGCTTGTTATCCATTTCCCGGTACAAAGACAGCAGATGGCGGGTATAGGATACCAGTTCCTCTCCCTCAGAGGTGATATAAAGACGGTGGTTCAATCGTTCAAAAAGGCGAATCTGATATTCGTCTTCTATTTCTTTGATAGCTCCGCTGATGGTAGGCTGAGAAATATAGAGTGCTTCGGCGGCTTTTCGCATGCTGCCATACTCATAGACAGCCAGAAAAATTTCCATATGACGAAGGGTCATGGAATCACATCCTTTTACTTGTGTGATTATGATAGGTTTTTCCCTATCGTAATGTTTTTATTTTACTAGTATACAAATCAAAATGCAAATGGTAAAATATCCATATCAGGCCCGTTGGGCTAACGAAGGAAAGAGGTAGTAAAAAATGGCAAAGCTGAAGCAGGCGGATATTGCACGGGTAAAAGCCATGGGCTTTTTGTGGAATCGTGGAACAGAGGAATTTTCCGGGCGTGTGCTTACGGGAAACGGGGTTATCAATGCAAAGCAGATGCAGAAGGTGGCAGAGTGTGCGGAGAAATATGGAAATGGCAAAATCACCATGACCAGCCGCCTGATGCTGGAGCTTCCGGGAATTGCCTATGAAAATATCGAAGCGGCACAGCAACTGGTTGCAGAAGAAGGGCTGATTTTCGGCGGCACCGGTGCCAAAATCCGTCCGGTTACTTCTTGTAAGGGAACCACCTGTGTTTATGGCAACTTTGATACCCAGGCAATGGCACAGGAAATCCACGAAAAATATTTTCTGGGCTGGAAGGACGTTCAGCTTCCTCATAAGTTTAAAATTGCAGTGGGAGGATGTCCGAATAGCTGCATGAAGCCCAGCCTCAATGATTTTGGTGTGGAAGGCCATCGGGTGCCCCGGTTTGATGCGGAAAAATGCCGTGGATGCAAAAAGTGTCTGGTAGAGGCTTCCTGCCCGGCCAAGGCCGCCAAATTGCAGGATGGATGCCTGCACATTGACCCCCAGGTTTGTACGTCCTGCGGCGTGTGCAGCAGTGGAAAGTGTCCCTTTGGCGCTGTGGCTGCCCATGAAGATGTAGAGTATCGCATTTATGTCGGTGGTACTTGGGGGAAAAAGACCCGAATGGGTACAGCACTTTCCCGCTTGGTTTCCCGTGAAGAAGTGTTTCCGATTTTGGAAAAGACGATGCTGTGGTATAAAGAGAACGCTTATAAGAAGGAGCGTTTGGGCGCTGCAATTGACCGTGTGGGAGTGGATAAGCTGGAAGAAGCACTCTTTAGCGACGACCTTCTGAATCGTAAAGACGAAATTCTGGCGGCAGAGATTCTGGAAAGACCCTAATTATAATGTGATTTAACAGGCGATAGAAAATCCCCCCTGATGTTACTCTATTTTGATATAGTCCCCTTAGAGTAGACACTCGAAAAAACAAAAGTTTTCGAGACTAGACTAAGGGGGCTATTTCTATGTCCAAACG
>CAJFNK010000016.1 GCA_904394685.1 Candidatus Heritagella gallinarum
ACAATATCAGGGCCACTAGCTCAGTTGGTTAGAGCAACCGGCTCATAACCGGTCGGTCCGGGGTTCGAGTCCCTGATGGCCCACCAGTTGAAAGCCTCGAGCGCAAATTGCGTATCGAGGCTTTTTTTATATCCCCCGGTGCTTGCATTTATAGCGGGTATCTATAAAACTAAAAAAGTCCAGACAGCTCTCAAAAAGAGAATTGTCTGGACTTTTCATTTGATGGTGTTTATTCTGCTTCCAAAACCAGCCGGAAGGTAAACTCCGGTTCATTGAACCAATAAGGCATTGCCGGGACAGGGCCACAGCTGTTGCTGCCGATACCATGCTGTTTATAATCCAGGCACAAAACCGTGCAGCCGCTGGTTTGCAGCTCATAGTTGTGCTTTTTAGCGGTAAGCTCTTCCTGGGTAAAGGGAGAAGCAGAGAACATAAAGGGTGCATCACTCAAAGCCTTCAGACCGGTCATGCCATCGCTGACCACAACTTCACGGGTATCAAAATGGCTGCCGTTTTCCTGCGGCTTGATGTAGTCCTCGTGCTGATCTTCCACTTTCGAAGAAAAACGTCCCAGATAAGTGGAAAGGTGTTTATCGCTATAACTTTCGGTGGGGCCATATCCAAAATACTCAAGATTGCGGAAAGAATCCGGCAGGAACAGGCGCAGGCCAAACCGGGGCAGAGGGAGCAGCTGGTTCCCCTCGGGCAGCGGGATGAAAATATTATCCTTGGGCAGGGTAAAGTCGCCGTTACGAACACAGTGGAAGCTGGCGTCGATCCGTCCGTTGGCGTCAATTTCCCAACGGGCTTCCATATCCAGAATCCGCTGGAGATAAATGGCGGAAAGGGAGAGACGGCAGGTAATCACCGCAACGCCGTTTTCAACCGAACAGCAGGAGTCATACACCCGGACAGTGATGTGGTCAAATCCAGCCTGCTCCCAGAGAATCCGGATATACTGGTCATTGTCGGTGGGCGCACGCCACAGATTCCATTCCATTGGGCGCTCCAGCAGGGAGACATTATGATTAACCAGAGAGTCAAACAGGCCGGTTCTTCTATTAAACTGATACAGGAACCCATTGCCGGATACCGTAATTTTTCCGCCGTCCTGCTGTGCCAGAATCTCGCCGGATACCGCCGGGGCAATTACCGGCATAGAAGGCTCTCCACAGGGGAACAGCTGGTCAAAGCCCAGTTCGGTTCCTGCTGGGACAAAGGGGGCGTCATGCCGGGTGGCAAAGACAACCAGCAGCGAGCAACCTTCGGGGAGTTCTTCGGCAAAAGGAACGGCTTTTTCCTCGTGGGGGAGCAAAACAGGCAGCTCCAAAAGGCCGGTCTTCAGGGTGTCCCCGTTGAGGGAGATTGTATAAGAGACGGTAAAGGCATCGGAAGCCTCGGTAAAGTCCAAACAGTTTTTCACCAGCAGTGAGCCGTTTTCCCAGCGTGCCCGCAGAGGCCGGATGGCATTTTTATATTCCAGAAGTCCGGTATGGGGCGTGCGGTCGGGATAAACCAGGCCGTCCATACAGAAGTTCCCGTCATGAGGGAATTCGCCAAAATCGCCGCCATAGCCGTATTTATCCAAGTTATCCGGTGTGCGTCCCTGATAAATGGCATGGTCGCACCATTCCCACACAAAGCCGCCGCAGAAGCCGGGATATTTGTCCATCTGCGCCTGATATTCTTTGATACCACCGGGGCCGTTTCCCATGGCGTGGATATATTCGCACTGGATAAAGGGCTTTCTGGCACCGCCTCCCATGGGGTCTTCCGGGTTGGAAAAATACTCATCGATAAATTCAGTAGTGCCATACATCCGGCTGAATACATCGATCATGGTCATATCATACTGCTTGTCGCCTTCGTAGTAGAGGACATTCTCATAATGCAAAAGGCGGCTGGGGTCATAGGCTTTTACCCACTTTCCGGCGTTTACCAGATTGGGACCATAGCCAGACTCATTTCCCAGTGACCACATGGTAATGCAAACACAGTTTTTATCCCGGATGACATTGCGCTGGGCACGGTCGAGAACCGCTTTTTCAAAGCGGGGGTCCCGCACCAGATTGCCGTAAGTGTGGACACCGCCGTTAAATACCGTCACGGTGCCATGGCACTCTAAATCACTTTCCCCAATCAGGTAGAAGCCGTATTCGCTGCAAAGCTGCGGGAACCAGGGGGCGTTGGGATAGTGGCTAGTACGGATAGCGTTGATGTTGTGGAGTTTCATCAGGGCCAAATCTTTTCGAGCCTGCTCCCGGCTGATGGTATAGCCGGTAACCGGGTCGCTGTCGTGGCGGTTGACACCTTTGAGACGGATGGCAACGCCGTTGAAAAAAATCTGGTCGCCTCTGGTTTCGATTTTCCGCACGCCTACCTGCTGATGGATGCACTCGGTTTCGGTTTCCAGCAGCAGCTCATACTGGCAGGGGGATTCTACATTCCAGAGGATGGGATGGTCGAGGGAGAAGGATAGTTTCCCGTTTTCTGCCTGAGCCTTGGCAGCCAGCTCTCCGTCTGGGGTAAACAGCCGAGCGGAAACGGCGGGCTCGCCCACAGTTTCCAGGTCAACCATGATATCGGCGTGGGAGAAATCGTCGTTCAGAAGGGTATGTACAAAATAGTCACGGATGTGGTTTTGCGGACGGAACAACAGATAGACATCACGGAAAATGCCCGACATCCGCAGCTTGTCCTGGTCTTCCAGATAGCTGCCGTCGCACCATTTTAACACCAACACAAACAGCTGGTTTTCGCCGGGGCTCACCAGATCGGTGATGTCAAACTCGCTGGTAGAGTGGGAAACCTGGCTGTATCCGGCAAACTCGCCGTTGACCCACAGATAGAAGCAGGAGTCCACGCCTTCAAAGTTGAGGTAACAGGACATCCCAGCCTGTTCTTCGTCCAGAATAAAAGAGCGGGCATACAGGCCGCAGGGATTGTCTTCGGGGACATAAGGCGGGTCATAAGGGAAGGGGTAACGGATATTGGTATACTGGTGGCGGTCAAACCCCTGTGTCTGCCAGCAGGAAGGAACCGAAATCGTACCTAGATCTTCGGAATCAACGTTGATTCCTTCTTCTTCCCAGTTGGGGAAAGCCTGTGCAAAGCTGGGTTCATAGCGAAAACCCCAAGTGCCGTTGAGGTTCATCACACGGGAAGAGGCTCCTTCCCAGTCGGTTTCACCCGGAGCACAGGGAATGTAATACGAGCGGTTGGGACAGGTGCCTACATGAAGCACCTGCGGGTCTTCGTGAAATTTGGTTAATTGCAAAAACAACGCCTCCTTGCATCAACGGATAGGATCAAGCGGCCAATCGCCGCTTTTTTCTTGACTTTGCCCATCCGGTATTTTATCATTAAACTATTGATTTTTCTTTGACTGGAAAGCCGTTGTCCAGCCAAAAGATATCACCCCTATTATACGGCATTTCTCAAAAAAAAACAGTTGTTTTTTTCTCATAAATTTTCATTTATTTATCGTATCGCAACAGCAACTACATTTCTCTTTGGGAGGTACTTATGGCAATACAGGTAACCGTATGTATCGTATATACCATCTTGGGCATCCTCTTATGCCGTCGGTATTTACAATCAAGCCAAAAAACCATTTCTGAGCAGCCTAATGCAGCCGGGATATCTGCAATCGCCTTGGTAGCCGTGTTCGGCAGCGCTTTGCTGCTGCGGCTGGTGCTGGGAGCGTCCGTTACCGGATACGAAACGGATATCAATACCTTTAAAGCCTGGGCGGGCATGGTAGACCAGATGGGCATGAACCAGATTTATTACAGTGATGTCTTTTTGGATTACCCGCCGGGCTATCTTTATGTATTGTGGGCGCTGGAAAAGCTGCGTCAGCTTTTGGGGCTGGACGCCATGGGGAGCGGGTTTACCCTGCTGATCAAGCTGCCTTCTATTTTTGCCGACATTCTATGCGGATACCTGCTGTACCGCTTTGCCCAAAAATCCGGAACCAACCCTCTGTTGGCGGCGGGATTGTATCTGTTTTGCCCGGCAGTGCTGATCAACAGCACCATTTGGGGACAAGCCGACAGCCTGTGTGTCCTCCTGCTGGTGGGTGCCATGCTGTTATTAGGCAGAAAACAGGGCTGGGCAGTGGCTGGCGCCGGTGCGCTCTATGGGCTGGGGATGTTGATGAAGCCCCAAATGCTGCTGTTTGCCCCGGTGTTCCTGTTCTATGTCCTCAAGCGCCGGGACTGGAAGGGGCTTACCGCTGGCCTGGTCAGTGCCTTTGGCGTGGTGATTTTGCTGGCAATGCCCTATACCCAGAACTTTGATTTTTCCTGGCTGATTCAGCAGTATGCCGACACCATGGGCTATTACAATTACTTTACCATCAACGCCTATAACCTCTATGGCCTGCTGGGACTGAACTGGTATTCCATGGAAACACTGCCCGGCTGGGTGCCGACCCTGCTTACAGTGATTTCGGCAGCGCTGGCGGTGGGGATTTCCGGCTTGCTGTATTGGAAAAGCCGCCGAAAAGGGGCGCTGTTTACCGTCCCCTGTGTGATTATGGCGACGATCTATCTCTTTGCCCCCAAGATGCACGAACGGTATCTGTTTCCGCTTCTGTTCTTTTTGCTGCTTTGTGGCGTGCTTACCCATGATAAGCGTCTGTACCGGCTGTTTTTGGCCTTTGCCGGGGTGCATTTCCTCAACGTTTCGTTTGTCCTGTATCTGAACAACGCCTATATCGAACCAACATCCCCGGTGATTCTGGTGCTGTCGGCATCGCATCTGCTTTTATACGGGCTGCTGCTCTATGTGCTGTGGCAGGTGTATGTGGCAAACCGGGTGGAAACCGAAGCGCCTTTGGCGCAGGCACATTTTAGCGCCGAGCCAATTGAGGAGGAGAGTCTTCCCCAAGGGCGTGGGATGACGCTGCGTGACTGGCTGCTGGCGGGTGGGCTTACGCTGGTCTATGCGGTTGTCGGCTTTTGGAGCCTTGGCTCCCACCAGATGCCTCTTACCGCCTGGGAGCCGCAGGTTGGAGAAAGCGCCGTATTTTCCATTACAGAAGAAGGCGGCGTGCTGCGCTATTTGCCGGGGCTGACAGTCCCCGTCAAAGGGCAATCTGCCCATGTGGGGGCAGATATCGCTGTGGAAACTTCAGTGGACGCAGTGACGTGGGAAAGCGCCGGCTCTTTTGAGGGCGACAGTGTGTTTGCCTGGCAGGAGTTTGCCCTGCCGCAGGGGACACGGTATTTCCGCCTTACAGCGTCTTCCGGCACGCCGGTGCTCAATGAAATTGCCGTTACTGCCGCCGATGGGCAGTCTTTGCTTGCTATCACGCTGCTGGAAGGGAACGCACAGGCGCTGCTGGATGAGCAGGAAGAAGTCCCCCTGTATCCCAGCTGGTATGATTCCACCTATTTCGACGAGATTTATCATGCCCGCACAGCCTATGAGCATATCCTGGGGGCAGAGCCCTATGAAAATACCCATCCCACATTTGGCAAGCTGCTGATGAGCCTTGGCATTCTCCTGTTTGGCATGAATCCCTTTGGCTGGCGCTTTATGGGGGCGCTTTTGGGCGTGCTGATGCTTCCTGTCCTCTATCACCTGATTAAGCGCCTGTTTGGAAAAAGCTGGCTGGCCTTTGCGGGAACATTCCTGTTCGCCTTTGACTTTATGCACTTTACCCAGACCCGAATCGCCACTATCGACACCTATGCCGTGTTCTTTTTGCTGCTGATGTATGACGCCATGCTCTGCTTCTGCCAGCTGGATTTGCGGCAGACGCCCATGAAAAAGCTGCTGCTGCCGCTGGCGCTGTGCGGGGTGTTTACCGGACTGGGAATCGCTTCTAAATGGACGGCGGCCTATGCTGCGTTGGGACTGGCCGTGCTGTTCTTCTGGCGGCTGTATCGGGCATACCGCACCTGCCCGGCCGAAGAAAAGCCTGCCCTGAACCGCCGCACCGGACAGCTGATTTTGTGGTGCTGCCTGTTTTTCCTGCTCATCCCCTTTGGAATTTATTATGCCGCCTTTTTGCCGGTGCTGCTTTTGCCGGGGCACGATGCGGGATTTTCGGGGTTCTGGGGCTACCAGACACACATGTTCAACTATCATGCGGGCTTGCAGGCAGAACACAGCTTTTCTTCATCCTGGTGGGAGTGGCCCACAATGGAGCGCCCGGTGTGGTATCATATCACCTATGATTATATGGGCATACCGGGGCAGGTGTGTACCATCTCCGGCTTTGGCAACCCGGTTCTCTGGTGGGGCTCCATTCCGGCGCTGTTCTATGCTGCATGGCGTGCGGCTATGAAAAAAAGCCGGAAGGCCGGGTTTGTGATGGTGGGCTTTTTGGCCGCCTATCTCCCGTGGGTACTGGTTCCCCGCCTCACCTTCCTCTATCATTATTTCACCGCCCTTCCCTTTGCACTGCTGGCGCTGCTGTTGGTCTTTGACCACTGGCAGCAACCCCCACGGCAAAAGGGTGCCCTGACGCTGGGAAAACTTCGGATTCTCCCAGCACAATGGGGCATGGCGGTGGTTTGTGTGGCGGCGCTGGTACTGTTCGGTGCGTTCTTCCCGGTGATTTCCGGTGCGGCAACCACCGCCGACTATGCTCACAGCCTGCAATGGCTTCCCCGCTGGTTCTTCTGCGGATAAAGAAAGGAGTTTTCCCCATGCGAATGAGAAAAAAAGACTGGGCACGCCCCGAACTGGCGGCCTGCCCCTATTATACCGATACCCCCGAAGCCCTGAAAGGGAACTGGCAGGCGCAGTATGCCAAAAAGCAGCCCCTGCATCTGGATTTGGGCTGCGGCAAATGTACTTTTTTAGCCGAGCTTTCGTTCCGTCACCCGGAAATCAATTATCTGGGGATCGACCAAAGCCCGGACGTGCTGGGCGTTGCACGGCGCAATATCGAGAGCCGGTTTCAGGAAGGGGAGCGGGCAGTTGAGAACGTGATGCTCACCGCCTATGATATTGAGAAGATTGCCGCTGTCCTGGATGAGGAAAAAGACCAGGTAGAGCGCATCTATATCAACTTTTGCAATCCCTGGCCCAAGGCCCGCCACCACAAGCGCCGCCTTACCCACACGATTCAGCTTTTAAAATACCGTAAGCTGCTGTGTGAGGATGGTGAAATCTGGTTTAAAACCGACAACGACGACCTTTTTCTGGCGACCCTGCGGTATCTGGAGGAGGCCGGGTTTGAAATCTACGCCAAAACCTTTGACCTTCATGCTGAAAACGACCCGGAGAATATTGAATCAGAGCATGAGGTGATGTTCACCGCTCAGGGAATCCGCACCAAGGCGTTAAAAGCCCGGATGCTTCCCAAAATTCCTCAAAAGCCCCAAGAAACAAAAGACAAAGAACAGGAATCACAATAACAAAAAAGCCCTGCCGGAAAAACCGGCAGGGCTTTTGCAGTTTGGTTTATACAGTGGTGAGAATGACTGTGCAGTTGCCGTTTACGGTTACGGTTCCGTTTCCGGCGGGGACAAACACGCTGTCGCCCTTCTGTACAGGCATGGTTTCGCCATCGCTCTCCATGGTTCCCTCGCCGTCAACGATCACAAAGGAACGGAAGCTGGTTTCGTCAATGGCAAAGGTCTGGGCGCCGTTGACCACATATTTGTCGGTGGTAAAATACTTGCAGGTTGCCAGACGGGTCTTGACAGCATTTTCCAGCGTTTCGGGCGCAAAAGCATGGCTGGAAGTATCCGAAGGAGTCATCTTGGAAACCTCGATAGCCTTGTCCACATGCAGCTCACGCAGATTGCCGTCTTTGTCACGGCGGGCATAGTCGTATACACGATAGGTGGTGTTGGAGTTCTGCTGGATTTCGCAGATGATAATCCCGGCGCCGATGGCGTGGATGGTGCCGGCTTCGATAAAGAACACGTCGCCCTTGTGAACCGGGACTTTATTCAGCACATCCAGAATGGTGTTGTCCTCGATCTTTGCCCGGAATTCCTCTTTGGAGATCTCACGGTTCACGCCGAAATACAGGGAAGCGCCTTCCTCACAGTCGAGGATATACCACATTTCGGTTTTGCCGTATTCATGCTCTACCCGCAGGGCATATTCGTCGCTGGGATGCACCTGAATGGACAGGGGGTTCTTGGCGTCGATGAATTTGATAAGCACCGGGAAGTTCTCAAAAGCCTCTCCGTTTTTGCCCAGCACCTGACGTCCGGCCTTCTCGATATACTCGCTCAGGGTCAGGCCGTCAAACTCGCCGCCACGGATCACGCTCTGTCCGGCGGGGTGGGTAGAAAGCTCCCAGCTCTCTGCCACAATGTCGAGATCGCTTTTTTTGTTATATTCGGTTTTGAGGCGTGTGCCACCCCAGAGATAGTCCTTAAATGCGGGTTCCAGTTTCATCATGTTCATTTCCATAACCTTCCTTTCCAGCAGAACAAAAGCTTCCGATGGTTTATGATACTTCTATGATATACCAGAGAAGTGGAAAGCTCAAGGAAAAAACCTTTGATTTTTTATAATTTCCTTATTTTTTCTGCCCGTAATAGGCGTTGGCGCCATGTTTACGCAGGAAGTGCTTGTCCAGCAGCTCCTGCTGCATGGGCTGCATCTGTACGCCGCAGGTGTTTTCGGTGTGCCAGGCCATCATGGCCAGTTCTTCCAGCACCACCGAATTGTGAACCGCTTCAAAGCAGTCTTTGCCCCAGGTGAAAGGCCCGTGTGATTTCACCAGTACCGCCGGGATGTCGTCGGGGTTCTTGCCCGCAAAGGTTTCCACGATCACCTTGCCGGTTTCCTTTTCATATTCCCCGCCGATTTCTTCCGGCGTCATAGCACGGGTGCAGGGGATCGCCCCATAAAAATAGTCCCCGTGAGTGGTGCCATAGGCCGGGATGCTGCGCCCACTTTGCGCCCAGATGGTGGCCCAGCGGGAATGGGTGTGTACCACGCCGCCGATGGAGGGGAAGTTCCGGTACAGTTCCACATGGGTGGGGGTGTCGGAAGAAGGGTTCAGCTCGCCTTCCACTTTGTTTCCGTTCAAATCCATCACTACCATATCTTCCGGGCGGAGCCTGTCATATTCCACGCCGGAGGGCTTGATGACAAACAGCCCGGATTCCCGGTCGATGCCCGACACATTGCCCCAGGTGAACACCACCAGCCCGTGGGCGGGCAGCTGCAAATTGGCTTTCCATACCTGTTCTTTGAGTTCTTCCAACATTTCAAGTTTCCTCCTTTTTGTAATACCGTTCCACTTTTTCTGTTTTGGTTTCTATCAGGGAAGCTCGATCGTCCTTACCGAAGCCTTTTCGTTCAGCTCCATTTCCAGAACAGACGAGGGAACCCGATGTCCGGTTTCCAGCATCTGAAGGATTTTCTGTGCGGCATGCTGTCCCATCTGCTCTTTGGGGTGGTTGAACGAGGTGATTTTTACCGGCGAATAAAACGAGATGCGGGAGTTGTCAAAGGATATCACTGAAACCTGCTGCGGCACCGCAATCCGGTTCTCCCGCAAAAGCTCGATCAGCTGATAGGCGATCTGGTCGTTATAGCACACCACGCCGTCGCAGCCCTGAAGCGCCCGCAGCAGATAGGAGAGGTTTTCCTTGTCAAACAGGCTCTCCCGGTTAGCGGTGGAATACCACACCACCCGGTCGTCCCGCAGCTCCAGGCCACATTCCATCATCCCCTGTGAGAACCCGGCATAGCGCTCATGCCCCTGCATATCGTCGGATTTGAAAATCCCGCCCAGACAGCGGCACCCGGCTTTTTCAATCAGCAGGCGGGAGGCCCGCCGTCCGCTTTCCCGGTCGTTGGTGACCACATACACCGAACCGGGCAGCTCCCGGTAGTAGCCGTTAAAAAACACACAGGGAATCCCCATGTTTTCCAGCTTGCGGTAGAGGGGGATGTTGGGGTTGGGAAGGGCGGTTTTCGTCCCCTCGATAATCAGCCCGTCCACGCCGCTGTCGATCATCGACTGCAACACCTGCCGCTCGGTGTCCACATGGTTTTTGGTAACGCCCAGAGTCAAACGGCAATGGTGCTGGGAAAGGACTTCTTCAATTCCCCGGATGATAACCGGGAAAATATAATCGGTTATATAAGTGGCCACCACCCCGATGGTACAGGTCTTGGGGGCGGAAACCGTTTTGGCAACATAGGTGCCGCTTCCCCGGCGGCGCACCAGAAGCCCCTCCTGTTCCAGAATCCCCAGCGCCTGCCGCACGGTTTGGCGGCTGAACCCAAATTCTTCTGAAAGCTCGTTTTCAGAGGAGAGCTTGTCGCCCGGCTGATAGGCGCCGGAGGCGATTTTTTCCCGGAGGGTATTGACCAGAATACTGTATTTGGCTTTGGATTTCTCCATTTTTGTGGCACCTCCCTGAGAATATGTACATACAACTTAATGATAGTATGTCCGTAGGTTTTTTGCAAGTATTTTTTCAAAAAAATGAAAATTACAATTTGGATACAGAACGGCCGAATCGTTGAATTGCAAGGATAAATATAGTAAAATGTTATTTTGATAGCATGATTCCTCTGAACCCTTCTAGGGCGTTTCTGAAAACTAAGAAATTGAAGGATTTTCCACAAGCAATAGGCAGATACAAGGCAAAAACGATTTTTAACGCAGTGGCTGTCATTGATTGTAGGAAAAGACGATAATTTCAACTTTTCAGATAGCCCCTAAAAACAATCATCAAAGCCCCGTTTTGTGTGGGGTTCTCTGTCATAAAAATTGAATGAAAAAACTGGGAGATGACAATATGGAAAAGGCAATCCAAATCATGAAGGAAGTCCGCAAAGTTGTAGTGGGAAAAGACCGTACCATTGGCAGCGTGATGTGCGCCATGCTGGCAGACGGCCATATCCTGCTGGAAGATATCCCCGGCGTGGGAAAAACCACCATGGCGCTGGCGTTTGCCAGAGCGATGGAGCTTTCGTTTAAGAGAATGCAGTTTACCCCGGACGTGATGCCCACCGATGTGACGGGCTATTCGCTTTATAACCGGCAAACCGGCCAGAATGAATATATCCCCGGCGCCGCCATGTGCAACCTGTTTCTGGCGGACGAAATCAACCGTACTTCGAGCAAGACCCAGTCGGCTTTGCTGGAAGTGATGGAAGAAGGCAGCATCACAGTGGACGGCGTTACCCGTGCGGTGCCAAATCCCTTTTGGGTAATCGCCACCCAGAACCCGGTGGGCTCGGCAGGCACCCAGCTGCTGCCTGAATCCCAGATGGACCGCTTTATGGTATGCCTGAGCATGGGCTATCCGGATGTGAAAGAAGAAGTTTCGATTATCCAGAGCCGTCAGGCGAAAAACCCGCTGGAGAGCGTGCAGAAGGTCATCACGCCGGTGGAATTTTTGGAGATGCAGCGGCAGGTAAACGACGTGTATGTGTCCGACCTGGTGTGTGAATATGCCGCTTCCCTTTCGGCCTGGACCCGCAGCCACGCCATGATTCGCCTGGGGGTAAGCCCACGGGGAACCCTGGCGCTGGTCCGTATGGCAAAGGCGGCGGCCTATCTTGCGGGAAAAGATTATGTGGTGCCCGAAAATATCCAGTCGGTGTTCCAGGACGTGTGCGCCCATCGTGTGCTGCTCAATTCCAGAGGGCGAGTGGAGGGCATGACGGCCAGAAGCCTGCTGGAAACCGCCCTGAAAGAAGTCCCGGCGCCCGGTGTGGGCTGAGAGGGGACGCCATGACAAAGCAGAGAATCTTATACGCCCTTGCGCTGGCAGGATGTGTGCTGTTCTTCCTGTTTTATGAGGGCTATTTATCCCATCTGGTGTTGACCGTTGTGCTGCTGCTGCCGGTAATCTCACTGCTGGCGGCGCTGCCCTCGTGTTTTCTGGTGCGGGTGCGGCTGCTGGATTCCGGCCGCCGCTTTGCCGCCAGAGAAGAAACGTTTCAGGCAACAGTGCTGATTGAAAACCGGAGCCTGCTCCCCTGCCCGGAGGTAGCCATGCGGCTGACCTGTGAGAACCTGCTGGGCAAAGGGAAAGAGGGCGAGATTTTTACTTCCCGCACAGAGCAGCTTTGTGCGGCGGTGCCGTCACGGGATTCGGTTCGGGTTTCGTGGGGGATTACGGGGAAATGGTGCGGGAAAGCAGCCGTTTCCCTGTCCCGCATCCGGGTGCTGGACGTGATGGGGCTGTTCCGTCTGCCGGTATGGGGGCAGAAAGGCGAACTCACAAGGCAGGAAGTGTGTATCATGCCGCAGATTCGGGAGATACCGCTGGCCATGGAGCCGGAGGAGATGATTCCCGACGCCTCCGACCGCTATTCCCCCTATAAGCCCGGAAACGACCCGTCACAGGTGTTCCAGATTCGGGAATACCGTCCCGGCGACGACCTGCGGCGCATCCACTGGAAGCTCAGCCAGCGGCTGGGGGAGAAGATGGTGCGGGAATTTTCGCTGCCTATTGACCATTGCCTTTATTTCCTGCTGGAGGCGGGGCCGGATTCCACCGCCAGCCAGCTGGATAGTATGATGGCGGCCTTTGCTTCGCTTTCTTCTGCGCTGGCAGAAAACGGATACCTGCACTGGGCAGGCTGGCGGGAGCGGGGGATTACCCACTGGGAAGAAATAGACGACCTTTCGGATGTGAGTGCCGTTTTGAGCCGCCTGCTGGGAATGGAATGGGAGCCGCAGCGCCCGGCATTGGACGAGGCGGTTTCAGACGCCCCTTTCCCGGCCGGGACACATCTGATATATTGTACCAGCGGCGTGGGCGGAGAAGGCTTTTTTGAACGGCTGGAAGCTGTCCGGCAGGAAAAGGCATGCCGCCAAATCACCGTGCTGGCGGCGGGAGACCCGGAGAGCTATTCCCCGGAGCCGGACTTTTGTACGGTGTTCCCGCTGGAAGAAAACGCAGAGATGGAAGGGCTGGTGCTGTGATGAAGTTTTGGAGTCAAAAATCCGGTTCGCAGCGCACGCCTGATTTTGCGCTCACCCCTTTTGAAACACAACAGGAGCGGGAATCCCCGCTGCTGCGGTTCTGCCTGCCCCTGCTGATTCTGGCAATGGGCATTTGGGGAAGCGTTTATTCGATGCTTTCGGCGTTTGAGATTCGGATTTCGTATTCTGCGCTGGCTGCATGGCTGGTGATTTATCTGATTGCCGCTGCGGTGGTGTATTCGTTCCCCAATTGGTCGCTGCTGGTGATGGCGCCCGGCTTGCCGCTGGTGCTCTGGGCGTTTTTCAGTATGGATGAACTGGCCGACGGCTGCATTTGCCTGATGAACGACCTGCTTACGGGGATGACGCAAAATTCCCCCTGGGTGTTTGTCCAATATGCGGTGAAGGTGAGTTCCCCCAGCGAAAAGATGTGGCTGGAAACCCGGTTCCTGGTAATGGCCTGCTGCCTTGTCACGTTGATTGCAGGCTATTTTGTGGTGCGCCGCCCCACTCTGCCGGTGTTTATGCTGCTCACCGCCCCGGCGCTGCTGCTGCCGTTGTTCTTTACCATGATGCCCGATTTGGGCGCCTTCTTTGCGCTGGTGGGCTCCTGGCTGATGCTGTATACCCAAAACCGGCTGGCACGGCAAAACCGGAATGGACAGGCTGTGAGGAGATTTGGCTTTTCCAAAAAGCCCCGCCATTCCCGCCGGTTGGTGGCGCAGAAAAACGTGCGCCGGCAGTCGGCGCTGCTGATGCTGGGCTGTGTGCTGTTGGCCTGGCTGGCGGCGGGAAGCCTGCTGCCGCAAACCGGCTATGAGCGCCCGGAGAGCCTTTCGGAGCTGCTCTCTGGTATTCAAAAGAGCTTTTCCTGGATGTACCCACAGGGGATTATGACCAGCGACCTGCACAATCTGCCCGACCTGCGGTTTACCGGGGCAACGGCGCTGGAGGTTTCCTGCGAGACCGAGCAGCCCTTGTATCTGCGTGGCTATGCGGCCGGCGTTTTTACCGGGAGCAAATGGGAAGTCCTGCCCGACGAGGAGTATGAGGAGGCGGCAGCGTCGTTTTCGGAATATGAGGGCAATCCAATCAACCCCATCAACCTCTCTGGCTATGTGAACTATAATACACGGGATCGGTATGATGTGACCATCCGCAACCGTGCGACGAACCGGAACACCCTCTTTATCCCGCCGGGGCTGGTGACACAGGTAGACCAGATGAACAATATCCGCTACCGGCAGGATCTCTATGTGGAAACCGGTTGGATGGCTACGCCGGAGCGCTATCGACTGAGCGCCATGCCGATGCCTTCGCTGATAAATTCAGAGATGAATGTATACTTGGGCAGCGCCCCGGAAAACCGGGTTCCCGATGAGTTTTTGCCCCCCGCCGAAGAAGGCTTTGGCTATGAAAAGCTGCTGGATGAATATGAGATCTTTTTATATGAGCCGTATACCGCCCTGCCCGACGAGGTGGCGGAGTATGCCCGGCAATGGTGGCAGTCACAGGGCGTCACCAACGTTTTTGACAAAGAAACCCAAACCATCACAGAACAGGTAAACCTCTATTCTGTATGCAGCACGCTGCAAACCATCTTTAACGAACGCTTTACCTATACCTATACGCCGCCGGCTTTCCCGCATGGCAGGAATTATCTGGAATGGTTCCTCAACGATTCCCAACAGGGATACTGCGTCCACTATGCCACCGCCGGGACGCTGCTGCTGCGTGCCATGGGAATCCCCGCCCGGTATGCCGAGGGGTATCTGGTAACGAAGGCCGACTATGAGAACGCACCCCGCACCAGCGACGGCTATGTGCAGATCAGCGACGACCACGCCCATGCCTGGACGGAGGTCTATGACCCGGTGTCACGCTGCTGGGTGCCGGTAGAGTTTACGCCCGGATTCGATGCAGGCTCCGGGGAATCGATTCCCAATGAGGGAACAACTCCCAACTCCACCCCAACGCCCACCCCGGAGGCAAGCGTTTCTCCTTCTCCGTCGCCTTCGGCTTCCCCAAGTCCCACCATCAGCCCATCTTCTGCGCCGGATGCTTCCGGGGCAACGCCCTCGCCGCAGCCAAACGGCGGCAGCGGGATGCACTTCCCCATAGAATGGCTGGCAGCCGGTCTTTCTGCGCTGGCAGTATTGGGCGCAATCCTCTTGACAATCGTTACCCAAAGAAAGCGCCGCCTTGCAAAATGGCAGAAAAAGTGGCGTTCGGCGGATGTACGCCGCAGCGTTGGGGAATACTGGAACTGGTGCTTTACGCTGCTGGCCTGTGCCAAAGCGCCCCTGCCCGAAAACGATGAACCGGGACGGGCGTATATCGGCCGCCTGTGCGAAGCCTATCCGGCGCTCGACCGGGAGCTGGGCGAAAAAGCCTATGAGATCGGAGAGCTGGCCCGGTTTGGCAAGGCCCCCATGGACGAAAGCCATCGCCGGGTTCTGAAGAACTGGAAGGCAGGGCTGGAAGAACAGGTGTTCTCCGGCATGAAGGGCTGGGAGCGCTTCTGGTGTAAATGGCTGCGTGGCCTCTGCTGAGTTCACGTCTTTCCGGCTGGGGAGTGAATAGAAACCCCTGCTGTTTTGTGCAATCTGCTACTTCCTTGCCGGAATGGAATTCTGTTGCGGCTTTTCATTGAATTACACGAAAGACTGTGGTATAATAATCTAAAATTTCGGCACTTTGGTTCGGGGTTCAAAAGGATTTCCCCCTTTCCCGGTTGCCCGGTTTGCCGGAGCTGTTATGGGTTATCTCTGTTTTTTGAATCCTGAAAATAAAATCTCCGTCTGGTTCGGAGAAATAACTGAACAAGGAAGTGTGAGCTGTGATCAATGGAATCACCTTGCGTGACGCCATCCTTTCCGGCGCCAATAATATCTGCAAAAGCAAAAAGTCGGTGGATGAGCTGAATATTTTCCCGGTTCCCGATGGGGACACCGGTACCAACATGTCCATGACCATGACCGCCGCCATTCGTGAGCTGGAGAAAAACGAAGACGCCGTGGCGGGGCATGTAGCGCATCGTGCCGCCTCTGCCATGCTGCGTGGCGCCCGTGGAAACTCCGGCGTGATCCTGTCGCTCCTGTTCCGTGGCTTCTCCAAAGGGCTGGAGGATATGGCAACGGTGTCCGGCGAGGACTTGGCCAATGCGCTGGGGCTGGGCGTAGACGCTGCCTATAAAGCGGTTATGACCCCCACCGAGGGCACCATCCTCACCGTGGCAAGAGTGGCCTATGAAAAAGGGCGTGCCGCCGCCGCTATCGATTCCGACCCCGTGTATGTGTGGTCGGCCATCTGTATGGGCGCTGCCGCCGCATTGGAAGAAACCCCCGAACTGCTGCCTGTTCTTAAAAAGGCAGGCGTGGTGGATGCTGGCGGAAAGGGCCTGTGCCTGATTTTTGACGGCATGATGAGCGTGTTCAAAGACGGCGTGATGATCGAGATGGAAAAAACCGAAGAGGAAAAGGCAGACGAAACCGCCGAGTTCTTCCGCAACGCCGCCGCTGAGTTCGATCAGGAAATCAACTTTACCTATTGCACCGAGTTTATCGTGGGACGTGACCCCGAAGTGACCCGTGACCCCATGGAGCTGCGTGCCTATCTCGAAACCATTGGCGACTGCGTGGTCGTGGTGGATGACGAGGAGATCATCAAGGTGCATGTCCACACCGAGAACCCCGGCAACGCCCTGCAAGAGGCGCTGACCTTTGGGCAGCTGCTCACGGTGAAGATTGAAAATATGAAGGAGCAGCACCGCAAGGCTGCCGAAGAAAACCAGCAGGCCAAGGCGCAGGCGCCGAGCCTGCCCACCCCGGCAGAACCGGCAGAGCCCACCGAGGAGCTGGGCTTTGTGTCCGTGGCGGCCGGTGACGGGCTGCGTACCCTGTTTACCGATTTGGGATGCAGCTATGTGGTGAGCGGCGGCCAGACCATGAACCCCAGCACCGAGGATATTCTGGCGGCTGTTTTGGCAACGCCCGCCAAAAAGGTGTTTGTGCTGCCCAACAACAAGAATATTATCATGGCGGCGGAGCAGACCATCCCGCTGGTAACCGACCGTGAAGTGGTGGTATTGCCCACCCGCACCATTCCGCAGGGGCTTTCCGCCATGCTGGCAGTGGACCCCGACGCTTCTCCCGAGGAGAACCGTCAGCTGATGATGGATGCCGCCGGCGCCGTATCTACCGGCCTGGTGACGTTTGCCGCCCGTGATTCCGAGTTTGGCGGCCATCGAATCCGTCAGGGCGATATTATGGGATTGCGTAACGGCAAGCTGGATTATATCGAAAAAGACCCCATCCATGCTTGCAGCAAGCTGACCCGTTCTATGGTGAGCCGCAACACGTCGTTCATCACCCTGATCTATGGCAGTGAGATCACCGAGGCGCAGGCCGAGGACGCCTGCCGCCGCATCAAATCCAAGATCAGCGACGACATCGAAGTTACGCTCATCAACGGCGGACAGCCGGTGTATTACTTTATCATTTCGGTCGAATAATAGAGGCTATCTGAAAAGACGAAATTTTTGTCTTTTCCTACGGACATCATGAAATGATGTCGTACACCGCCAGCTACTGCGTTGAAAATCGTTTTTGCCTTGTATCTGTCTGTTGCTTGCGGAAAATTCTTCAATTTCTTAGTTTTCAGATACGCCCTAAATTTATCAAATGCCGGGACTGCTGCGGGACCCCCTGCGGCAGTCCCGATTTTTCACGAATTACAGAGAAAGGAGGAATCGGCGTGGCGTCCCTGTTCAATATGGATATCAAAACCCTCAAGGGAGTGGGGGAAAAGCGTGCGGCGCTGTTCCACAAGCTGGGGGTGGATACGGTGGGCGCTCTGCTCCGGCTATATCCCCGCACCTATGAGGATTGGAGCACGCCGGTTTCGATTGGGTCGGCGCCTCTCAACGAGGTCGTGGTGGTGCGTGGGACCGTGCTGTCGGCTCCACGGGAGCAGCGCATCCGAAAGGGGATGACCCTTTATAAAACCCAGGTGACCGACGGGGTGCAGGACATGACCCTGACCTACTTTAATAACCCCTATGTCCAGACCATGCTTCGGGAAGGGGAAACCTACCGCTTTCGGGGGAAAATGACGGGGACGTTTACCCGCCGGGAGATGACCGCTCCCGATTTTGCCCCGGACGAGGGGTGCGCCCCCATTGTGCCGGTGTATCCCCAGACAGTGGGGCTTTCTTCCCGGCAAATCGGCAGTGCGGTGCGCTCGGCGTTCCAGCTGCTGCCAGAGCTTTTGCGGGACCCGCTGCCCGATTCCATGCGGCAGTCACACCAGCTGTGCCAGCTGCGCTTTGCGCTGGAAAACGTCCACTTTCCCGGCTCTATGGAGCTGCTGCAAATTGCCCGGCGGCGGCTGGTGTTTGAAGAACTGCTGGTCTTGCAGCTGGGGCTGCTGTCTATCAAATCCCGCAGCCGGGTGGAAAACCGCCTGCGGCTGGAGCGGGACGACAGCGAAGCGTTTTATCGCCTGCTGCCCTTTGTCCCCACCAACGCCCAAAAGCGGGCGGTTTCCGAGGCGATGGCGGACATGATGGGGCAGGCCCCCATGAGCCGCCTGATACAGGGAGATGTGGGCAGCGGCAAAACCGCCGTGGCGGCGGCGCTTTGTTACTGTGTGATTCAAAACGGGATGCAGGCGGCTTTGATGGCGCCCACAGAGGTGTTGGCACGGCAGCATGAAAGGAGCCTTTCGGGGATGCTGTCACAGGCGGGCATCCAAACCGCCCTTCTCACCGGCTCCATGACCGCCAAGCAGAAGCGGCTGGTCAAAGAAGGGCTGGCCAGCGGGGAAATCCAGCTGGTCATCGGTACCCACGCCCTGCTGACCGAGGAAGTAACCTTCCAGCGTCTGGGGCTGGTGGTGACCGACGAGCAGCACCGGTTCGGCGTGGCGCAGCGGGCGGCGCTGGCACAAAAAGGCGAGAACCCCCATTTGCTGGTGATGAGTGCCACCCCCATCCCACGCACTCTGGCGCTGATGATTTTTGGAGATCTGGACATTTCGATTTTGGACGAGCTGCCGCCGGGCAGACAGAAGATTGAAACCTTTGCCATTACCAGCGATAAGCGGGAGCGTGCGTTTGGCTATGTGAAAAAGCATCTGGACCGGGGATTGCAGGGCTACATGATCTGCCCCCTGATCGAGGAGGGCGTGAGCGACATGGCCAGCGTGACCGAATATCGGGAAATGCTGGAACAGGGAGCTTTTTCCCAATATCGCATCGGCGTTCTGCATGGACGCATGAAGCCACGGGAAAAGGACGCTGTCATGGCGCAGTTTTCCGCCGGGGAGCTGGATCTGCTGGTATCCACCACAGTGGTGGAGGTGGGGGTGGACGTCCCCAATGCAGTCATTATCCTCATCGAAAATGCAGAACGGTATGGGCTTTCCCAGCTGCATCAGCTTCGGGGGCGGGTAGGCCGTGGCACAGAAAAATCCACCTGCATTTTGGTTTCCGACGCCCAGAACCCCGAAGCGCTGGCACGGCTGCGGGTGATGTGCCAGACCAGCGACGGCTTTCGGATTGCGGACGAGGACTTGAAGCTCCGGGGGCCGGGCGACTTTTTTGGCTCCCGGCAGCACGGCCTGCCACAGCTTTCGATTGCGGATATGGCGCAGGATGTCCAGGTGCTGAAAACCGCCCAGAAAGAGGCGCAGCGGATTTTGCGGGAAGACCCGGAGCTGGAACAGCCGGAGCATCGTGGGCTGCGGGGAGAACGGCGGCAGCTGTTTGAAAAAGTGGGCGAAGGCGCCTTTACCTGATAGGTATATATTGCACAAAACTTAATTTTACCATTCATAAGTAATATTGACTTTCGATAAAATCAGTTGTATGATAAGAGTACAGGGATTCTATGGATTTCTGTATCATGATGCTTCTATGCTTCTGTAAGAAAGGGTGAATGGAATGAGAAGCCATACTGTGATCACAATTGCCCGCCAATATGGCAGCGGCGGCAGGGAAATTGGAGAAATGCTGGCCAAAAAGCTGGATATACCGTACTATGATAAAGAGTTGATTGCACTGGCCGCCAAAAAGAGCGGCTTTAGCGAGGAGGTGTTTCGCAAGGCAGACGAAAAAGCCACCAGCAGCCTGTTGTATTCCCTTGTGATGGGAAGTTATGGTTTTGGCGGCGGCGTTGCCGGGATGAACGACATGCCGATCAACGATAAGCTGTTCCTGATCCAGGCGGACATTATCCGCAAAGCAGCCGAACAGGGTTCCTGCGTCATTGTGGGACGTTGTGCGGATTATGTGCTGCGGGAGCGGAAAGACTGCCTGCGGGTGTTCATCCATGCCGACCGTGACAGCCGCCTGCGCCGTGCGGTGGAGAAATACGGAGTAGACCCCGCCAAGGTTTCGGATTATCTCACCAAGCAGGATAAGCAGCGTGCCAATTACTACAATTTCTACACCAACCGGAAATGGGACGCTTTGAGCAACTATGATTTGACGCTGGACAGCTCGGCGTTTACCCCCGAACAGGCGGTAGACCTGATTATCCAGGCAGCGGAGAATCTTCATCGGAAATAACCGGATGTTGGATGCGGGCAGGGCAACCTGTCCGCATTGTTTTGTAGAAGCAGGAGAGGGAAAACGAAACAAAATAAAATAAACTGGATTCCGGCCGGAAAAGGGATTTCCTTTTCCGGCTTTTTGCTTTATAATAAATACTGGGAATACAGACGCTGAAGATGGAAATCAATAAAGGATGGATGAGATTGAATATACTGGCTATCGGGGATGTTGTCGGCAGCATTGGCTGTCAGTTTTTGCGGGAGCGGCTTCCCGCCATCAAAAAGCAATATGGAATTGATCTGGTCATCGCTAACGGCGAAAATTCCGCCGATGGCAACGGGATTCTGCCCGCTTCTGCCCGCCATCTTTATGACAGCGGCGTGCAGATCATCACAACCGGGAATCACAGCTTTCGCCGCCGTGAGAGCTATGAACTCTATGACCGGGACGAAACTTTGCTGCGCCCGGCCAATTTCCCCAGCCGCTCCACTCCGGGGCGTGGGCTTTGCGTGTATGATATGGGGCGGCGCCAGATTGCGGTGATCAATTTGATGGGGACTGCTTATATGGAAAATCTTGCTTGCCCTTTTGAAACCATGGAGCGCCTGCTGCAAACCCCCGATTTGCCCAAAATCATACTGGTGGATTTTCATGCCGAGGCAACCGGCGAAAAGCGGGCGATGGGCTTCTTTCTCGACGGCCGGGTTTCGGCGGTGTTTGGAACCCATACCCATGTTCCCACCGCAGACGAAACTATTTTGCCAAACGGGACAGGCTATATCACCGATTTAGGAATGACTGGGCCGGTGCAGTCGGTGCTGGGCGTAAAGCCGGAAATTATTATTGAAAAACTCAGGAGCAAGATGCCAGTGCGGCATGAGATTGCCGGCGGCGAATGTCGGATGGATTGCTGCCTGTTTGAAGTGGATGAAAAAACAGGGCGTACAACATCCATACAGCGGATGCAGATTTTATAACTGGGAGGTGCTGCCGTGAAACAGACGATCAAATGCCGGCTGGGGGGCGTGCTGGCCGCCGCCTGCCTGCTGCTACTCTCCGGCTGCCATCAGGATACCTTTGACGCCGGGGCTTATATGACTTCTGTGGTGGATTCCCTCTATCAGGGGGAGCATGAAGAATATCAGGAGTTTGTGGAGATCTCGGAGGAGGAGGCAGAGAAAGCCTATTTGGAGCAGCTGCGCTCCGAAGCCCTTTATTTTGGCGAACGGTTTGGCTTTACCCAGACCGACCGCACCTTATACCGCACCATGGCGTTTTACCGGGCGCTGTATCAACGCAGCCAATATCAGGTCACCTCGGTAGAAAATGATAATGAAACGCTGAAACTGGTGATGGAAATTGAACCGATTGATCTTTTTGTAAAGCACAAGGAAGAGATTGAACAGAGGGTATTACATTTTACCACCCGGATTACCGAAGGGGAGTTTGCGGGACAGTCTCAGGAGAAGATCGACTGCCAGTATTGCGACTATCTGCTGGATTATCTGGAAAAGCAGCTGGACACTTCGGGCTGGGGAGAACCGCAGACGATTACCGTACACATGGAAAAAAATCAGGGCGCCTATGTGATTCAGGAAGAAGATTTAAAGCTGATCGACCAGACATTGGTGCAATATGATTCAGCGGATACCAAATGATGGTTTGTAAATCCAACTGGCAGTTTTTACTGCATGAATAGTGCTATTGGATCAAAGCGTGAAATAAGAGAAGGAGTGCCGTCCATTCGCAGGATGGCACTCCTTTTTAGTTTAAAATGAGGCAACGATCTCCTTCATCGCTTCCCAGTTAGCTTCCATATCTGAAACCAGCTTGAACTGGGTGCGGCAGCGATCCAGGTTCTGCCCTTCACGCTGGGTAGCAAAATAATGGTCGCCCTCCAGATAATCGGTTAAAAAGCGCATGCCACATTCCAGCGTCATCAATTTGGCGCCCCAGGGAAGAGATTCCATTTCGGCCTGTGTCAGCGCATGGTTTGCGCCCTCCAGAAAACCTCTGGTGTACACCCGGAACAGTTCCAAATCAAATTCCACTTTGGAAAGGTCAGGCTCATCTTCGGCACAATGATTGGCTCCAAAGCGGATGGAATCGCCAAAATCGTTGCACGCCAGCCCCGGCATCACAGTATCAAGATCAATGACACAGATGGCTTCCAGTGTGTCGGCATCCATCAAAACATTGTTGAGCTTGGTATCATTGTGTGTAACACGCAAGGGGAGCCGCCCTTCACGAAGTGCTCGCAGGCAAACGCCGCAGTCCTCTTTTCGCATTCTGGCAAATTCCAGTTCTGCTTTTACAGAGGAAGCACGGCCAAGAGGGTCTTCCTCTGCCGCTCTCATCAGGTTCTCATAGCGATTTTCGGTGTCGTGGAATCTGGAAATCGTTTCAAAAAGTGTGTCTGCGGGATAATCCCTCAAAAGATACTGGAATTTTCCAAAGGCTCTGGCAGATGCTTCAAACAGTTCCGGTGTTTCGGCGCTTTGCAGGCAAACGGTGTTTTCGATAAATAATAAAATACGCCAGGCTTCTTCCCTCTCATCGATACAAAAGCTACGCCCGTTGCGGGTGGGAAGTATGGTAATGGTTTCCCGATCGGGATTTCCTCCGGACTGAATGATTTTTTTACGAAGATATTCAGTGACGCTTACTACATTGGCCATCAATTGATCGGGATATTTGAAGGCGGTCGAACTTATCTTTTGCAGGATATACCGATGTGGGTCAGTTTCTGAACCAATGGTGATACAAAAAGTGGAATTAATATGCCCCTGCCCAAAGGGCTTTACGGAGAGGATTTTTCCGTCCAGATCCCATTGTTCCAGAATTCTGTGCAGGTTCATTTCGTCTATCATTCTATTTCCTCCAAATTTCCGGTAACGGTTTTAGGGGCTCTGAAAAGTCGAAATCATCATTCTTTTCCTACGAATATCATAAAATGATGTCGTACAACGACAGCTACTGCGTGAAAAAATGTTTTTGCCTTGTATCTGCCGGTTGCTTGCGGAAAATCTGTCAATTTCTTTGTTTTCAGAAACGCCCTGAGAACCGTTCCAAAAAGCTATTTATTATAGATGATACCTGATTCTAAAGCTTTCGTAAAGTCTTTGTGTAAAATTTGTGGTGTTGAAATATAGATTCCATTTATTAGGACAAAATCTTGTCTGTATCAACCTGAATAACCATGGGTATTCTAACCGATCAATGTTTATTGACAAGCTGAAATAAAAAATCCAAAGTGTTAGAAAACACTTTGGATTTTTCATTTACCATTACTACTTCCTACAATTTTAGTATTTTGCCAGTTTTATATCTGATACCATTTAATCTCGTTGGCTTCCAATTCCAGGGGGAAGCTGTTTCCATCCCCAGTATATACTACGGTGCTCTGCGGCTCATAGGTATTATTCACGACGCAGTATTTTCCGTTTTTCACATAGGCATGGACTTCCACATTGAAATTGGAGGAGAACCAGCGATGCAGATCATTTTCTGCATGGCTTGCCCACAAAACAGAACGGTGAAGGATCCGGTTGTTTTCAAAGGTATAGGGAAGCCCGCTGATATACACGGCACGTCCCTTGCCAAACTCATGGACCGCCATCTGCACTTCTTTTTCACGCTGCACCAGAATCGTGGTATCCTCCAAAGCATAGATGCTCTTTTTGCCTTCGCCAAAGTTCACCGGGCCGGTGCAGTCTTCCAGGATAAAGTGTTCATGTTCCTCCCAGTTGTACTTATCATAATTCAGGGTAAAGCCAGTCTCTTTTTCTACTCCCAACACCCCGGCCAGCTGGAGGAAACGGCCCTGATATTGGTGGCCCGAAGGCTCGCCTACACCAATAAAGCCGCCGCCATTATATACAAACTTCTTTACCGCCGAAATAATCTCCGGATCTTCCCACACAGCGCCGCCGGTATGGGCAGTATCTGCATCTCCCACGTTGATGAGTACATCAATGTCGTCCAGAATCTCCGGGTTTTCCCGGATATCCTCAAAGCTGATAAACTTCACATCATAGGGCGCACCGGAAAGAGCCTCAATCACCCCGGCATAGCTGTAATTCTGCTTCTGGTAGAGGGCATGATGTACCATATGGCAGCCCCAGGAACGCATTTTGCCCCAGCAGTTCAGCACGGCTACCCGCCGCACACAATACGGGGTCGTGCCACGGATATTCTCATACAAGGTACGGAACTCGTTGCAGACGCTCTCTATGTATTCGATAAAGTCCGGGAACTCCATGGCCAGCTTCAAATATCCGCCGTATCCGATACGGTCAATGGGCTTGCGCAGGATTGCACGACGGGCTGTCACCCAGTTTTCTTTGGCCTCTTTTACCGGGTCTCCCCCCTCGTGGAAGGTATCCGGGAAGAAATAGGGCAAAAAGCGCCCTTCGGTATATTTTACGCCGGGGATATCGCTGATAAGACGCAGGGTAGAACCGTTGCCCACGCTTCCCACCACGGCATCCAGCCCGATGGTGGAAAATTCCTCCATAAATGGCTCGGTGCCGATCCAGTGGTCTCCCAGGAACATCATAGCCTCACAGCCACATTCATGGGTGATATCCACCATTTCCTTGGCCAGTTTAGCCACTTCCCGGCGCTGGAATGCCTGAAAATCACGATATTCTTTGGAAGGCACCCGGTACTGGTTGTTGTAGTAGCCCTGGTCGATGATATATTCCGGCCGGAAGGGGTAGCCCACTTCCTTTTCAAACTGTTCCAGAATATAGGGGCTGACAGAGGCGGAGTATCCATACCAATCCACAAACTTTTCCCGGTTCAGCTCGTCAAAAATCAGAGTGAACTGATGGAAGAAGGTGGTATACCGGATTACATTGACATAGGGGTGGTCAGCAATAAATTTCCGCAGCCGCTTCATCGTAAAAGCGTGGGTCTTGGGCTGGCGCACATCAAAGGTGATCTGGTGCTCTACCCCCTGCCAGTCGTTGACCACGGTATTGTACATATGTACCGGGTCCCAAATCAGATAGGCCAGAAAGCTCACTGTATAATCATGGAAAGGAACCGTGTCATGAATTACCACCGCATCCCGCTCCTCCAGCACCTCCCAGTGCTCCGGCGACACTACTTCACCGGTAGTACGGTCAATAACCTCCCACCATCTCTGGCAGTCCTTGCGGTTCAGCTGGAACAGGTCTTTGGCCAGCCCCTTCATCAACGGGATTTCCAGCGTGTTCTCTGTGGCGGTATAAAACCCGGTCATGATATAACACTGCTGTACCTCGTCCGGATTGGCTCTCGCCCAGTCGTTATCTTTACGGGTTGTGTAGTAGGTGGCGTAAATCTTCGCTCCCAGCTTGGTTAAATCTTCCGGGAACTCGGTTCCATCGCAATCACGAATGGCGTCTGCCCCCCAACGCTCATAGATTTCTTTTGTCTCTGGCACCACGTCCATATCGGTGGGGATGGTAACTCTGCCTTTTTCTGTATTCTTCACCATCATTGTTTTCTCCTTGTATTATAAATTTTATAGCTGCAATCCGATCTCAGCCAGCTTCTGACACAAGATCTCTTTCATGATTGCATAACCTTTTGAATTTGGATGCAATCCTTCGTGCGTTAACCCTGGGGTCATAAGAGCCCCGTCAGATACTTCTGACACAGAATCTTTGTCAATCATCGCTGTATAGTAATCAACATACAGCAAACCTTTTTCCTGACATCTTCTCTGCAAGTATTGATTTACTCTGTGGATATACTTCAGCCTCTTTCCATCCTCTCCCTGATACACTTTTTCTACCGGAAGGATAGAACAGATAGCCAATTTCACATTCGTTTTTTCTGACAAACTGATTATCTCATCAAAATACGAAGTCACCCTCGCAACAAGGCTTTCTAAAGATTCGCCCATGCGCTGAAGCGGTGGGTTATAGTCCAAATTCCAACTGTCATTAATGCCGCCAAGCAACACACAACATCTGGGTTGCAGCTGTAAGACATCTGCCGAAAAGCGCTTGGAAATATACTGCATTTCGTCTCCGCTGATTCCACGGTTTACAAGCCGTAATCCTGTACTCTCAAAACAAACAGGCAGTTCCCATAATTGCGTGATTGAGTCCCCTATAAAGATAAAATCCGGCTTTTTTCCAGAATCCAGAACCAGTTGGTTGCGCCAGTCAAACTCTCCACGTCTGGAATCTGCACACACCGTTTTTCCAAAATAACCCGGCGATATAGCTTGATTCATAGTTTCCCCTCTTTTCCAGAATAAAAGAACCTTAATGTTCCTGATTCATTGAAATTAATTGTTTGAATAAGTATATTATTTATTTTCCCATTCCGGCAATCGATTGACAACAACAAAAAGTATGGATTTTCTCTGTTTTTTTAACAACCCCACCATTTTCCATTCTCTAAAAAATAACAATCCTCTCTAAAAAATAACAATTTGCTTAAAATTAGCCTTTCTCTCATTTCATGCTGCTTTTTTGCCGGATTAACCCTGCTGCTATCAGCAGTATCATGTCTGAAAATACTGTTATGAAAAGAACAGCAGTATTGATACCAAAACTTTTATAAGAAAGAGCAGTTGTCATATTGTGGCTGCGACCCCGGACCAATAGAGGATTAAAACAACAGGACATAGCAACAATCAGGTAACAACAAAGTACATTTATAACATGATGCAAAAATTATGCAAATATTATTCAATTACGTTGAAAAAATTATGCAAATTTCGCAATACTGAACTTGAACAGGTAAATTTTATATGATAAAATAATAAATAATTTAACAAATATATACGTCTGCCTGTGCAAATAGGATAAAAAATGATGGGGATTTTTCATTCTCTGGCGGCCAGAAAATCTGTTTACCATAATATGGTCAAATAAAGGAGGAATGTGTTTATGAAAAAGGTACTGGCAATGGGGCTGGCAATATGCCTGTTGGTCGGCGTTTCCGGCTGCAAACGTGCCGGAACGCAGATGGAGGCGGATAACTCGATCGATTTCGCCAATCAGCCTGCCCTGGAGGAAGAAATTATCGGCGGTGTGACCATCAACGCTGAGGTGCATGTCCCCGCCGCTTTTGAATCCGGTAAAGGCAACACCTATGAACATCTGCGGCTAATCGGTCTGGAGGAGACGCAAAAGCTGGAAGAGCTGTTTTTAAAAGATAAAAAAATCGTAGAGAAGCAGGAATCAAAGGAGCCGCCCTGTTTTAATTATTATATAGAAGCAGAAGGAGAAACGGAGCCGTTTATAGCGTTACATATTGATAAGTATTATTGGGGAGTCTTTACCCCCTTTGGAAAGACCATTGAGAACAACGTATTGTATAGCTTTGCAAACGATCAGGCTCATGACATGCTTCCGGAGGAATACCTGCAGGATACCGATTTTTCGTTTGCCACCCGGCAGCAGGCCTTTGAGGAGATCCGCAAGACGCTGCAGCCGGCGGGGTCGGAGATTGCCGACGAGTATCAGTGCTATACTGTCCCACACACTCTATTGGCGGAGGAGGAAAAAAAGATGCTGGAGGACGAGGCTCTCATCAAGCTCCCGGAGGCTTTTGGGGAATGGACAGAGGAACAGGACTGCTATTACTTTGAGCTGGCGGCAAGCATAGACGGGTATCCTGTCACCCGGTATGCCCACGGGGAGTCTGATGGGGAAGCTACAAACGGAGAATATGTTTCCGGTTTTGCCAATGACGTAATTTATTCCAAAGACGGCATCATTCACTCCGCAATCAGAACCTTGTCTCAGGAGGAACCAAGCCAGTCCGGGCTGCCGCTGATTACGGCGGAGCAGGCGCTGGAAACGGTGAAGAAATATTATGAGGAGATGGGGAGCTCGATAAGCGCCTATGGAAAGGATGAAATCCGGGGCGTATATCTGGAAATGCTGCCCCTGCGGCAGGATGGGAAGCTGGATTCCTACAAGCTGGTGCCCGCATGGCGCTTTGATGTTTGGGGCGTCAATCCGGCGGCGGTTGAGACGGATGGAACGGATATCTGGGAACAGCCGCCGCCACAGCAGCAGGAAAGGCCCCTGTTTATCAACGCCCTCACCGGCGAACGGATTCGATAAGGAGGGAAAAGGATGAAACGCTTTTTTGGCTGCCTTGCGGGGGACTTGCACCGTGCGTTTGGCTCCTGGCTGTTCTTGCTGGCGGCGGTTGCTACCTGCGTGGCCTGTATTATCCCCCAGTGGGATTATTATTCTACGCAGCTTCATTATTTTGGATATTATGATTTTTGGGAACAAAATGAAATATGTTCTTCGGGATTTTATGTCTTTATCTTTCCGGTGCTGGGCTGCCTTCCCTTTGCTTCCGCTTTTTGTACCGACTGGGGCAACCGTTATATCCGCTCCCTGTGTATTCGCACCGGCCCGGAAGTGTACAGCAGCAGCAAAATTATTGCCTGCTTTCTTTCCGGGGCAGGGGCGTCGTTTTTAGGACAGATGCTGTTTCTCCTAATGACGGTTCTTCTCACCGGCGGCAGAGTGGTATGTTTGATTGATACCACCCCTGAGGAAATTGCACAGAGTCTCGGACAGTATGCGGATTATGGGGGAGGTTTTTGCTCTTTGCTTACTGGCGGAACCATTGGCGGCGCCTGGCTGTTTATGATTCTAAATGACTTTGTACAGGCGCTCTATGCCGGAAGCATGGCGGCGCTGGCTTTAACGGTTTCCGCCTTTTTGCCCAATATTTTTGTCACCCTGTCTTCCCCTGTCATTCTGGTTCTGCTCAGTGAATGGATTATGATCTTTTTACATGCGCCCTATGAGCTTTATGTTGAGATTGTGGGAAACTGCAAAATCGGCGGGGCAGCCGTAGGCGGGCCGGCCACCTCGCTGCTGTATGATATCGGTTATTTTATCACCTTAACGTTCCTGTTCGGGATTTTGTTCACCCATCAAATCAAAAGGAGGCTGGACCGTGGGTAATCTGCTTATGATTTGGAGATTGTGTATCCAAAACTTCAGGAAATGGACTGCCAATCCACGGATTTATGTGCTGGCCATCCTGATGCTGATTCATTTTTATTTCTATTCGCCTACCATAAACAATTTCTGCCAGGATATGGAGCTTTCCATCACCCCTTATCTGTTCCCTTTGGTTATAAAAAACATGGCCAACCTGAACCTGATTATGCTGGCGCTGGTGTTGCTTTTCTGCGATGCGCCGTTCCTCGACGAGGAACAGCCGTATATCCTGATTCGTGCGGGCAAAAAGCGGTGGATGGCGGGGCAGGTATTGTATCTGGCGTTGGCTTCATTGGTATATTTTGTTTTTATCCAGGTATCCACCCTGCTGTTCTGCCTGCAATCTCTGGAATTTGATATGGAATGGGGCGGTACCATTATCCGCATCGCCAACAAGAAAATCCCGCCTGACCTTGGGTATAATGTGAATTTCCCGGTAAACCTCATTGAGGCTTATGACCCGCTGAACGGCCTGCTGTTGAATACCGGCATCGCCGTGCTGGTGGGAGTCATGCTGGGGCTGATTATGTTTGCCCTGAACATACGCTTTAACCGGGCGATTGGGGCATTGGGCGCTTCGGCGGTGGTGCTTACCTCCTCACTGGATCTAGGGAACCCCAATGTGAGCATCTATTTCCGCCCGGTAGCATGGATTGATATGGGAAACCTGAATCTGAACGGGTTGTCATCCCTGCCGTCGGTTGAGTATGTGCTGGCGGTGTTGGGAATTGCCATTCTTGGGCTGAGCATTTTGTGCTACCTGCTTGTCCGCAAGAAAAACATCGAAGTTATGCCGCAGATTTGAGAGAGGGGTTGAGAAAGTTATGGAAAATATTATTACAGTGGAACACGCCACCAAAAAATTCAAAGATGCAACGGTATTAAAAGACGTGAATATCAACTTTGAAAAAGGAAAAATCCACGGGATTATCGGGCGTAACGGCTCCGGCAAAACCGTGTTATTTAAAAGCATTTGTGGCTTTATGCCCCTTACCGAAGGCAAAATCACCGTTTCCGGGAAGGTCATCGGCAAGGATGTGGGTGTCCCGCAAAATGTGGGGGCAATTATCGAAGCGCCGGGATTTTTGCCCAATTACAGCGGGTTTAAAAACCTCAAGCTGCTGGCAATAATCCAGAAAAAAATCGGCAACGATACCATCCGTCAAACCATGCAGCGGGTGGGGCTTGACCCGAAAAGCCGCAAATGGGTAAGCAAATACTCGCTGGGCATGCGCCAGCGGCTGGGAATCGCACAGGCTATCATGGAAAACCCGGACATTCTGATCCTGGACGAACCCATGAACGGGCTGGACAACCGTGGTGTGGCAGACATGCGGGAGCTTCTGTTGGGACTAAAGGCAGAGGGAAAAACCATCCTGCTGGCCAGCCACAGCGCCGAAGACATCGATGTTTTGTGTGATACTGTGCATGAGATGGACGCCGGCGTTTTGCAAACGGTAAAAGATGGGGAATAGTCAATTCCATATAACTGACGGAAACTTTTACCGTTTTGATAACGGGAAAAAAGAGTGGTAAACGCAAAAAAGCGGAGTTCCCGCCCTGAAAAATCAGGCGGAAACTCCGCTTGCCTTTGCAAATATATCGTAAAACGGCAGTGACAGTAATGGACACCAATCCTTGTCCGGCAAGATTCATTATTTTTACTTTTTAGCTCCCCACAAACCAGTAACCGGGTCAGTTTTCTAGTGAATTATTATTTTTTAGAGAAAATTGGTAAATTTTAGAGAATGAAAATAGTCTTGTTATTAAAAAATAGAGAATATCATTAGTTTTTGTTGTTGAAACAGGAGTTTATTTAAGGTTATATTATATGCAATAATAAAATACATTTTTGTTTAAACACACAACATGGCAGAGTGCGGTTATAATTTCTTGTGGAGTGAAAACAAAATGTATAACCAGTTTGGAAAGGAGGATAAGCAGGAAACTTTATTGGTTTAAATTGAAAAAGAGGAGTGAGAAGTATTATGAAGAAAATGAAAAAGATTGTATCCGGCTTTCTAGCAGCAGCCATTCTTTCTACTTCTTATGGTACGGGAATCTTTCCCAAAACAGAAGTAAGCGTAGATGCCATGCAGCGTCCCGGTACAGCGCCCTATATCAATACCTGGCTGGTAGCAGGCCCTTCTGATCACTCGATCGTAGAAGAAATCTATGGTCAGGCGCCAATCCAAAGGCCAGCTGATGGAAACTGGGCTTCGGTTGCAACTGTTTCTGCAAGTTCAACCTGGAAAACCAATGTGTACGATTTTCCCGAAGGCCCTGATGAGCCTAAGAACCTTCCCACAAAAGCAATTGATGGTGACAAAAGTACCTGCTGGCTTTCTCAGATGCACGATAACTGGGAGCATGGCGGTGATCCGGCATATTGGCCGGAATGGGACCCGGCTCCAACATTTTATCTGGACTGGAAACAGCCGATCACGGTAAAAACGGTTGACTTTTACAATAGATATGATTCCTCTTGGGGAGATCAGGCCATTTCTCAAATTAATGAAGTAAAAGTAACGCTGCGAGATAGTGAGGGGAATTCTCTGGCAGAAAAAACCGTGACAGAAATCGACCACAAGGGGAATACTCCCGGACATGCAGAATTCGATGCACCGGTTGAGAATGTTTCCCGTGTAGAATTGTTGATTGTTCATGACGGCGTAAAAGAGCTTCGCAATGTCGGTTTGGGATTCAGCGAGGTAGAAGTGTATGACGGCGAAGAAACCGAGCCGGTTATACCGCCTGAGGATGTCGAAAAGCTGGACATTATTTCATCTTCGGCAAGCTCTATACTGAACAATGATGATGCTGGCTATGGCCCTGCCAAAGCGCTGGACGGAGATGTGGAGACTTGGTGGTCCTCCAACACCCAGCAGGGAATCGTGTGGGACCCACAGGAAATCCCTGCGCTTACTGCAGAACTTCAGGAACCATCTACCATTACAGCGCTGAAGTTCAACTTGCATGAGCGGGATGGAAAAAAACTTCACTTTATGTATCAGCTGGTACATAAAAACGGCCAGGTGCTCCGTTCTGGGAAAATGGAAAATGTAACGCCCGGAGAGGAACAGGAACTGGTCTTGGATGTTCCGGTAGAAAATGTAAAGCAAGTAGTTTTCAAAGCTGCAGATACCGGCAATAATACTGCTCCCAACCATTTGGGATTCAACGAAGTAGAAGCCTGGGGCGTTCCCGGAGAAACCGGCAGTGGTGAACCGGAGCCGCTTGGAGACATCTCCCCGGTGCTGGGCGAAAGTTTTGGAGATAGCCAGTGGCAGTATTTTGATGACCGTATTTTTAACCGGAATACCGATGACTATCAGGATTTGTACGGCTATTTTAAGGTGAAGCAGGGACAGGAAGTAGAAGACAAATATGTCTATGCCCACACCTATGTGTATAGTGACAAGGAGCAGGATGCACAAATCCGCTTTGTGACAACCGGCCTGCATAAGCTGTTTGTCAACGATATCCTGATTGATGAAAATACGACCGCTGTTGAATCCTCCAATAAAGACCAGTATATCCGCACTGTTTCTCTTAAACAGGGATGGAATAAAGTTTTGTTGGAGATCAAGCAGGATCGTGTGATGTATCTGGGATTTTATGCCCGAATCACCACAACTGCAAACGGTTCCGGAGCAGATACCCCCGGCGATTTGCTGGAAGGGATTACCTGTTCTGTAACCGGACCGCACACGGAAAACAATGGATTGACCGTTGTAACGCAAGGGTTGGATATTGATAAGGCCGCTTTTGACAAGCGCAATGAAGAAGCCGGGCTGGAATCCAACCAGTATCCGGACAACGAAATGCCAAACGGCTATGTACAGTGGCCCTATGTGTGGAACAAAGCAGTTCATAAGACCGGCGCTAATTATGCACCGCAGGCTTCTCTGTTCCAGTTTGAAGCAGGCGGCGGCGTACCGGGGTATACCTGGGAAATCGTGGAAGGCAAGCTGCCCGACGGCCTTACGCTGAGTGAGGATGGTAAAATCGACGGCTTCTGCGAAAAGAAGGGCGAATACCCCTTTACCATCCAGGTAACCGATGCAGAAGGCAATACCGCACAGAAGGAAACCAAAATCATCGTAAAAGAGCGTCCCAACAAGTGGTTTGAAGAAGGAAAAATGTCCGCCCTTTCTCATAACACCGGCGCTTATACCCAGTACTTTGACCCGAATTTCTCTTTTGATTTGTGGGCAGAGCGTGCCAAAGAAGCTGGTATGACCATGCTTTCTACCGAAGCCGTTCAGGGTATTTATTTCTGGCCGGCACCGGGAGCAACCAATGCAAATCTGCAGCATCCGTATACGCTGGATGAAAATGGAAAACCAAAGGATATGGTGAAGCTTGCCAAAGAAGCGGCAGAACGCCATGGCCTGCGTTTTGGTGTGTATTATGCTTCGGAAGGTTCGAACAGACTTCCGAATGGACATACGAACAATTCCAACGGATTCTTTATGAATGTAGAGGATTTGATGAAGCGTTATGACCCGGCCTATCTGTTCTTTGACGGCGGCCCGCAGAGCAAGGGCAATACCGACGCCATGTGGAGCGCTGTGCGTGCTTATAATGACTATGCACTGATTCAGGCCAATGACCAGAATGAGGTCAGCGATAACGACCTGACAATTTTGGAAACCGAGTATACTGGTTCTACTCCTTATACCCACGGCGGATATTGGGAGACCAACAACTTGATGCAGAACAAGTATACCGTTAACGAGTGGTGGACCCATCCCTTTATTAAGGAAATCGATGCTTGGGCTCCCTATGCAGGCGGGAACATGCGTGATGACTGGAGATTGTTTGCCGAGTTCATCATTTATTGTATCGGTCACGGAAGCGTTGCCAACTATGACCAGATGATTATTTCCAACCGTGGCGTTAACTGGAACGGTATTAACTTTGATGCAGGTACCAAGGATTCCTATTACTATTGGCCGCTGAATGCTCAAAAGTTTATCGATATCCGGGAGCATGTAAACGCCTGGATGAAAAATGAGGGTGGCCCTGATCTGCATGAATCCCTGTTTGGCACCATGCCCTATTATTTTGATACCTATGAGAAAAAGGAAGGCTATCACGAGAATACCGAGAAGGAGCCTTTCCTGACCGCCAAATACGGCGAGGGCCCTGAGTGGGGTTATACGGTAGCCAGAGACCAGTATGTGTATATGCACATGACAGAGAACACCATCGGCAACGGCCGAGCCAAGAAAGGCTTTACCGGTCAGGAGAGCATCTATGTTGGCCCCTTTGACTATGAGGTTGAAAAGGTAGAATGGCTGAACAAGGGTGTTGAACTGAATTATACGCCCACCGAAAAGGATGGGAAGATCTATATCACGATCGATACTTCTTCTGTAGAAACCGACCCGGTGGATACCATCATAAAAATCACTACCGCTAACCCGGTTCGTGATTTCCAGCTGACCGGCGTAAAACTGTTTAGCAGCCAGGAAACCGAGAACGCTTTGCAGCTTCGTGCAGAAGCTTATCTCAAGACCTTTACCAGTGTGTTTGCAGATGCAGACCTCACTTATTCCAGTGAAGATGAATCTGTGGCAAAGGTAGACGAAAACGGACTGGTAACACCGGTTGCTGCCGGAAAGACAACGATTCATGTTGTGGCTTCTTATGAAGGAAAAACCGCTGAAGACACCTATCAGGTACAGGTTCGTGACGATGGTACAATTGCACCGGCAGAAGAGCTGATCGGTGTTGTGATGCGTACCGATGGGGTAGAAACCTTTGGTGAGTTCTCAACAGACAAGAACCTTCCCATCACTTTTGAAGGCCGTACCGAAAAGGGCGGCGGTATCGATATCCTGCGTTATGATGATATCAAATGGCATTATGGCATTTGCAGCGGGCAGAGAGATGGATATATCACAGAAGCTGATGCCTATTGGCATGCCAGAGAAACAGACAAGCTGGATATTCTGAAAATTGTAGATGATGAAGTTGTATTCAATGGATTGGTTCCAGAAGAACAGAATGTGGCAATTTGGGCAGAGATCACCATTGACGGCAAGACTTATACCACTAACATGAACTATCTGCGGATTTATACCGATACCGTTCTGAGCGAAGGTATTGTTCCAGAGGTCAGCAGCGGAGAAGATGCAGCCGAACTGACCGATGGTATTATCAATAGTGCAGATGGTGGCAACACTTCCCGCTGGACGCCTGCTTCCGATGATCATGAGCCGACTGTTACTATGAAGCTCGACTCCGAATATACCGTGTCCAGTGTAAGCGTTTTCTTTAACAACAAAGACCGCCGCTTTATGAACACTCCCTCTGGTATTAACATTCAGATTAGCAGCGACGGACAAAACTGGCAGGATGCTGTTATCGGAGGCGCAGTTCCCAGCACCAGTACGATTTATTGTTATGAAGTTGACCAGTACAATTATCCCATCGGCCAAAAAGCCCAATATGTAAAAGTTTCCTTCCCAGGCGGAGCAGCAGGGGATCAGATGGATGTACTGGAAATCAAGGTCAATGGCTATGACGGCTCTCAGGTTTTGTCTTCGATTGAAACCGAGAAAACACTCAGCCAGGACAACACCCGTCTGGACTTGACTGTGAAAGGCTATACCGGTTTGCATGAAGAACTGGATATGTCGAACGCAACGATTACCGTTTCCAGCGATAACGAAGAAATTGCCGCTGTTGATGGGACTTCTGTAACGGCTCTTGCAGCAGGTTCGGCCAAAATTACGGTATCAGCTGTTTTGGGCGGATTTAAGGCAGAAGAAGTTTTCTATGTCAAAGTGGATGAAAACCTGCAAATCAATCTGATTGACTATCTCAAATCGATTGATGTACAACTGGATCATACCGTAGTAGACGCACAGACCCCCATTCAAACCGAGATCAACGGTATCTTAAACACTGGAGAAGCCGCCGACCTTTCAAAGGCTGAGATCTCTATGGAATGTAGTGACGATGCCTTGCAGTTTAACCGTGAAACAGGCGCCATTGTCTTGACCGGTGACGTAGAAGAAAGTAAAGTGGTAGAGGCCAAATTTGTAGTTACCCTGGATGGCGTTACCTTGGAAAGCGAACCAATGGAAATCGGAATTGCCGCTGGCTATCTGAACGCACCGGGCAGAATTGAAGCAGAAGACGGCATCATCGTGGATGTTGGCCCCGGAAATGCTCGCATCAGTTCTGGAGAAGACGGAGGCACTGCGATTACCTATATTCAGGAAGGCGCTATCTTTACCTATTTTGTCAAGGTAGAGCAGGCTGGCGAATATCAGCTTTCTTACCGTGCTGTCACTCCCAATATGGATCAGGGAATGGAATGTTATGTCGATGGCAGCTATCAGGGACGGATTCGATTTGAGGCAGCCGATGACTGGACCACTTATTCTACCGTCAACCATCCCAACACGATACACCTCGATAAAGGCGTAAATGTTATTACCTTTAAGCCCAAGGGCGGCGGTTATGTGTGTAACTTTAACTGGTTTGAACTGACTGCTGCACAAACAACTCCTGTTGATAAATCTGCTTTGGAACAGGCTATTGCCAATGCCGAACAGTATCAGGAGAAAGATTATACCGAGGAAAGCTGGAATGTGTTTGCAGATGCACTGGCCAAAGCGATTGAGGTAAATGAGAATGTAAACGCAACCCAAGAAGAAGTCGATGCAGCGGCTAATGCTTTGAACGATGCTATTGCCAATCTGGAAAAATATGTAGCTCCCAACAAGACCCTGCTGCAAAAGACCTATGAGTACGCATTGACACTGAGCACCGAAGGTGTGACGGAGAGTGCAGCAGAGGCGTTTGAGCAGGCAAAGGCAGCTGCTAAAGCCGTATTGGATGACCCGAAGGCAACCCAGGAGGAAGTCAACACCGCATGGGACAACCTGCTGGTGGGCATTTGGGGTCTTGGCCTGACACAGGGCGACAAGACGATGCTGGAAGAGCTGATCGCCCGTGCAGACGAGATGATGGCAAATGCTGACAAGTATGTACAGGACAACTGGCAGCAGTTAGTGGACGCACTGGAAGCCGCCAAGAAGGTTATGGATGATGGCGACGCCATGAAAGAAGATGTAGAGGCAGCAGCAGACGCTCTGCTGGAGGCTATTCTGGCACAGCGCTATAAGGCAGACAAATCGATTCTGGAAGGTCTGATCAACAAGGCAAACGGAATGGATTTGAGCCAGTACACGGCAGAAAGTGTCGCTCTATTCAAGGCAGCTCTGGCAGAGGCCACTCAGGTTCTGGCAGATGAGAGCCTGAGTGAGGATGACCAGGAGATCGTGGATGCAGCCGTACAGAAGCTGGACGCCGCAATTGATAATCTGAGTACGGCAGATGAAACCCCCTCGAATCCGGATAATCCGGACGGGGGAGAGGAAGGAACCCAGGCGCCGACAACCGGAGATCATAGCGATATGACAGTTCTGTTCACAATGGTAATTGCAATGATGATGTTCGCATCGCTGGCGATTATCTGGCGCAAAAAGCGGAATGAAATGTAAGAATAAGGCTTTCTGAAGACAGGCTCCGGCTGATGATGAATCGGCCGGAGCCGCTGTTTCGGTTATCAGATGGATGCCAATAAAATCTGTTTTTATAATAGTTTATAGAAACTATAACGGAGGGAAATACTATGACTTCAAGAGAAAGTTTACTCGCTCTACCAACCCTTCTGATTAATGTATCATCAAATTCCGTTAACTCAATAATATCGATATCTATTGACTTTAGAATAGTATCAAGTTTCTTGTTTTAGCTGATCTGTTAACCAAATCTTCCTTTCCGTCATCTCCTTATACTTCTTACACTTTCCTACGATAACATTTTGATTCTTCCATTAAACCACTTTATTTCTCTCTACACCAGAAAAAAGAGATCCTTAGGAATCCTTTTCGACAGTCTAGACCATTCGCCTAGCGAGTAGTTTTCTTCACACAACAAAGGGCAGGGAAAATGTTGTTTCCCTGCCCTTGTTTCATCACTTACGAAATCCTACCTTTAAGGTAATTATATCAATTTTTGAATTAATATTTATCGATATTGTTCCTTCCTTTTTTTCAATAAAACAAGAGCAAAACCGATACCTGTCAGCAAAAATGACACCAGTGTCGTAATCAAAGCCATATTGTCCGAGCCGGTATTTGGTCCATTTGTTTCCGAAGAAGATGAATCGCTGGATTCGTCAGGGTTACTAGGCTTGTCGGGATCACCGGATGTTCCTGAATTTTCCGTAAGTCCTAAGATTGCACTACTAAGAATTTCAATTGCCTGTGCGACATCATCCGCCGTAGCGGCAGGATCGTCAAGGACATTCTTAGCGGTGTTGAGAGCTTCCACAAAGGCTTTCCAGCTTGCGTCTGTATAATCCCCCTGGGTTTTGTCCTTGTTGGCATTATAGAGTGCCTCAAGTTCACTCTTATCTACAACAATTTCAAAAGTTACAGTTGAGGTATTCCCTGCTTTATCAGTTGCAACAACATTATATACACCAATCTGATCACAAATGATTGGATTCTCCGTAATGTGTTCTACGTCGTTGACAAGGATAGACGCAACTGCTGTATCATCCGTTACTGTAATGGTAACCGGGCCAATATATTTGTCGTTTTTCTGATCGCCGCTCAAATTAATTACAGGGGGCGTTTTGTCGTCTTCTGCAGGAGTTACAGATATGGTGCATACAGCTTTGACATCCGTACCGGCAATTCTTGCTGTGATTTCGACAGTACCAGGCTGCAAGGCTGTAACAAGGCCATTTTCATCAACAGTAGCCACTTGAATGTTAGAACTTGACCAGACTATGTCACTTTCTTCCGGATTCACTTTTACTTCCAGCTGAAGAGTTTTTCCGGCCTCAACCGAATTCTGCGGTTGCACAAATTCAATGGTTTTTTCCATTTCTATAAATGGTTCCATATATCTCTACCTCAGACATTTGTGCCCGTCCGCCAGCTTCGCTGTTACCATAGATCTCAATACGGACAGAATTGGTCTGTATCTCATCAGGTAGTTCGACAGTTACCATATTGTGTTTATCAGGCGAAAATTCATACTGCGTATATGGGACTACAATTTGATAGTCGCCATTAGCGTCTTTCGCCTTGATTTGAATCATTTCTGTACGGGTGGACCAACTTGCAGAGTCTGGAAGTTTAAAAGTAACTTTTGATAATTCAGCCGTCTCTCCCCACTCAAATTCTGCCCAGTTTGGATCTTCCGCTGTAGGAGAATACCCTGTTTCAATAGCCTCCCATACCTGATTAGTTGAGCCATCATTTAAAACGGTTACAGGTGATGACCAGACCGGGAGATTTTCTGTGCCAGTTACAGTTGCATCCAAAGCTAAATTCTGTTCACCGCTGGGAATAGGTTCATCCTTTGCTTCTCCCAGGATTTCAACTTCGCCGATCTGTGCTCGATTGCCATTCAGCGTGTTGGTAAACACTTCAATTTTTACATAACGGGCAACTATTGTTTCCTCCAAAACTACACATTTTGTATTGTTTTCTTCCCGACAACCAAAAGTATATGGTTTACGTTCGGATACCACGTTAAATGTGTCGCCATCTTCCGACACCGAAATTTGAATTTCTTCTGTTCTTGTCCCCCAATCACTGATAAGAGGCAATCGGATCAGAATATCCTGGATTTCATGTGGTTCTCCTAAATCAATTACAGCATAGTCGGGAGATTCCGTAGTAGCTACTGTGGATGACTCCCAGAACGTGTTGGGATCTCCGTCTGTCAAATTTGCCATATAGCCATTTCCGGCCCAAATTGTTTCACTATCAGCAGTAACCGACTTTTCTAATGCATAGTTGGAAAGGTTAGCGCGAGGGATCATTGTAAAATAGTCAATATCAAAAGCTTCCCCTGGATTATCTTTCACAATGCTTATCGTGCCCGATACTGGTTGCTCAAATGTGAGCGATGCTTTGGCCCATTCGCCGCCGCTTGACAACAGAGAAACCGTTCCAACAGGCTGCTCTCCGCAGAAAATGGTTGCGGTAGCGTCACCTGTGCTTCGGTAACAAATTTCAATTTGTTCAGATTCAGGGACATTCTCTACCTCAATGAATGCACCCTCTTCTGAGAACTGAAGCGCACTAATGCCATTATCCAGTATAAATTCTGTCTTTTCGGTATTCAATGCGCCTTCAGCTTGATATCCCTGATACCACTCTACTTCGCCTGCTTCTTGCGGTGTTACCAGAATTTCATTTCTTGATTCACTATACACTCCATCCTTTACCGCATATACTGTACAATAAACAGGTTCCGCTGATCTGATAGCACAACGATCTCCCTGAATATCCGTAATCTGTTCCGAGTAATTACCAGATTCCGTACCATATGCAACTGTATAGGAGTCTGCTCCCGGAACCGGTTCCCAAATAACCAATCCACCATTAGCAAAGGGACTGCTGGTTTTTACAGTTGGAGCCGCCGGGGTAGAGGATGTAGTAAAGGAGTAAACTCCCGAGCTACTGGGTGTGGACATCGGTTCAAATGAAGTTTCTGTATATTCACGCTGGTATTCATCGATTTCCCTGTTAGAAGCCGTTACACGCCAGTAGTAGGTGGTATCAGGTTCTAACAAATCGGCGCTTACTGTATAGGCAGGATAAGAAATAAATTCCTGATCCAATACCTTATCCGTAAATTCAGGGTCATGTGCAATTTCTAGATGCCAGAAGAACGAGCCATTTGAATCCTCCCAACGAAGAGTACCACGAGGTTCTAATACGGCACCGTTTTCCGGATAGGTCAGCTGGAAATCAGACCATAATATCTATAACTCTATTAGAGTTTTTACTACACATTCGTCTGTTTTTCTTTGTTTACTACTACTTACTATTAAAAACCATCCGTGCCTTTTTCATATTCTCTCGGATTTTGACACCAAACGGACAGTTAGGCTCGCACCGCCCGCACATCAGGCAATCGTCCGCTGTGGCTGAAAGTGCCCAATAATGCTGTGCCACCGTTTCCGGTACAGTGTCCTGTTGGGTCGCTAAATCCAAAAATTTGGTGACAGCTGCAATGTCAATATGCGCAGGACAGGGCTGGCAGTGGTTACAGTACATACAGCGTCCCGTCATGTGAATGGTATTTCCTCCACTGAAAATGTGGGCATAGCTGCGTTCTTCATCGGTCACATCGTAGTATTTTACCGCCTCCAGCACTTCTTCCACAGTATGGCAGCCAACGATCACGACTTTTACGCCGTTGCGATCCAGACAATATTGGATACACTGGGGCACCGTCATGGCCACACCAAAGGGAGAACTCTCCGCTTTCAGCAGTGTGCCGGCTCCCAAGGGCTTCATAACGGTAATTGCTACCCCCTTGGCTTCACAGGCAGAGTACAGCTTTTGACGTGCTTCATCTACGACCAAGCCGCTCTTTTCCATTCCCTTAAATTCCATCAGATCATAAATATCGGTGTCGGCTGCCTCCATATCGTAGGCGGGGTTGATGCTGAACATCAGAACGTCGATCCAGCCGCTCTCCACAGCTTTCAGGGCAATGTGCGGATTGTGAGAACTCATGCCGATGTGCCGGATGATGCCCTTTTCCTTCAATTCCTTTGCGTATTCCAGAACAGGTCCTTCAAAAACGGTCTGGAAATCTTCTTCACTGTCAATATAATGGATCATGCCAACGTCGATATAATCGGTATGCAGGCGTTCCAAAAGATCGGCAAAGGAACGCTTTGTCTTTTCGATATCACGGGTACGGGTGTACTGACCATCCTCGTAGATGGTGCAGAGATGCCCCTGAATAATAAACTGATCCCGGCGTCCCTGCAAGGCAATGCCGAGGTTATCACGGGTGGGAGCCTGCGGCATGAAGATGTCGATATAGTTGATTCCATGCTCCTGTGCCGCATCCACGATCGCTGTGCTTTCTTCGACGGTCAGGCCGTTAAACCACTCGCCGCCCAATCCGATCTCGCTGACCTTTAATCCTGTTCGTCCCAAAGTTCTGTATTTCATGAGCCAAAGTTCTCCTTTCTTTTGTTTCAAGATTGCCGCAGCTGATCCGTAAAATCCGCTGCGGCAAATCTTGCTGCTTTAATCTTCCTGCTTGGTTTTGGCAATCACGATCTCACGAACGCAGACGTTCTGCGGCATTTGATAAGCAAACCAGGCGCAGTCCGCAATTTGGGAAGGCTCCAGCCCGCCCTCAATGCTCTGCTTCCAGAGATTGTAGTTGTCCTTGATCTCCTGACTGGAAGTATGGGAGAGGAGGGGTGTCTCCACAACGCCGGGAGCGATGACGATCATACGAACATTACTGCCGGAAACCTCTTTTCGCATACTTTCGGTGATGGCATGAACTGCGTACTTGGTCCCGCAATAAACAGAGTGGTTGTCAAAGGTTTTCCTTCCGGCAATGGAGCTGATATTGATGATGGTCCCCTCGTTACGTTCCATCATATCAGCCAGCACAGCTTTTGTCCCGGCCAGAACGCCTTTGACATTGACATCAATCATGCGGCTCCATTCCTCAAAGTCCTGCTCTGCCGGATATCCCAGCAGCATCAAACCTGCACAGTTGATCAGCAGATCCGTCTTTCCGTACAACTCTTCCGCTTCTTTGATAGCGGCCTGCATAGCCGAAAGGTCGGTGACATCTACACTGCGGCAGAGGCAGTTGGGTAGATTCAGCTCTTCCATTACTTCTTTTCTTCTTGCCAGCATCAGTACAGGATGTCCTTCGCTGGAAAAGCGCTTGGCAAACTCCATACCAATGCCAGAGCTGGCTCCGGTAACAACAACTAATTTTTTCATCATAGTATCTCCCTTCAATTCTGTTTTGTAATGGTATCACAAGCTTCTTTCAGCTGATCGATCACGCCATCCTGCGTCATCAGCTCGCCCGGCTCATATGCGGAGAAGGATAGGGAAAATGCCAGATCCCAATGTAGATATTCTGCGATACAGCGGAATTGATCGTGGATCAGGCGGTACTGCGGATTCTCCAGCTCATTGGCGCCGACTACCACAACACCAATTTTTTTCTTCATGGTTTTAAACTGGGAATCTTGGGAATAGAACTTGTCCACAACCATTTTCAGCTGGGCCGACATTCCCCACCAATAAACCGGTGTGCCGAAAATGACAGCATCCGCCTGTACGATCTTCTGAATCACTGCATCGGATTCGTCAGGACAAACACAATGTCCACCATTCTGCTTACATCCATCGCACGCACAGCAGCCGCTAAGCTTCAAAGTGCAGACATCCAGAGCTTCAACCGTGTTCCCGTCCTCCAGAATAGCCTTCATCGTTTGGAGAGCAGCACGGGTATTGCCATGATGCCTCGGGCTTCCGTTTAGAAATAAAATATTCATCATTCAACCTTCCTTTCGGTTCATATTGATCTGATTTATCCAATTGGCTCGCTTATAGTAAAAGAAAAACACAACAGAGCTGAGCCCCCATGTCAACGGATAGACTACATACACCATTTGAATGGCATGGGTCAACAGTAGCCAACGCTGCTCCGCCAACGCCTGTGTGGAAAACCTCGATGAACAGGATATCCAGTACCAAATTAATCACCGAGGAAATCATCAGATAATACAATGGGTGGCGGCTGTCCCCAATCGCTTGCAGTATCCCCACAAAGATGTTGTACATGACAAATCCAAGGGAACCGAAGAAATAAATCTGCAAGTATGTAATCGATTCCGGCATGACACTTTCCGGTGTCCCCATCCATATCAGGATCTGTGGGGATAGCAAAACACCTGCCGCAGTCATCAACACTCCTGCAACAAGACCAAATGCTACCGTCGTATGGACGGCACGGTGAACACCATTTTTGTCTTCGGCTCCAAAATATCTGGACACAACAACAACGGCGCCGGAGGAAATACCGCTCAGAAACCCAATCAGCATAAAAATGAGGCTACCAGATGAACTGACAGCAGCCAATGAGCTGCTCCCCAAAAAATTACCGACAATCAGGGAGTCGACTGTATTATACAGCTGCTGAAACAGATTTCCCAATAGTAGCGGTAAAGCAAAGAAAATCATACGTTTGGAAATCGAACCGCCCGTCATCGGTTCGATCGTCTTTTCCATGGAATCCCTCCCAATTAGTCAAAACTTAAGATTGCATTATCTCAAAAATACGATATACTTGTATTATATGTTCCTTTGCGAACCGCAACAAGTACGCACATTATTTTTAGAAAGTGAAATTATTTTCACTATTGGAGGCAGGATATAATGGAAAAAATTATGGTGACTTGTGAGATGGAGGTAACATTAAAGATGATTGGCGGAAAATGTAAGCCGCTCATTTTAGATAGTTTGATCCGAAATGGCACACAGAGGTTTAGCGAATTGATGCGGGAGATCACCCAGGTTTCTCAAAGAACCCTCACAAATCAGCTTCGTGAATTGGAAAGTGACGGCTTGATCGTTCGTACCGTATATGCGGAAGTTCCGCCACGGGTAGAATATTCTGTTACTCCCAAAGGAAAGTCTTTGGAAAATATTTTAGAACTGATGTGTGAGTGGGGCGAAAAGAATATTGATGACCGTTTTATAATGACAAATCCGCAATGCTCTGATGGGGAAGAGTAATTCTTTGAATTACCCAATACTAGCCCGTAGAATATACGACCTTATAAAAGAATTTAACAGGTAAATAACATAGGGGAGAGAGTGCGAGAGAGGGAAAAAGGGAAGAAAACAAAAAAAGCGGAGTTCCCAGCCTGAAAAAATCAGGCGAAAACTCCGCTTGCCTTTGCAAATATCTCTTAAAACGGGCATGACAGTAATGGGACACCAAGCCTTTTTTGAAATGGGAAAAAGCCCGCAAACTCACATAAATATTAAAAAAGTGACCGACAATAGAAGCGGTCACTTTTTCTGGAAGGGGTGGACACTTTAGATACCGTCTTCGTCTAAATTAAGTATTGTCTTCATCTCTTCTAAACACTTCTACAGCCTCAATCAAACCTAATATCAAAGTTTTCGGAAGAAACATTATTCCATCGTGATAGGTAAAAATTAAATCATTGCTAAATATTAAAGATGGCGATACGCAAGTTTCATGAATCAAACCACATCTTATACAAAAATATATAATATCTTCAATTTCAGCAAACCCATTGTTATCAGTTTTCAAGCCTTTGATATTTTTCCCAAATTGAAATTTGCATTTTTGATAGAACTGTACCGGCATACCAAACTGTGTAATGATTGACATATACTCATTTGAAAAATTACAAATACGATTTCTGTTACCCTTGATATTTCTATATTTGCTATTTGCACAGGCATCTATAGCACAACATATTAAACATAAAGCGGATTCAAATTGTCCTTTTTCTAAAAGTATTTTACTTGAAATTATAAAATCA
>CAJFNK010000017.1 GCA_904394685.1 Candidatus Heritagella gallinarum
AAGAATTTTCTACAAGCAATAGACAGATACAAGGCAAAAAACGCAGGAATCCTTGATGGATTCCGAGTATTTTTAACGCAGTAGCTGGCATTGTACGACATCATGGAATGATGTCTGTAAGAAAAGACGATAATTTCGACTTTTCAGATAGCCCCTACTTACAGCAGCTTTTTCAGGTGCTGCTGGTATAGCTTCTGCACACCGGAGAGCATCCCCATTCCCTGCATCACGCAATCTACGGCATATCCTTCTTGCAGCAGGATATTTTTCCAGCTGCTTTCTTCCTCTCCGGCCATATCGTTGAGCGCATGGTCGCCCGCCACCAGCATGAGCGGCGCAAGGCGCACGGCTGTATAGGAGTTTTCTTTGAGCTGCTGTGTGATCTGCGAGATTTCCGGCCACCCCTCTACGGTTCCCACAAAAATATCTGTACGCCCCATCATATGAAAAACAGCCTGCATCGCCGGATAGACCACATTGGAAAAGTGAGGGGTCCCATGCCCCATCAACACCAGCGCATGCCCTTTTTCGGCCGGAAAGCTTTCGGCTATGATCTCTGCCAGCGCCTTGAGATCTTCGGTATGGGAAAGCAGCGGCATTCCCAGCGTCAACACGGGAAAAAGCTCACGAGCTTTTTCTACCGAGGAACGAAGGCTCTCATATTCGAGTCCATAGAGGAAATGTGTGGGCTGAACGACAACACGTTCATATCCCTTTGCCGCCAGTTTTTCCAGCGCCTCGTCGATTCCCCAAACGGTTTCACCCAATGCGGCCAGCTTGCGCCGAATGGTTTTGCTGGTAAACACCCGATAAAAATCCGCCTCCGGCATTTGGGCACGCAGGGCTTCTTCCACCGCTGTGATGCTCTTTCTGGCAGCCGGCACGCCTGTGCCAAAGCTGACACAAAGTAACGCTGTTTTCATGCGATTTTCCTCCATGTTATTGTTTTGAAAGTTCTTCTGGATATTTTGGAACCGGGACTCCCAACGCCTGTGCGACTTTCCAGAGCATTGGCTGTTCCAACCCACAGCGGGAGAGCAGTTCTTTGTCTGCAAAAACTTCTGAGGGGGAAGCGTCCCGCTCCAAACGCCCCTGATGGAATACCAGCACCCGCTCTGCCCATCTCCAGGCAAAATCCACATCGTGCGTAGCCACCACCAATGTTATCCCCTTTTGATGAAGGGATTCGAGCGTGTCCTCCAAAAGTGCCCGGCCTGCCGGGTCCAGATTACTGGAAGGCTCGTCCAGCAGCATCATTTTTGGCTCCATTGCCAAAACATCTGCAATCGCCACCCGGCGTTTTTCCCCGCCGGAAAGATATTGCGGCCCACGCCCACGGTATTCGGTGAGTTGCAGGCTTTCCATCGCCGCCTCTACCCGCCGCCTGACTTCCTCCTCCGGCAACCCCAGATTCATGGGGCCAAAGCTGATTTCTTCCTCCACTGTTCCAGCTAACAGCTGTACATCCGGGTCCTGAAAAACCAGCCCGATATTCCGGCGCAGCTGCATCCTTTGTTTTTCCCTCTTGCCAACCGGTTCGCCTTGTAGCGCAATGGTTCCGCTGCATGGGCAAAGCACGCCGTTTGCCAAAAGAAAAAAGGTCGATTTTCCTGCGCCGTTGCTTCCCAAAACCGCAATTTTCTCCCCCATCATCAGGCTGACAGAAACCGGAAAAAGTGCTTCCCGGCCGTCGCCGCTGTCATAATGGTAAGAAACCTGCTCAAACCGAAGGAGTTCCTCCATAATATCCTATCTTCTCCTTTATAAACCCAGAAATACACATCCTGCCATTCCCGCCAGAGGCGCCCCCAGCATCAGAACGATTTTTGCAGTGAGTTTCCTTTTTTCTGTTAAAAAAGCAATCTGCCCGGTATAGCACCGGCTTTCCATGGCATCAAAGCAGGCTCCAGCCCGGCGGAAACTGTTGGCCAGCAGTCCACCATAAACAAGCCCTGTGGTGCGAAGGCTCCGGCGCAGCCCCTTATATCCCAACCGGCTGGCAGCCGAATCCTTCATGTTGCGGCAGGTAAGCAGCAGGATAAAGATATACCGGTAAATCAGCACGGCAAGCTCTACCACCACTGCCGGCACATGGATGCGCCGCAGCACGGAGAGCAGTTCCGGCATCGGGGTAGAGAGGCTGAGGAAATACAAGCAGCTAACAGCCCCCAATGCCCGTGACAGTACCAGCGCTGTGAGGGACTGGCTGGCAGGTAATACTGCCAGCCAACCGCCGAAGAACGGAAAAGCCAGAGCCGCCTGTTGCGGAAGCTCTGCATAAAAATCCCACAGGAGCGTTAAGCCGGATAACAAGAGAAAAACTGCCGGCAATCCTAACAGCGAAGCATATTCCCGCAACCCTACACCGCCTGCCGCAACGGTCAGCACAGACAAAAAGCAAAACAGGCACAGCGGCGGCCACGGCGACTGGGAACAGATGCAGAGAATCAGCAAAATGGCGCTGGCGCCTGCCTTATAGGCGGCGTTTTCTTTACAAAGCCGGGAGCGCCGCACATATACATCGATTACCAGAACGCTGTCGTGATGATGCCTGCCCAGCAGCCAAAAGGCCAGCGCCGTCAGCAGGCAGACAACTGTCAGCCACAAAACCGGAAGCTGCCCGGCAAAAAGGCTGAATAGAACCACAGCGGCCAGTATAGCAGCCGTCACGGGGTATCCTCCTCGTGCGGCGGATCCTCTCTCATGCCGCCATACTTTTTGCGAGCTACCAGATAGCCAAATCCAAAAGCCAGCACGCCTACACCCAATGCCGTTTGCAGGCAGAAAAACAGGCTTTCTACTTCGCCGGGAAGCTCTCCGCCAATCATCTGCTCCAAAACCGGCGTAAACCAGGGTTCATAGGCTTCCCCGGTGATTTCTTCCACCTTGACACTGCCGGCATCGTCACTGCCACCAAATTCTGCCCCTTTTAGCAAAAACAACGGTCCAATTGACAACAGCAAGACAGCAATCAGAGAAACCAGCACGATTTTTTTGTTGCGGCTCATTTGAACAGACCTCCTTTTTCTGAACGGAGTTCGTTCAGTTCCGTTTTGGCATAGGTTTCTAGCCCCATCACAACCAGCATGGTCAGGATTCCTTCAATCACCGCCAGCGGAAGCTGTGTCGGTGCAAAAACTGCCAAAAATTCTACTGCGCTGGCCCAAATCCCGCCTTCTGCGCTGGGATAGGCCAATGCGAGCTGAAAACTGGTGATACAATAGGTAAACACGTCCCCCAGCATAGCGGCAAAAAAGATGTTCCAGAGTTTAGGCAGTTTGAGTTTTTTTCCTGCCTGATACAGTCCCCAGGTGAGCAGAGGCCCCGCAACCGCCATACTGAAGGTATTGGCGCCCAGCGTTGTCAGGCCGCCATGTGCCAGTAAAATCGCCTGAAATACCAGCACGATAATCCCCAATACCGACGTGGCCGGAACTCCAAACAGGATGGCTCCCAGCCCGGTTCCGGTCATATGGCTGCAACTGCCGGTAACCGAGGGGATTTTTAGAGAAGAAACAACAAACACAAATGCGCCGGACATGGCAAGCAGCAAAATTGCCTTGCGATGCTGCTGTAACAGACGGCGTATGGTGATAACCCCCGCTGCTAAAAACGGGATACACAGGGCACCCCAGGTGATACAGAACGCTGGGGGCAGATATCCTTCCATAATGTGCATTGCCGACGCAGTCTGGGGTACACAGAGTGCGAGGCCCGCCACCACGGAGAAGGACAGGATTTTCTTTTCAAATGCTGTCATGATGATCCCTCCAATTTGGTTTTAGGACAAAAAAATAAGCCTTCTCAATTACTTGAGAAAGGCCAGTCAAAATCAAAAAGATCCTAAAGAATCTTTTTGATTTCATCATGCAGGCGTTTGGTCCGTCCGCCGCATGATTCCTGCCCTTTCGGCAGTCGAATACAAGGCAGGTCTTCCGGCTCAGGCGTCATCATTTCGGTTTTGCCTTCCCATGTGTACCCACAGTGACATCTTACAAACCAAAACTCAGCCATTACGGCGGCGGCCCCGCACGGGAATTTCACCCGTTTCCCTATTATACCGGCTGGCAAAGCTGCCGCCGGTCACCTCATATCCTTATATATGTGAGAATATCATATTCTTCGACACAATTCAATGGAAAAAATCGTGTAAAATATTTGTTCTCAGTTTTTGCCATCATGTAGAACCGAAGTTATCGCATGATTTGGTAAAGCAGCGCATTACAGATTGCAGCCGCCACATTGCTGCCTCCCTTGCGGCCTCTGGCCACAATATAAGGGACGTCCGACGCAAGAATCAGCTCCTTGCTCTCCACCACATTGACAAACCCTACCGGTACTCCAATAATCAGAGCCGGGGCAATTTTGCCTTCGTTCATCTGTTCATGCAGGGAAACCAGTGCTGTCGGCGCATTGCCAATTGCAAAAATACAGGGTTTTGACAATTTCGCTGCACGCTCCATCGAAACAATCGCACGGGTAATCCCACGTTCTTTTGCCTCGGCTGCAACGTCGGGGTCTGACATAAAACAATGGACTTCCCCACCGAGCTTTGCGAGAATTGTTTTGTTGATGCCGGAACGGGCCATCTGGGTATCCGTAACGATATCGCAGCCCTCCCGCAAGGCCTGAATCCCTTTTTGAACAGCATGAGAAGAAAACACCAGATTGTCTGCGTAATCAAAATCAGCTGAGGTATGGATCACCCGTTTGATAACCAGCTCGTTTTCAGGGTCCAGCTTCCGGTCACCCAAAAGCTCTGTGATAATTTCAAAACTGCGCTTTTCAATGTCCATGGGTTTGATTTGTTCCATCATAGTGGTCAAAGCTCCTTTGTAAACTGTCAAATAAAAAAGCTGTGGCAGCCAACGCTGTCACAGCCGGTTTTCTGTAACAAAATAAATGTCCTGATAATAGAGATACACCGCAAATCAGGACAAATTGAGCAGGTCTTCTGACTCATACATCTGGGAAATTCCCTTAAAACAGTTCTGCCTTCCCGGAAATCCAGTGACTGACTTTCGTCAACGAGCTGTTTCAATGTATACACAGCGGCGGTACCGTCCGGGAGTTTCACCCGGTTGTCTATTCACTTTGCAGCCTAGACGGACAACAAAGCACTCAAATTGTCTTTTATTTTATGCACTGAAATCTTTTTTGTCAACTATTGGTTGATTAAAAAAACAGCTGGCTAAAGTGTGCAAAATCACGGAAGATGCAAAACAGCTTTACATCCCGCCACAAAGCTGCTACAATGAACCTGCAATCAGTTTTTTGGGAAATAAGTGGCAATTTTGGCAGACAAAAGCTGCCCCGAAATTTTTGGAGAATCGACAGAATCCGGCAGCGTGAATCGAGAAGTGATTCGTGTTGACAACTATTTTCCCGGTTGCTATAATGAAAACGGTTGGATAGAATTGAGTGCTGCTGATATCGTTTGGACTCAGCAGAGAATAGGAAATTCGGTTTAAATCCGAAACGGTACCGCCACTGTATGTGCGGAGGCCACACACATGACGAAAGTCAGTCATTGGGAAACAGTTTCCTGAGAAGGCTGTGTGCAGGCCGGGGAGGCACAAGTCAGGAGACCTGCTCAACGTAATTTCTGCCAGTTCCGGCGATTATCGGAAAGGCGGAAAATATTTGTACGCAAAAAAACGGCTGCGGCAGTCCTGGTACTGCCGCAGTTTTTTGTATTAATACCAATTACTTCAGGTGGGAAATCTCAAAACGGACATCAAAAAACTTTTTTTAAAATCGAGTAATATTCAAATCAGGAGCGTGAATAGTCTGTGAATATCATCATGTCAGGTTTGGAACACAGTATGGTTCCGATCAGCCTGCGGGAAAGGCTATCTTTTACGAAACTTCAAACCGGGGAAATGATTCGGAAAATCCGGTCTTTTCCCAATATAACAGGCTGTGTGCTGCTTTCAACCTGCAACCGTACAGAGCTGTATCTTTCGTGCAGCGGAGAAGAAAATCCCGGAGAGCTTCTCTGCCAGGCAGCCGGGACAGAATATGCTTTGTATCAACAGGCCTTTGTCACGCTTTCGGGAAAACAGGCTGTACAGCACCTGATGGAGGTGGCCGCCGGACTTCGCTCTCGAATTTGGGGAGAAGACCAGATCATATCACAGGTAAAGGGGGCGATTGCCATTGCCCGTGAAGCCGGAGGGACCGATTCGGTTCTGGAAACCCTGTTCCGCTCTGCGATTTCTGCCGGAAAAGAAGTCCGTGCAAAGGTTCGCCTGACCTCTGTCCCCACTTCTGCCGCCAGCCGTGCCGTCGAGCTTTTGGAGCAGAAGCTGGGAACGCTGGAAGGGAAAAAAGCGGTTGTAATTGGCAACGGTGAAATGGGCCGGCTTTCCGCTTCGCTATTGCAGCGGGCAGGATGCAATGTTTCTGTGACACTGCGTACCTATCGTCACGGGGAAACTATTGTGCCGCCAGGATGCGGCGTTGTGCCTTATGACGAACGGCTTCCCTATATAGACGGGTGCGATATTTTGATTTCTGCCACTACCAGCCCCCATTATACCGTGACGAAAGAACAGATTTCCACCCTGTCCTCTCCCCCTTCACTCATGGTCGATCTGGCAATTCCCCGTGATATTGAGCCAGAAGTGGGCGAGATGCCCGGAATTTCACTTTATAATATTGACGACCTGGGAAGTGCCGAAAATCGTTCTGTCCCGCAGGATGTTACCGAAATTCTCCGGGCACAGATGGAAAACTTTTATCGCTGGGTAAACTATAAGGACTGCATGACTTCGGTAGAGAGCTTAAAACAGGCTATCGTAAACCGGATTCTCACTGCCAAAGAGATGGAACCCGGTTTGACCGAAGCGGAAATCATAGAATTATCGGTGAACAAAACCGTAGACCTTCTGGTCACAGGATTGGCCGAGCGGATCACTTCTGAAAATCTTGCCAAATGTGAAAGCAAAATTCGCCTGCACACTACCGGGCGTCCTTCTGCCCAGCAGGTTGTTTGGTAAACAGGAGGCTGGCTTATGGACTTACAGGAATACCGCTTTCCCCTCTTTTTGGATTTGCGGGGAAAGAAAGCCGTGATTGTGGGCGGTGGAAAAATCGCCTTGCGCCGGGCTGCTGTCCTTCTCTCATTTGGCGCTGCTGTTACCCTGATCGCACCGGAATGTGAGGCAGTGCCAGAGGGCGTATCGTTTTTACAGCGCCCGTATGCACCGGGCGACCTTGCGGGGGCGTTTCTTGCAGTAGCCGCCACCAACAGCCGGGAAGTCAACCGTCAGGTGGGACAGGAAGCCGCCCAGAGTGGGATTTTTGTCAGTGTGGCTGACCGCAAAGAAGAAAGCACCTTCTTTTTTCCGGCGATTTGCGCCGGAGGCGGGTTGATTGCCGGTGTGGTTTCTCATGGAGAGGAGCACAAAAAAACGGCTGCCGCCGCCAAAAAGATTCGCAGTGTATTGGAGGAATTGGAATGAAAAAAATCATCATAGGCAGCCGGGAAAGCCGCCTTGCGGTGATCCAGTCGGAGATGGTTATACAGGCTATCCACGACTGTGACCCGGAGATGGATACCGAACTTGTCACCATGAAAACCACCGGGGATAAGATTCTTGACCGGACACTGGATAAAATCGGCGGCAAGGGATTATTTGTAAAAGAACTGGAAGCAGCCCTTTTAGATGGCAGAGTCGATATCACGGTACATAGTAGCAAGGATTTGCCCATGGAAATCAACCCCGACCTTCCGCTGGTGGCTTTTTCCAAACGGGCCGATCCCCGTGACGTATTGGTACTCCCGGAAGGAAAGGATTCCATCGACTTTTCAAAACCGATTGGCTGTTCCTCCCTGCGCCGCCAGTATCAACTGCGCTCCCTTTTCCCGCAGGCAAAGCTCGCCCCCATCCGTGGAAATGTGCTGACAAGGCTTCGCAAACTGGATGAAGGCGAATTTTCCGCATTGGTTCTGGCCGGAGCGGGTTTGTCCCGGCTAGGGCTGGAACACCGGATCAGCCGCTATTTTTCAACAGAAGAAATCCTGCCTGCTGCCGGTCAGGCCATTCTGGCGGTTCAGGCACGGGCGGGCGTGGACACCGCTTGCCTGCAAACCTTTGACGACGCTGATGGACGGGACTGCCTGCTGGCAGAACGGGCATTTGTTCGCACACTGGACGGGGGCTGTTCTTCTCCGGTAGCCGCTTATGCCACCGTTTGTGGAGATACGCTGACGCTCAAAGGGATGTATGTCACCCAAGCGGAAGAACTTTATTTTGAAACCGTTACAGGCCCCAGAGAGCAGGGCGAACAGCTGGGCGCTGCCCTTGCACAGGAAATGAGGAGGAAATATCAATGAAAACAGGACAGGTCATTTTGGTAGGCGCTGGCCCCGGAGACCCGGATCTTTTGACAATCAAAGGGCGAAAAGCCCTTGAATCCGCCGAAGTGGTGGTATACGACCGGCTGGTAAGCCAAGCAATTTATGATTTGATTCCCGATGACGCCGAACGCATCAATGTGGGAAAAGAATCCTCTCACCATCTGGTGCCGCAGGAAGAGATCAACCAAATCCTCTTGAAAAAAGCGCTCGAAGGAAAACGGGTTGTCCGGCTTAAGGGCGGCGACCCCTTCCTGTTTGGCCGTGGCGGAGAGGAGTTGGAGCTTCTGGTGGAGCATGGGGTTCCTTTTCAGGAAATTCCCGGCATTACCTCGGCCATTGCGGTTCCCGCCTATGCCGGAATTCCGGTCACACATCGGGATTTCTGTTCCTCGCTGCATATCATCACCGGCCACCAGAGAGCCGGCAAGCCGCTGAATATCAATTTTGAAGCGCTGGTACAGGATGGCGGTACACTGGTGTTTCTCATGGGCGTCAGTGCGCTTTCTACCATCTGTCAGGGGCTTTTAGATGCCGGAATGGAGCCGGATATGCCGGCTGCCGTTGTAGAAAAGGGCACCACGCCCGCTCAACGCCCCATTCTCGCTACCCTTTCTACCCTGCCGGAAACCGCAAAAGCCCAAAAGGTAAAAAGCCCCGCCATTATCATCGTTGGAAAAGTGTGTTCTTTTACCGAGCAGTTTGACTGGTTTGACAAGCTGCCGCTAAAAGGGAAGCAGGTTATTGTCACCCGTCCGAAAGAGCGGGCGGGTACTTTATCGGAGCGCTTGCGCTCTCTGGGCGCAGACGTCACGGAGTTCCCCTGTATTGAAACGCATCCCCTTCTTCCCTGCCCGGAGATGGAGGAAGCTGTTGACCATATTAGTGAGTATGAATGGTTGGTGTTTACCAGCCCTGCCGGTGTTTCCGCATTGATGGAGATGCTGGAGAGAACCCATCGGGATGTCCGGGCTTTAGGCCCCATCAAATTGGCGGCGATTGGCCCCGGAACGAACCGGGAGCTTCAAAAACACGGCCTGCGTGCAGATTTGATTCCCGATATTTATGATGGGGAGCATCTGGGGCAGGCGCTCTGTCAGGAAAAGCCTGCTGGAAAAGTTTTGATTCTCCGGGCTCAATGGGGTACGCCGGCATTGACAGAAGTTCTGGATAGAGGTACGATTTCTTATAGCGATATCCGGTGTTATGAAACACGGTATACCGCTTCCAATAATGATGATGTGCGCCGTCTTCTGGCTCAAAAACCAATCGTTACGTTTACAAGTGCCTCTACTGTGAGAGGGTTTGTCCTTGCATTGGGAGAAGACCTGGATTATTCGGGTGTTACAGCTGCCTGTATTGGACAGCAAACCGAAGCAGAGGCACACAAATATCATCTGCACACTATAACGGCTGAAAAAGCTACCATCGACGCACTGATTGAAAGAATCATGGAAGGAGAATGAACATGGAATTGATACACAGACCCCGCCGCCTGCGGGACGGCGATGCGATTCGCCGGTTGTGCCGGGAAACCCGGCTCTCTGCGGACAGCCTGATTTACCCGATTTTTGTAGATGAAACTCTGAGTGGAAAACGTCCCATCGACTCTCTGCCCGGACAGTATCAATATGGCCTTGATACGGTGGAAGAAGCCATAGCAGAATGTATCTCCGCCGGGGTTCACAGCTGTATCCTTTTTGGAATCCCCGCCCACAAAGATGAGGTTGGTTCCTCTGCCTGGGACCCGGAGGGTGCGATTCAAAAGGCGATTCGGAAAATCAAGGCATCCTATCCCGATTTTTATATCATCACCGATGTTTGCATGTGTGAATATACCGATCATGGACATTGCGGGGCTTTGTGCGACCATAAGGTAGACAACGACGCAACCTTGGAACTGCTCTCGAAAGTCGCCCTCTCCCATGCACAGGCCGGTGCCAACATGGTGGCGCCCTCTGATATGATGGATGGACGTGTGGCGGCGATTCGCCGGACACTCGACCAGGAAGGGTTTCAGGATGTGCCGATTATGGCGTATTCTGCCAAATATGCTTCAGCGTTTTATGGGCCCTTCCGTTCGGCTGCCGGTTCTGCCCCCTCTTTTGGTGACCGGAAAGGATATCAAATGGACCCCCACAACCGCAAGGAAGCACTGAAAGAATGTGCTTTGGATGTGGAAGAAGGCGCCGATATCATCATGGTAAAACCAGCTCTCTCTTATCTGGACATCATTCGGGAGTGCTCCAACGCCTTTGACCTTCCCATGGCGGCCTATTCGGTTTCCGGCGAATATGCCATGATAAAAGCAGCGGCACAGGCCGGTCTGGTGGATGAATACCGGATTATGTGCGAATCGGCTCTTTCTGTTTTCCGTGCCGGTGCCAACATGCTCATCACTTATTATGCAAAAGAATTGGCTCAGGCCATTCAAAAAGGAGATATCGGATAATGGAACAATCTGCTGCATTGTTTGAACGGGCGAAAAAGGTTCTCCCCGGCGGTGTCAACAGCCCTGTGCGTGCGTATCGTGCCGTAGGGCTTACCCCACGGTTTATTGCCAAAGCGGACGGCGCTTTTATCTGGGACGTTGACGGCAACCGATATATTGACTATGTCTGCTCCTGGGGCCCAATGATTCTGGGACACAACCACCCTCTTATCCGAGAAGCGGTGGAAAAGGCTGTAAAAGATGGGCTTTCTTTTGGCGCTTCTACCCAGCGAGAAGTGGAGATTGCCGAACTGATGATCGAGATGGTACCCAATATCGAGATGGTTCGGATGGTAAACTCCGGCACAGAAGCGGTCATGTCTGCCCTGCGCCTTGCCCGTGGCGCTACCGGACGGGACAAGATCATCAAATTTGAAGGATGCTATCACGGCCACAGCGACGCCATGCTGGTCAAAGCCGGTTCTTCTGCTGTGGCAGAAGGCGGAAAGCCGAGTTCAGCCGGTGTGCCGCTGGATACCGCCAAAGATACTCTGACCGCCCAATATAATGATCTCGAAAGCGTAGAAGAACTGTTTTCTCAACACCCCGGCGAAATCGCCTGTGTGATTGTAGAGCCTGTTGCCGCCAACATGGGAGTTGTGGGGCCAAATCCGGGATTCCTTGAGGGATTGCGGACAATCTGTGACAAAGAGGGCGCACTGCTGATTTTTGATGAAGTTATTACCGGATTCCGCCTTGCCAAAGGAGGCGCACAGGAATATTTCGGTATCAAGGCCGATATCGTCACCTTTGGAAAGATTATCGGCGGAGGTATGCCAGTAGGTGCTTATTGTGGAAGCCGGAAACTGATGGAACAGGTTGCCCCCTGCGGCCCTGTCTATCAGGCGGGTACTCTTTCTGGAAACCCGGTGGCCATGGCGGCCGGCCTCGCTCAGCTCACCTATCTGAACACACATCCGGAAGTTTACACTTCTATTTCTGACAAAGCAGACCGGCTGGCGGCGGGGATGCGTCGGGCAGTAACGGAAACCGGCGCAGACGTGCGTATCAATCAGGTTGGGAGTCTGGTTGCCCCCTTCTTTACCCCTGATACCGTGGAGTCTTTTTCTGGGGCTGTCAAAAGTGATTTAAAAAAATACGCCGCCTACTTTGAAAAAATGCTGGCACGAGGGATTTATCTGGCTCCCGCTCAGTTTGAGGCCATGTTCCTCTCCTATGCTCATACAGATGCAGAGCTTGAAAAAACGATTCAGGCAGCAAAAGAAGTGTTTGCCGAACTGTAAGCTAAATCGAATATGGTTATGCTATAAAAACCGGGTTCTTTATCAAAACAAAGAACCCGGTTTTTATAGCAACTCCTGTTTTTTCCTTAGGGCGTATCTGAAAACAAAGGAATTAAAGAATTTTCCACAAGCAACAGGCAGATACAAGGCAAAAAACGCAGGAATCCTTGATGGATTCCAAGTATTTTTAACGTAGTAGCTGACGTTGATTGTAGGAAAAGACGATAATTTCGACTTTTCAGATAGCCCCTAGTCCAATGTTAGAATTAAAATCTCATCGGAAACACCAGCGTCATTCTATCATCAACAAACCCGTTCGAGAGCAGCTTGCAGCTTTTATTCCTCCACCGTCTTAGTTATGCATACTTTGAAGTTCGACAAAATGGTGAGTACATCGACATCTTGGGATTTTATGCTCTATAGCCTATGATCTAAACTACAAATCCTATTTTTTACTTGCAAATGCCAAATCAATAGATATAATAAAACTATACGGAATGGCGAACATTAAGAACAAGGGAATCATTGGAAAAAGTGTCTACATTTTTGGATAGAAAAACATGACAGAAACTATTCCTATAGAAGAACAAGAAAACGAGGTAAAATTTTTCTAAAAAAGAGTGGAAAGTGTACGGGGTTGCGAATGGTTTTGTCATTTGTCCAAAAGGGGACACATGGAGGTTCAGTATGGAATACATTACCGTGCAAGAAGCTGCAAAAAAATGGAAGATTTCAGAAAGGTTGGTACAGAGATATTGTGCTGAAGGCCGAATCGATGGAATCCGAAAATTCGGGAAATCGTGGGGGATTCCCTCCAGTGCGGTCAAACCCCAGGATCCTCGAAAGAAAAAGAAACATCCTGTTCTCCGGCGTTCCCGGTCACAGCCAATAGTTTTTTCGGAGTTTATGCCGTTAATGAACACGCCTTTTAAGCCAGGATGCTGTTTAGACTATATTAACGAAATGGAGGACGGTCCCCGAAAAGAAATTGCGCTTGCAGAGTATCATTATTTTAGCGGTCAGCCTGAAAAAGCCATACAGGAAGTAGAGCTATATCTGACATGCTCTGAAGCAGGATACCGTCTTTCCTCCTGTTGGATTTATGCCTATGCGAATTTATCTGTTGGTCAAATCCAGCATGCCCAATATGCGCTAACTGAAATAAAAAACACGTTGGTTGCCAATGACGAAAAGGCCCCATATATATGTGCTATTGAAGATTTTGTTGTATTTGCAGCCTCTATTCTTTTGCATCTTCCACTGCCGGAGGGAATGCCACCAACACAAGAGTTCCTGCCGTTGCTTCCATCCGGTCTGCGGGCGTTTGCCTTGTATGTTCAAGCTCACTTCCTTTATTTGAAAGAGGATTATGGAAAAAGCGTGGGGATTGTGGAGGGGGCTCTTAATATGGGAGCATCTCGGTACCCCATCCCTGCCATTTATCTGCATCTGGTATCGGTTATGGATTATATGAGCTTAAAGCAGACACAGCAGGCACAGAAGCACCTGCTGGCAGCATGGGAAATTGCCCGTCCTGATGATTTGATTGAAGGTTTCGGAGAACATCATGGACTTCTCGGCGGGATGCTGGAGGCAGTCATCAAACCGGGCTGGCCGGAAGATTTTAAGAGAATCATCGCCATTACCTATCGCTTTTCTGCCGGATGGAGAAAAATACATAACCCGGAAACCGGACACGATGTTGCAGACGACCTGACAACGACTGAATTTGTGACGGCTATGCTGGCAGCTCGTGGATGGACCAATCAGGAAATTGCAAAGCATATGAATATATCCTCTCATACCGTGAAACGGTATATCTCCACCGTCCTGCAAAAGCTGGGGATCCACCAGCGTCAGGAACTGAAAAAATATATGCTGAAATAATCAAGTTCACCGGAAAACCGTCTTTGACCCTGCCCGTTTTATGCTTTGAAACGGGTGATGTCAAAGACGGTTTTTTCTGTTATCATGTAAATAAATAAGGAAACTATAAGCCAAAGAATGTGAGAAAGGAGAGCAAAAAAGAGAATGGTACGGTAATGTTTGTGGATAGGAGCAAAAGCGGTAGATGCTGTTGGAATGCTGCAATCTTAGTACAGATGAAAAAACATATGAAGGAGAAAAAGAATGAAAAAAAGGATTATTAGCCTGATACTGATTTTTAGTATCCTGTTGCCTACACTTCCGATAGGTTCCCTGATGGCGTTTGCCCAGGATAACACCTTGTATGGCGATGCTGACGGTAACGGCAAGGTGGAATTGTTGGACGTTAATTTGATGGAACGGTACATTGCCGGCGAAGAAGAAGCCAAAGCCAGCATCCACTTCACCGAAGCAGACGTCAATGCAGACGGTACCATTGACGATACTGATGTGCAGATGGTAAAGGATTATCTGGTGGGCAATCTTGACAGCCTGACACCTCAGTTACATACTATCAGCTTTGTAACAGACGGAGGCGGGAATTTTGAACCAATTAAGGCTGGTAACGGATATCCTTACCACGGCGAGCTGCCCACTCCCGCAAAAGACAATTATGTCTTTGTGAATTGGCAGATGGAAAACGGGGATATTTACTATCCGCTGACCGAGGTCATCTCATCGGACATAACCCTCAAAGCTGTTTATGAGCCGGTGGAACCCAAAGAGGAATTGAACCTCACATCATTCAGCCTGGAGAACCAGCCCACGGATGTTTCTTTTGATATCGTTGGCGAATTCAGCAATGCAGAAGATGTCAAAGCAAACATCAAAGTCCTTCCGAAGGATGGTTCCGAACCGGTAGCAGTGGACGTGAAAGATAACGGGGACGGCAGCTTTACTGTCTATGCGCCTGACGGCTTCAAGGCTGGTGCCTCCTATGAGCTGACGCTGGGAGAAGGTCTGACCTTTGCCGAAAAAGACGCCATGTTCCGCACCGTGTACTTTATCATCAAAAAGGATGAGGCTGACAACCTAAAGTACAATGCGGACATGATCTTTATAAAAGATACAGACGAAATGAAATACACCATCGGCAGCCAGACGGTGGATGTGCTGGAAGCTGCCCTTCTGAGCAATGATGAAAGCCAGGAGGCAATTTCCGGCAGCTTTAGCATGACAACGCAGGATCTGGAAAAGGACGATATCGTCTGTATCTATGAAACGACAGACCCCAGAGACCGTGACTACACGGCAAGCAGCTACGAAGGCGATGCGATGGCTTTCATCCGGATTACAGAGGTAAACGGCGATACCTTCAGCTTTGAGAGCCTGGATGAGGAAGATTCCCAGGAGGTTCTCGCCATGCCGGATTCTTTCCCGTTCAAGGTTGAAAAACTGCCCACAGAGGATGGTACTGTAGACATCAACAGCTACGACGCTTATGCGCTGTCTATGATGGGGCAGACTACAACACCTGAATTTAAGATAGATGACTTTCTGACCTTTTATACTGTTGACTTCTCCGATTTGACCGATGAAACCCCAGCAGTGTACGGCCAGATCACCAAGGTGGAAGGCCACACGATCTCCTACAAGATT
>CAJFNK010000018.1 GCA_904394685.1 Candidatus Heritagella gallinarum
GGCAGATACAAGGCAAAAAACGCAGGAATCCTTGATGGATTCCGAGTATTTTTAACGCAGTAGCTGTCATTGATTGTAGGAAAAGACGATAATTTCGACTTTTCAGATAGCCCCTAGTTCCTGTTTTCAAATTACCCCAGCTTATTCTCAATTCTATTATAAATGATTTTTGGGTTTTGATAAACGGGTATTGTCAAAAAAACGGGAAAGAGTGCAAAAGCACAGTGCCAAGCACATCCACACCCCGTCAGGCCGCATCAATCACCGAATGCAGGCCGGTGGTCCACTGAATCGTTTTGCCGTCTGTTTCGGCCAGCAGGGTCTTTTGCTTGTCCGTGCGGTATTCTTGAATCGAGAGCTTTTGCAGGCGCTCCATCGTTTCACGATGCGGGTGTCCATAATCATTGTCAACACCGCAGGAAATCACCGCAAACTCCGGGTTGGCAGCTTTGAGATAAGCAGCGCTGGAAGAAGTGGAGCTGCCGTGATGTCCGAGCTTCAGCACATCGCAGGAAACGTCATACCCGGCGTCGAGGATTTCCTGTTCCACTTCGGCTTCGGCGTCCCCTTCAAACAGAAAGCTCTTTTCTCCCACCACAAGTCGGGTAACAATCGAATAGTCGTTCAGGTTGTCATAGTCCTGATGGGACGGGCTGAGGATCTGCAAGGTCACTTCATCCGTTTTGAGCAGAAAGGTTCCCGCCTTGGCTGCTGTTACCGGTACGTCTTTTTCTTCAATGGCATCCAGCAGCGACTCATATGTTTTGGTGGTGGGGGTCATTTTCTCGCTGGTTTCGGGCAGGCAAATCGTGCCGATGGGAAAATCCTCGATGATCTGCGCCATACCGCCAATATGATCCTCATGGGGATGGGTGCCGATCAGCAAATCGATGTTTTGAACACCCAGCTCTGAAAGATAGGCCGAAAGCTCCTGCTTGGTAGAGCGTGTACCGGCGTCGATCAGGATATCATAGGGGTCGCTGTCATCGGGGTTCAGCCGGATCAGCTGGCTGTCCCCCTGCCCCACATCGATATAATAGATTTGTGCAGCTTTCGCAAACGATTCCGGTACGTTAGAAAGCGGGCTTGCTCCGGTGAGTATATCTAACTCCGAAAACAGCCCAAAAAAGTTGGCGGCAGCCCCGCCGATGCCGCACAGCACAAGGACGATCAAAATAGCGAGGGGGCTTGTTTTTTTACGAGAACGTCGGCTCATGATTTTTCCTCCTGAAAATAGAAACAGCCGCAGCAACGAAACGCAAAAGCGCCCGGCTGCGGCATAAGGCAGACAAAATTATTCTTCGGTCTTTTTAAACAGGTTAAAGCGGAACAGTTTGCGCTCGTCGTCTTCATTTTCGCACATAATGAAGGCTTCTGCAATCTTGCCGCCTTCGATCAGCTGTGTCAGGCCTACCAGCTGGCAGAGCTTGCTTCTCAGATTCAGTTTATCGCCTTCACGGGTCATCAGGAATACGTCACCGGTACAGGTGTCCAGTACTCGCAGAAACTCAGGCACATCAATGTCATGAAGTTCCAGTGTCTTGTTTGCCATAAAAAATTCCTCCTTTTCTCCGGCTTTCGGGGGCTGCTGTCTGCATCCTGACAAAGCTCCAGAATCCCGATGCAACAAATAGGAATATCTTGACAGCACAAATTGCCATGCGGAGATTCTGCTATCAAAACCAGGGGGATTCCCTGAGAGCAGGGTATTGTGAGAGGATAACCCGCATAACAAAATGTCTGTCATGACCTCATTATAAGGCAACGGACAAACATTTGTCAATTGACGATTCCATCCCGAATATACACATGTGTCCGGGCTGTTTTGGCTATTTTGTCGTCATGAGTGATTAAAACCACCGTTTTCCCCTCTTGATTGAGCTGTTGCAGAATCGACATGACCCCTTCGCCGGCGCTCCGGTCCAGATTTCCCGTAGGTTCATCGGCCAGAATCACGCCCGGCTCCGAAGCAATGGCCCTTGCAACCGCCACCCGCTGCTGCTGTCCGCCGCTCATCTGGTTGGGGCGGTGGTGAAGCCTTTCCGAAAGTCCCACCCGTTCTAAGGCGGTTTGTGCCATCTCCCGGCGCTCTTTGCGTGGGATTCCCTGATACAAAAGCGGCAGTTCCACGTTTTCCAAAGCGCTCAAATCGGGGATCAGGCAAAAGTTCTGAAAGATAAACCCAATAGTATGGCTTCGCAAAGAAGAAAGCCGGTGTGGCGGCATATTGCTGGTATCCTGCCCTCCTATCAGATAACTGCCACTGGTAGGAATATCAAGGCATCCCAGAATATTCATGAGCGTTGACTTGCCGCTGCCCGACTGCCCGGTGATCGAAACAAAATCGCCCGGTTCAATTGTCAGGTTCACATCACGCAGGGCATGGATGACAGCATCCCCCTGCCGGTATGTTTTACAGATATCCCGCAGCTCCAGCGGTACCGGATTCATGATAGACTCCCCCTTGTTCTCATCTATATTTATGTTGGACGGCAAAGCGGGAATTTATACGCAAGGCGCTTTTGTACGGGCATGATTTGTGATATGATAAGAGAAGCCTGCTGATAAACGACGGCAAGGGCTACAGGAATTGAACGATAAAGGAGTTAATTTAATTATGAGAGCTGTGTTACAAAGGGCACTGGAAGCTCGTGTGGATATTCTAAACGAGGAAACCAAAGCTATTTTAGACAGCCGGAGCGTGGGGCATGGACTGATGGTTCTTCTGGGCGTGATGCAGGGGGATACGCCCGGCCATGTCCGCCTGATGGCTAAAAAGACCTGTGAAATGCGTATTTTCGAGGACGAACAAGGCAAGCTGAACCGCTCGCTGCTGGACATCGGGGGAGAAATGCTGGTGGTATCCAACTTTACGCTGGGAGCCGACTGCAAAAAGGGGACTCGGCCATCTTTCAGCGATGCCGCCGCCCCGACAGATGCGATTCCGCTTTATGAAATGTTTTTGGACGAATGTAGAAAAATGGGTGTGAAAACGGTTGCCTGTGGGGAATTTGGAGCGGATATGAAGGTTTCGTTGGTAAACGACGGGCCTGTTACCATCATTCTGGATTCTGATAAGCTAGCACAACCCAAAGACTGATGGCATACTATTCTCTTAACATAAAAACCGCCTATCCGGCAGCCCGGACAGGCGGTTTTTCTATACAGCGTCAAATGGCTCTATTATTCAGTTTTTTCGGTTTCCAGCTTTTCGCCGTTCACCAGGCGCTGGAACAGCTCCCAGCAATCCTGATAATAGTCCATTTTATCCTGCTTCTTTTCAAAGGAAGTGCCTTCGATCATACGAACAGAGAGCGACAGGCCGCTCATATATTTTTGAGCCTGCTCCGGGGTCAACGCTTCAATCGAAAGATCCATCCCAGTTAGCCCCTTACACTTACTCCACTCGATCCGCATATTTTCATAGTCGGTAGCGCCTTCTTTAGGCGTGGTACCATCCGTATAGGTAAAGAACCCATCCTGTTCCTGCAGCCAGGCAAAGCTGTCCGGGTCGGAAAGATACAGCACTGAATCAAATGAGCTGGCATCGCCAATTAGGCGAACCATGTCAGCCTGCTGCACCTGCGGATCGGATTCACTGCCCAGATTATAGGTGGAAACATGTACCACTACCTGTCCATCGCCGTTGCGGTCATCGGCATAGGGCTTGAGTTCTTCTTCCAGTTTGGCCACCACATCAGAAGCAGTTCCGGTTTGGGAAATAATCGAAATCGTGTAATCCGGTTCCACTTTGGAAACAATGGAATACACAAAGCTGCCCAGCAGTACTACTGCGATAACGCCTACAATCAGATGGACTTTATGGTAGAACCACCAGTTGGCACGTTTTTCTTTGGCAGTTGTTGGCACAATCGGGTTGGCGTGTATGGTATCTTCTTCGTTATCCAGGAAAAATTGCTCTCTGGCCACGATTCAATCACTCCTTTGACTTCATCGTCGGGAACAGCAGCACATCACGGATACTGCCGGAATTGGTCAGCAACATCACCAGACGGTCAATGCCATAGCCGATACCGCCCGTGGGGGGCATACCGATTTCCAAGGCATTGAGGAAATCTTCGTCGGTGTGGTTAGCTTCTTCGTCGCCCTGTGCCAGCAGCTTCTCCTGCTCGGCAAAACGCTGCCTCTGGTCGATGGGGTCGTTCAGCTCGGAATACGCATTGCACATCTCACGGCCATAGATAAACAGCTCAAAACGCTCTACATATTCGGGCTTATCGGGCTTGCGCTTGGTAAGCGGAGAAATCTCCACCGGATGATCCATAATAAACACCGGCTGAATCAGATGCTCCTCTACAAATTCCTCAAAGAACAGGTTGAGGATATCACCCTTGGTGTGGCGGAGCTCATAGTGTACGCCCTTTTCGTCGGCCACCTTTTTGGCAGCTTCGGTATCGGGAATTTCGTCGAAATCTACCCCGGAATACTTCTTCACCGCTTCCAGCATGGTCATACGCTCAAAGGGCTTGCCCAGGTCGATCATTTCTTCGGCATAGGGAATCAGGGTGGTGCCGCAGACCTTTTGTGCCACATGGCGGAACATATTCTCGGTAAGATCCATCATGCCGTTATAATCGGTATAGGCCTGATACAGCTCCATCAGGGTAAACTCCGGGTTATGGCGGGTATCTACGCCTTCGTTGCGGAACACACGGCCAATTTCATATACACGCTCCAAGCCGCCCACAATCAGACGCTTGAGATACAGTTCCAGCGAAATACGGAGCTTTACATCTTCATTCAAAGCGTTGTAGTGAGTTTCAAACGGACGGGCAGCTGCGCCGCCGGCGTTGGAAACCAGCATGGGGGTTTCCACCTCCATGAATCCCTGTGCGTCCAGGAAATTGCGGATTTCCCGGATGATCTGGGAGCGCTTGACAAAGGTATCCCGGACTTCGGGGTTTACGATCAGGTCGAGATAGCGCTGACGATAACGGGTATCGGTATCGGTAAGGCCGTGGAACTTTTCCGGCAGGGGGCGCAGGCTCTTGCTCAGCAGCGTGACCTCAGAAGCCTTGATGCTCAATTCGCCCTTTTTGGTGCGGAACACATCACCCTTTACGCCGATCACATCGCCAATATCCATCTTCTTAAAAGCGGCATATTCTTCTTCGCCGATCAGGTCACGGCGGACATACAGCTGGATGGAACCACTCTTATCCTGCAAATCGGAGAAGCTGGCCTTGCCCATCACACGCTTGCTCATCATACGCCCAGCCAGGCATACCGTTGTGCCGGCTTCTTCTTCCGGCTGCAAATGCTCATACTTTTCACGAACCGGGGCAGCATGACTGTCAACCGGGTATTTGGTCAGCACAAAGGGGTCCTGTCCAGCTTCCTGAAGCTGTGTCAGCTTGTCCCGACGGATTTGCAACAGCTCGCTGATGTCCTCCTGCTGTGCGGGCTCTCTGTTCATCTCACTCATGGTGTTCATTCCTTTCTAACTGTGGAAACGTTTCTCAAGAGAAGCCGCCTCCTGTTCCATCTGCTTTGAATCGTTTTTGTCCGGTTGCTCCGGTAAAAAAACAGGGGTGACCCTGCCGCCACCCCCAAACCATTCAAAAGGTTTATTTTGCGATTCCCATCACATGGTATTTCACCAGGCCGGCGGGGACTTCCACTTCGACTACATCGCCGACTTTGTGGCCCAGCAGAGCCTTTCCTACTGCGGATTCGTCAGAAATCCGGCCCTCACGGGGATTGGCCTCGTTGGAACCGACAATCTTATACTCCTTGTTGCGAACCACGCCGTCTACGCCGGTGATCTCCAGCTCGATACGGGAGCCGATATGAATGTTCTCGTTGGTCAGGTCTTCCTCATCGATCAGCTTTACATGTTTGAGCATCACTTCGATATCGGCGATGCGGGCTTCCATGATTGCCTGATCGTTTTTGGCCTCGTCGTATTCGCTGTTCTCAGAAAGGTCGCCAAAAGACAATGCTACTTTAATTTTCTCGGCAACCTCTTTGCGGCGGACAGATTTGAGATAGTCCAGCTCCTTTTCCAGAGCTTCCAGCCCTTCTTTTGTCAAGATAACCTGTTTTACTGCCATCTATGGTACCACCTTTACGAAATACTGAATCTAGACAATGTTTTTATTATAATAATTCTGCCGTGGGATGTCAATGGAAAATCCGTGAACATCGCAGGGAAAATCGCATGAAACCGGGAAATCACTCCCCTGTCCCCGACTCATCAGCGCTGTCTGTTTCGTCGCCGCTGTTTTCCGGTGCGGGGGATTCTTCCGGCGTCTGTTTAAACTCCTGTCCGGGAACTTCCTGCACGGCCGCTCCGCTTTCAATCAGAGCGGTTACAGCGGTCTGGAGCTGTGCATCATCATAGGGCTCCAGCATTCCGTGCAACAGGACTTTTTTATCCAGCACTGAGAGTGTCACCTCCCGGTCGGGCTGCACGCCTTTTCCGTATAAGCTATTGCCCTGAGCGTCAATATAATAGCCCACTGTGAGGATGAGCGCCGAGCCGTCGGAAAGCTGGATGGTTTCCTGTCGGGAACCGTTTCCGGCGGTGGTTGTCCCCACAAGCGTTCCCGCCTTGCCGTCACGGATATCCGCCGCCAGCACCTCTGCCGGCCCGTGGGTGGTATCATCTACCAACACAGACAGGGGCAGCCCCAGCTGGTCACTTCCGGCGGTGTATTCTTCCACGGTTTCACCGCTGCTATTCACATACCGGGCGGCGCTCCCCGCCGGGAGGAACCATTTGGAAGCCTGAATCATCGAATCCATGGAACCGCCTGCATTATTCCGCAGATCCAGCACGATGCCGCACACCTTCTCTTTTTGGAGGGCTTCCACAGCCTGCTGCATTTCTTCTTCCGTATTACTGGAAAAACTGTTGACGGCAATGTATCCCACGTTTCCGTTGACCACTTTATAATGCACGCTGGTAGAGGTATACTCTCTCCGCTCCATGGTAAAATCCAACTGTTCCAGCTGGCCGTCTTCTTTGTCAGAAGCACGCAACACCCGGAAGGTAACGCTGGTACCCGCAGCGCCGTCCAGATAGGAAACCGCTTCGCCATAGGTTAGCCGAACCACTTCTTTGCCGTCGATGGCAACTATCACGTCGCCCTGCTTCATTCCGGCTTCTTCTGCCGAGGAATTGGGCAGCACCTCGATCACTTCCATGTTGCCGTCCTCATCCTGTACGGTACGCAGGCCGACACCGGTGCTTTTTTCCACATCCCCCTGCAAATAAATGCGGTATTTTTCCGCTGAAAGATATTTGGCGTTGGCATCTCCCAGCCCGGCTACATAGCCCGCACAGATGGCATCTTTGAGCGCTGTTTCGTCCAGCTCGCCAACTGCATCACGGCGCACCTTCTGGTCGATCTCGTTGAGCTTGGCATACATGGACTGCCGCTCGTTGACGTCCGCCACTTTGCTGTTAAATCGGTCCATAGCATACAGATAAGTCAGGGAAACCGTCACCGCCGCTGTCATCGCTGCCAGTGCCACTGCTGTCCCGATGGAAATCTTTTTCATTGATCCTTCCCGTCCTCTCACCGGCTAAACGCCGGATTCATCATTGACAACGCAAAGCAGGGGCAGGCACCCACTCAAGGTGGCCTGTCCCTGGAAATTGCTTCGATTACACATAAGAGCTGGGGTTTACCGGCGTTCCATAATAGCGAATCTCAAAGTGGAGATGAGCGCCATAGGACTGGCCGGTGTTTCCCACATAGCCGATAATCTGCCCCTTCTGCACATACGTTCCGGCGCTGACTGCCAGGGCGCTGCAATGGGCATAGCGGGTAGCATAGCCGTTGCCGTGATCAATATCAATACAATAGCCATACCGGTTGTGGGAGTTGGCAGCGCTGCCAAAATCGGCAAACATCACATAGCCGGAATCTGCCGCTACAATCGGCTGTCCATAGATGCCATAAGAGGAGATATCCAGTCCCTTGTGGCCGGAATGGAAGCCTTGTGTGATGTTGGGATAGCCGGGAACCGGCCAGGTAAACTGTCCAGTCCCGTTGACCGGGTCGCTGCTTCCGGAGCTGGAACCGCCGGAAGAACCACCAGAGGAATTATTCTGCTCCTGCTGGGCATAATAGTCCTGATACCACTTGTCCAGCGCTGCATCCGCTTCCTGCTTTTCCTTGGAGAGCTCGTCGTTCTCTTCTTCCAGCTGCTGCTGTTGCTTTTCCAAATCGCTGAGCAGAGAATCCGCTTCCTTCATCAGGCTGGTCAATTCCTCCTGACTGTCCTGCAACTGGGTGCGGCTTTTGGTCACTTCTTCTTTGTTAGCTTCAATTTCCTGCTTCTGGGATTCGATCTCCTTCATTTCGGTTTTCAAATCATCCATCAGCTCGGTATCATGTGCGGTAACCGCCTTCATGATTTCCGCTTTGCGGAGCATATCCGAGAGGTTCTCGGCGTCCAGGATAATAGCCAGCGTAGAAGCCTCACCGGCCTTATAGAGAGCGCACAGGCGCTCCTTGAGCTTTTCAAAGTTTTCGTCAATCGAAACCTGCTTGTCTGCAATTTCAGCTTCTTTTGCCTTAATCTGGCTGTTGAGCTGGGTGATTTCCAGATTATAGGAATCGATTTCCTCCTGAATGGTTTCAATCTGGGCATTCAGGGTTTCCTTATACTCCTTTTGCTTTTCTGTATCCTTTTTCAGATCGTCCAGCTTTGCGTCGTTTTCCTTTTTCTGCTGTTCCAGCTCCTCCTGACGCTCCTGCAAATCCGAAAGGGATGATGCCGCAGAAACCGGAACCGAAAGATCTGGCAGGGAACAGAGGGAAACAGCCGCCGCCAATAACATAACAAATCCCGCTTTGACTGCTCTACGTATCGTTTTCTTATAACCCAACAAGCTCGCTTCCTCCTTTACGAAGATATCTGCCAATCGAAATCACGCCGCCAACAGCGCCGAAAGCTGCTCCCACCAGCATAAAGCCCAATGTATAGGGCAGCAGCAGGCTGGCAACCGAAACCGGCGTAAAGAACGCCGCAATTCCCGAAATCACCTGCATCACGCTGTTATACAGCACGAACAGCAGCACGCTCGCCAGGATACCCGCCACCAGGCCGATGACGATACCTTCTACAATAAACGGCCAGCGGACGAACCAGTTGGTAGCGCCCACAGATTTCATGATGCTGATCTCCATCCGGCGAGAATACATCGTCACCCGGATGGTATTGGCGATAATGAACAGGGAAACCACGCCCAGCAGCAACACGACCCAGAAACCGACCATTCCCACCAGGTTGTCCAGATCGGTGAGCTTTTTTGCAATGTCGGAATAATCCGTAATATGGTCTACGCTTTCAATCGCTTTGATCTCTTTGATGGTTTCATCATACTTGGTGAGGTCTTTCATGGAAATATCATAAGCGTCGGGCAAAAAGTTTTCAGAGCCGGTAAGCCCCTCCAACACCGTGCCGTCGTCGCCTAAAGTTTCCATCATACTTTTGAGCGCATCATCTTTGGAAACAAACTCACATTCGGCAATGTTGTCGATCTTTCGGATTTCTTCGCCCACCTGCACCGATTCCAGCGTAGGCATCCCCTCTTTAAGGTAAACCGTAATGGTATTATTTCCCTCAATGGATTCCATGGCCTGCCCGATATTCAGAGAGAACAGCATGGCTGCTCCGGTCAAAATCAAACAGGACACCAGCACCGCCACCGATGCAATCGACATCGTCCGGTTGCTTTTCAGGTTGCGAAAGCCTTCTTTGATAAGATAGCGAAAATTATACAGTTTCATCGGACAAATCCTCCCCCTTGTCATCCAGTCCAGCGGGGGTTTTGCCCGCAGTTTTCCGTATGGTGTCTGCCACAACCTCGCCGCCATGAATCTGTACCACACGGCGGTGGAAATGCTTGACCAGGTTGTGCTCGTGGGTCACCATCAAAATTGTGGTGCCACGGCGGTTGATCTCGCTGAGAAGATCCACGATTTCAAAGGAGAGCGCTGGGTCAATATTACCCGTCGGCTCGTCCGCTATAATCATACTGGGATTGTTAACCAGCGCTCTTGCCAGTCCCACACGCTGCCGCTCGCCGCCCGAAAGCTCTGCCGGCAAACATTTTGACTTGTTCTGAAGGCCAACCAGCCCCAGAATATACGGCACACGCTTACGGATTTCCCGTGGAGGAGCGCCCACCACATGCATGGCAAACGCCACATTCTCATAAACCGTCATAGAATCAATCAGGCGGAAATCCTGAAACACGATTCCCATAGTACGGCGCAGATAGGGGATATCCCGGTTACGCAGCCGGGACAGCTTGCGCCCGTTGACGATCACCTCGCCGGAGCTGGCCTTTTCTTCTCCCATAATCAGCTTGAGAAACGTACTCTTACCGGCGCCGGAAGAACCCACAATAAACACAAACTCGCCTTTTTCGACCTTTAAATTCACATTTTTCAGCGCTTTGGTCCCATTAGCATATGTTTTTGAAACATTCTGAAATTCTATCACTGGAATAATCCCTCCCGTATTCTCTCCTGGGTGGAGCGCAGCCTTTCCTGTGAACTGCACTATGTCACTTCTATTTTATAACAGTTAAAAACTGGCGATCTGTTATCATATGCAGGCGGCTGATTATTTGTGCATAACAAAAATGCCGCTCAATGATATGTTCACATAATACCAATGAGCGACACTTTTATAATTCTTTTAGAGAACTAAATTGTAATTAATTTGTAATCTTTTTGAAAACCGGCCGCTTTCCTGTCAGAATTTCACAGGGTTGGAAGAAAGATACTTCTTGACCATCAGCGCTACCTTAAAGACAATTGCGTCTTCAAACTCACGCAGATCCAAACCGGTAATCTTCTTGATCTTCTCCAAGCGGTATACCAGCGTGTTGCGGTGTACGAACAGCTTACGGGAAGTTTCCGAAACGTTGAGGTTATTCTCGAAGAAGCGCTGGATGGTGAACAGGGTCTCCTGATCCAGAGACTCGATAGAGCCACGCTTGAACACTTCTTTGAGGAACATATCACACAGGGTGGTGGGCAACTGATAAATCAGGCGGGCGATTCCCAGATTGTCATAGCTGACGATGGGGCGCTCGGTGTCAAACACCTTGCCGACTTCCAGTGCAACCTGGGCTTCCTTAAAGGAACGGGCCAGATCCTTGATGCCGGACACCACAGTACCGATACCCACCACACAATGAGTATAGAACTCGCTGGACAGGGTATCTACGATAGAGCCAGCCAGCTTGTCCAGATCTTTGCTGTCGATGCCGGGACGGATCTCTTTGACAAGAGCAATATCAGTTTCGTTGATATTGATGATGAAGTCCTTGTTCTTATCGGGGAACAGGTTCTGCACCACGTCATAAGCGGAAATATCTGTCTTGTTGGTGATCTTAATGAGCATGCACACACGGTTTACATCGGAATTAAAGCGCAGCTCACGGGCTTTGAGATAAATATCACCGGGCAGAATATTATCCAGAATCACGTTCTTGATAAAGTTGCTGCGATCATATTTCTCATCATAGTACTGCTTGATGCTGCTCAGAGAAATAGAGAGCAGGTTGGCATAGCGGGAGGCCTCCGGGTCGCTGCCGGAAACAAACACGGCATATTCCGGGCGGGGCCGGTTGCCAAAAGAACGGTAGGTGTACCCGTTGAGGACAAAAGGATTGGGGGAAGCCATCGTCTCGGCTGTTACACTGTCATTGACCTCACCGATACGGCCCAATTCGCTGCACGCAATAATGACCGAGGTTTCGTCAATCACGCCGATGGTACGGTCAATTGCATCCCGCATCTGGTGGATGACACCTTGAAACAATCTGTTAGACATAGATTTTCCCTCACTTTATTCAATAAAATAGGTATTACAGCACGGTAACACATTTCCAGTCTTTACTTCTATCGTACCCGATTTTTATCGCTACATGCCCGACGTTATACATACGACATATAAATACCAGCATCATATGTCGGTATCTCCCCATAAAAGCCTGTTAGTTTAAAACGGAACAGAAGTTGCTATTTACATTCTACATAAATTTCGTGAAAATTTCAACAGGGAAATAGACGTTTTTTCAAAATATTTTATTTTACTGGGTAGAAGTTGTTGAAAACCAGTTATTTTAACCAGATAATCCTCTGTATTTTACCGTATACATCGGCTCTTTTCCCCTAAAGGATGGCTTTATCCGGACAATTCATTTTGTTTTCCGTTCTATAAAAACGCTGATAGGAAACAGAAAACAGGCCGTGCAATTTGCACGGCCTGCCATATATCTGTGACAAACAATCAGTTCAGGATCGTCTTCTCGGTCTCTTTATCAAAGACATGCATCTTCTTCAGGTCGAAAGCAACCTTGATGCGGTCACCGGACTTAGCAACGCTGGTGGGCTCAACACGAGCGGTGATAGCATTGCCTTCGCAGTTCAGGTACAGATAGGTTTCAGCACCCATCAACTCGGTAACTTCAACGTCAGCCTCTGCGATGCCGTTGGAAACCTTTGCCAGGAAGTCGGGCTCGTCGTGTACGTCCTCAGGACGGATACCGAACACAACATCCTTGCCAACATACTCAGCCAGCTCGGTGCCAGCAACCTTGTCGGCGGGAACCTTCAGGGTGCAGTTGCCGAAGGTCAGGGTCAGGTCGTTGCCTTCCTTGCCAACAACAGCGTCGATGAAGTTCATTTGAGGAGATCCCATGAAGCCAGCAACGAACTCGTTCACGGGCATATCATACAGGTTTTGAGGAGTATCAACCTGCTGAATGAAGCCGTCCTTCATAACCACGATGCGGTCGCCCATGGTCATAGCTTCGGTCTGATCGTGAGTAACGTAGATAAAGGTGGTACCCAGTCTCTTATGCAGCTTGGCGATCTCGGTTCTCATCTGAGCACGCAGCTTTGCGTCCAGGTTGGAAAGCGGTTCGTCCAGCAGGAAGACCTTGGGGTCACGAACGATAGCACGGCCCAGAGCAACACGCTGTCTCTGACCACCGGACAGAGCCTTCGGCTTTCTGTCGAGCAGGTGAGAGATGTCGAGGATACGGGCAGCTTCTTCCACACGGCGCTTGATCTCATCCTTGGGAGTCTTACGCAGTTTCAGGCCGAAAGCCATGTTATCATAAACGGTCATATGGGGATACAGAGCATAGTTCTGGAACACCATTGCGATATCACGATCCTTAGGAGCGACATCGTTTGCCAGGGTGTCGCCGATGTACAGCTCGCCCTTGCTGATTTCTTCCAGACCAGCGATCATTCTCAGAGTGGTAGACTTACCGCAGCCGGAAGGACCAACCAGGATGATGAACTCCTTGTCAGCGATATCCAGGCAGAAGTCGGTAACAGCTGTAACGCCACCAGAGTAGATTTTGTAGACATTTTTTAAAGTTACGCTTGCCATAATTAACCTCCTGAAGACTGTCTGTTTTGTTTACCCAAAATTTCTATGTATAAATAACCACTAGAAATTCACTATCGATAGTATACCAGAATTCAACCGTTGTTTATAGACTGGATTTACCCAAACTTTCCGATTGTTGTTTATGAAAATCCGCTAAAACTCAAATTCTGTCCCATAATTTGGTGCAAGTTGCTATGAAAAAATGAGTGCCAGTTCTTCCTCGGTCAATTCCCGTGATTCACCCGGTTTCAGGGTGGGGTCAAGCTTTAGGCCCCCCATTTGCAGCCGGGTCAAAGCCAGCACCGTTTTTCCTCTGGCAGCAAACATTCTTTTCACCTGATGGAACTTTCCTTCCCGCACCTGTACTCTTGCCGTATTTCCGGCGCAGGGTTCCAACCGGGCAGGCAGGCAGACAAAGTCTTTTAAAGGGACGCCTTTGGCAAACGCCTCTACGTCGTCCTCATCTACCGGATTGTCCAGCTGTGCCTCATAGAGCTTATAGATGTGGCTTTTGGGAGCCAGCATCCGGTGGGCCAGCTCTCCATCGTCGGTGATAATCAGAAGCCCGGTGGTATCCTTGTCCAATCTACCCGCAGGAAAAAGCCCTTTGCGAAAAAGCTCCGGCGGAAGCAGGTCCACTACGGTGCGGGCCCGGCTGTCCCTGGCGGCCGAAAGCACCCCGGAAGGCTTATTCATCATCAAATACAAATACTTTTTTACAAACAGCGGCTTTCCGTCCACACAGATTTCTGCTGCTTCCGGGTCAACCTTTTGTTCTTGGCGCAACAGGGCCTGTCCATCCACCGTTACCTTTCCCCGGCGTATCAGGGCAGCCACCTCCCGGCGGCTGCCAATCCCCTGTGACGCCAGAATCTTATCCAGACGTTCCAACGCCATTCGATCACCGTCCTTTCTATTTTCCTTATTGTATCCGTTTTCCTTTCAGCGGTCAATCCACCGGCCAGGCATCCGTGGGGATTTCTTCCGGCTGCTCCGGTTCTGCTTCTTCCACCGGCTGCACCGCTGTTTCTTCCTGCCAGCCTTCCCCTTCAAATCCCGTCATAAAGCCATCCAGCGCCACCGAGCTGATATCCCCACCAATCACCTTTCCGTCATACACCAGCAACACCGCACGCACCTGCTGGCCGGAATCCGGGAAGTTTGTGATGTGATAAATCCACTGTTTGCAGGTTTTTCCCGCATAAGGCAGTAGATCCATCCCTTGTTCCTTTTGCAGCTGGTTATACCGTTCATACACTTTATCAAAGGTCTGCGGAATTTCGATCTCCCGGATCTCCAGCGGCTCCGGGTCTACTTCCCAGCCAAACTGCGCCAGAAAATCCACCCGCTGGTCGGCTGTACTGGCATCGGTTTTCAGTCCTTCTGTCTCGCTCCCTCTGGATGACGGCATAAATACGAACGCCGCCACCAGCACCGCTGCCGCTGCCACCAGCGCCAGAATCCGTTTTCCATTGGGCTTTGTCGAAATCACCATGCGCCCTTCTCCCCCTCTTAATAGGAACCAACTCCCCTTTTTACCATATCCATATGGCGGGGAAAGAAGATTTATGCCCATCGTCATGGGATTCTTTTTCCGCTTGTATCGTCCGGTTTCTGTCTTTTACTCTCACAACTTTTAATTGAAAAATCCGGGGGAGCAATCAAAAAACGGCTGCGATATGATGTCTTTAGGAATGTACAGGAGGGAGAATATGCAGATAGATTGGAAAAATATACAAAATCAATATGTGAATGGTGGAGAATCACTGGCACAGCTGGCAAATCGCCTTTCTATCCCGCTGGGACAGCTGAAAAAGAAATCAGCTCAGGAAAAGTGGGGAGAAAAACGCCGGGCAACACAAAGTGGTGACCAGCCCCCGGCCGGCGGCGTTTCACCGGAAGACTCCATTGCCCGGATGACAGTGATGCTGCTGGAAAAGCTGATGCAGGCAGCACAGGAGCTGGACCAGTACACCACCGTTTCCAAAACCCGCCGCAAGGAAACAGATTATAATGAAAAAGGAAAAACGGTGGGAGAAACCGTGACCGAAACCGAGGTGCGGGAAAGCTACCGGGATACCATCGACCGTGGCGGGCTGAAACAGCTTACAGCCGCCCTGAAAGACTTGAAGGATATCCAGCTTTCGCTCACCGGAGAGGAGGAAGAAGGGACTTCGGGCGTGGTGGAGATTGCCGCACTGCTGGAAGACCTGGCAAAGGGGGAGCAGCATGGATAAGGTGATTTGGAGCCCCCAACCAAGACAGCGGCTGTTTCAGGCACGGCCGGAATATGAAGCCCTGTATGGCGGTGCTGCCGGGGGCGGAAAAAGTGACGCCCTTCTGGCCGAAGCGCTGCGGCAGGTACACATCCCCCACTATCGTGGGCTGATTCTGCGAAAGACCTACCCACAGCTCTCGGAGCTGATCGACCGGAGCCGGGCGATTTATCAGCCGGCTTTTCCACGGGCACGGTATAACACCACGGGGCATTACTGGGAATTTCCCAGCGGCGCCAAAATCTTTTTTGGCTCGATGCAACATTCGTCCGACAAAATCAACTATCAGGGCAAACGGTATGATTTTATCGCCTTTGATGAGCTGACCCACTTTACCTGGGAGGAATACAGCTATCTGTTCAGCCGAAACCGCCCCAGCGGCCCCGGAACACGGGTGTATATCCGGGCGGCCACCAATCCCGGCGGCATTGGCCACAGCTGGGTAAAAGAACGGTTTATCACGCCCGCTCCCCCCATGACCCCTATTGTGGAACAGGTAGAAGTGGACACCCCAAAGGGGCGCAAGACTATGAGCCGCTCCCGAATCTTCATCCCCTCCACCGTGTTTGACAACCAGAAACTGCTGGAAAACGACCCCAGCTATCTTGCCAGCCTCTCGTTGCTCCCGCAGGCCGAGCGCAGCGCCCTGCTATATGGCAGCTGGGATTCCTTTGACGGGCAGGTGTTTTCCGAATGGCGCAACGACCCTGCACATTATCAGGATCGCCGCTGGACGCATGTGATCGACCCGTTCCCCATCCCGGCGCACTGGCGCATCTATCGGGGCTTTGACTTTGGCTATGCCCGCCCGTTTGCGGTGGGCTGGTTTGCCGCCGACCCGGACGGGCGGCTCTATCATATCCGGGAATACTATGGCTGTACCGGCACCCCCAACACCGGCCTTCGGATGCACCCGGCGCAGATTGCAGCGGAGATCCGCCGGATTGAATCGGAGGACGAAACGCTGCGGGGACGACAGATCATCGGGATTGCCGACCCCAGTATTTTTGACGAAAGCCGGGGTGAGAGCGTTGCGGCCATGATGGAACGGGCGCCGAATTTCGTCTACTGGTCCGGCGGCGACAACACCCGGCTTCCCGGCAAGATGCAGTATCACTACCGGCTGGCCTTTGACGAAAACGGCCTGCCCATGATGCAGGTGTTCCACACCTGCAAGCAGTTTATCCGCACCCTTCCGGCGCTCGTCTATGACGCCAACCGGGTGGAGGATATCGACACCACGCAGGAGGACCATATCTACGATATGTGCCGGTATGTCCTGATGGAAAACCCCATTGCTCCCCGCTACACCGAAGCGCCGCCAAGGCTCTCCCTGCCGCCGGAGCTTCGGACAGAGGAACCGGCGCAATTTTTGCGGCTGTGACTTGTTTCCCGCTCTGGGGTATGATAGACTGAAAAAAAGCATAGATCGGAGGGTTTCCTATGTTTTTGAAAAGAAAGACAGTTCCCCTCACCCCGCCGCCGGGACTTGGGAAAAAGGATATCGGTATCGAAAAAAGCATTTGTACCGGCGAAGCCGTCATCGGCTTTCGGGAACCCCACACCGGAAAGCTGCTGTTGGCGGTTCCGGCAAACAGCGAAAAGGAAATTGCGGATTTTTATCGCCGTTATGGTTTTGAGCCGCCAAAATGATAAACAACACCAAGAGGGGGAAATAAAATGGAACTACTTTACAAACAGATTCAAGATGGCATACTGGGACTGGCCGTGGGAGATGCTCTGGGTGTCCCCGTGGAGTTTCTTCCCAGAAGAAAGTTGAGATGGAGTCCGGTTGTGGAGATGCGAGCCTATGGTACCCACAACCAGCCTGCCGGTACCTGGTCTGACGACACCAGCATGACACTGTGTACACTGAAAAGCCTGACAAAGGGTGTGGACTATGACGACATTATGAACCGTTTTTGCCGTTGGGTGGACGATGGCTATATGACCGCTTATGGAAAGTTGTTCGATATCGGACGGACAACCCTCTATGCGCTGCGGTTATATCGTTCCGGTACGCCTGCGTTACAGTGCGGCGGAACCGATGTCCGGGACAATGGCAACGGCTCCCTGATGCGGATTTTGCCCGCTATTTTTTATCTGCGGCGGGAATACGGGGCAACCTGCATGGACAATCCAGAAGCCTTTGAACTGATTCACAACCTTTCCAGATTGACCCACGGTCATGCAATCAGCCAGATTGCCTGTGGATTATACTGTTGTATAGCAAATGACTTAATGAACGGAGCCACGCTTCAAGATGCGATTGATTCTGCTGCTTTGGTGCTGAAAAACTGGTATGGACTTCGGGAAGAATTTGTCCCTTGGATATCAGAATTTGATTTTTTAAACGCAGAAACACTGGCTGCTCTGCCGGAAGAAGCTATCAAAAGCAGCGGGTATGTGGTGGATACCTTGCAAGCTGCCCTGTGGTGTCTGATTACTAACCGTTCTTATCATGACTGTATGCTGAAAGCTGTCAATTTAGGCTACGATACCGATACAGTGGCTGCTGTCGCCGGCGGGGTGGCCGGTATCCTCTATGGTGCGGAATCGATTCCCGAAGACTGGCTGTATGTACTGGCGAAAAAAGAGGAGATAATCCGGCTGTGTGAAAACTTTCTTCCCGCCTAAATTTTGTGCCGTAATCATGGGAAATTTCGCCCTTCTGCCCTTGACTTTTTGCACCGGATAGGATACCATATATCCATATAGCAAAAGACGTTGACAGAGAGAGTACGCAGGATGCCAATGCTCCAGCGAGCCGGGGACAGTGAAAGCCCGGTGCCACCGGTGCCTGACGGAAGATCACTCTACCAGTCGCAGGCTGAACAGGTTTCTCAGTAGGTTATGCCGGTTTCCCGCCGTTATCGGGAGCGCATATGATGGTATGCTGCGGAAAATAGGTGGTATAGCGAAGCTACAAGCCTTCGTCCTGTTTTGCAGGAGGAAGGCTTTTTTATTTGCCCCGTGTTTTTGCCCCCGTGGCCCATCGGTTATTTCAGGATGAATCAAAAGGAGGAAACACCATGTACAACAAGGTACCCACAAATCTGAATTTTGTGGAACGGGAAAAACAGGTGGAAGAATTCTGGCGTCAGGAACACATCTTTGAAAAAAGCATGGAGATGCGGAAGGACTCCCCCAACTACACGTTCTACGACGGCCCGCCTACCGCTAACGGCAAACCCCACATCGGCCATGTTCTTACCCGTGTTATCAAGGACATGATCCCCCGTTATCGCACCATGAAGGGCTATGACGTCCCCCGCAAAGCTGGTTGGGATACCCACGGCCTGCCGGTTGAGCTGGAAGTGGAAAAACTGCTGGGTCTGGACGGCAAAGAGCAGATCGAGGAATATGGTCTGGAGCCGTTTATTGAGAAGTGTAAGGAAAGTGTTTGGAAATACAAGGGGATGTGGGAAGATTTTTCCGGCACTGTTGGCTTCTGGGCCGATATGGAACATCCCTATGTTACCTATCACAACGAGTTTATCGAGTCCGAATGGTGGGCATTAAAGCAGATTTGGGAAAAGGGCCTGCTGTATAAGGGCTTTAAGATCGTTCCCTATTGCCCCCGCTGCGGAACCCCTCTTTCCAGCCACGAGGTGGCGCAGGGCTATAAAGACGTGAAAGAGCGCTCTGCAATCGCCCGTTTCCGCCTGAAAGACGAGGACGCTTCTTTCCTCGCATGGACGACCACCCCCTGGACCCTGCCCTCGAATGTGGCGCTGTGCGTCAACCCGGCAGAGGAATATGTCAAGGTCAAGATGAACGAGGACGGCCAGGTGTATTATCTGGCACACGCCCTGTGCGACACCGTACTGGGCGAGGGTACCTACACCGTCCTGGAGAGCTTTACCGGCAAGGAGCTGGAATACAAAGAATATGAGCCGCTGTTCCGTTATGTCAGCCCCAAAGAGAAGTGCTGGTATGTCACCTGTGACGACTATGTCACCCTGACCGACGGTACCGGCGTGGTTCATATCGCTCCCGCTTTTGGTGAGGACGATGCCAACGTGGGCCGCAGATATGGCCTGCCTTTTGTCCAGCTGGTTGACGCCAAGGGCGAAATGACCGCTGAAACCGAATGGCCGGGTGTGTTCTGCAAAGACGCCGACAAGGAAGTGCTGAAGAATCTGGAAAGCCGTGGACTTTTGTTCTCTGCTCCCCAGTTCACCCACAGCTATCCCCACTGCTGGCGCTGCGACACCCCCTTGATCTATTATGCCCGTGACAGCTGGTTCATCAAGATGACCGCTGTAAAGGACGATTTGATCCGCAACAACAACACCATCAACTGGATTCCCGAAACCATTGGCAAGGGACGCTTTGGCGACTGGCTGGAGAACGTGCAGGATTGGGGCATCAGCCGAAACCGCTATTGGGGCACCCCGCTGAACATCTGGGAATGTGAGTGCGGCCACCGCCACGCTATCGGCAGCATTGAGGAACTGAAATCCATGTCCCCCAACTGCCCCGACGAAATCGAGCTGCACCGCCCGTTTATCGACGCTGTGACCATCACCTGCCCCCACTGCGGCAAGCAGATGAAGCGTGTTCCCGAAGTGATCGACTGCTGGTTCGATTCCGGCTCCATGCCCTTTGCCCAGCATCACTATCCCTTTGAGAACCATGACCTGTTTGAGCAGCAGTTCCCGGCAGACTTTATCTCTGAGGCAGTTGACCAGACCCGTGGCTGGTTCTATTCCCTGCTGGCAATCTCCACTTTGATCTTCAACAAGGCTCCGTTTAAGAATGTTATCGTGTTGGGACATGTGCAGGATGAAAACGGCCAGAAGATGTCCAAGTCCAAGGGCAACGCCGTTGATCCCTTTGACGCACTGGAAACCTATGGCGCTGATGCGATCCGCTGGTATTTCTATACCAACTCCGCCCCCTGGCTGCCCAACCGTTTCCACGGCAAGGCTGTGCGGGAGGGTCAGCGCAAGTTTATGTCCACCCTGTGGAACACCTATGCTTTCTATGTGCTGTATGCCAACATCGACGAATTTGACCCCAACCAGCATGAATGGAAGAAAGACACCCTTTCTGTTATGGACAAGTGGCTGCTTTCCAAGCTGAACAGCATGGTCAAGACCGTTGACAACAATCTGGAAAACTACCGGATTCCCGAAGCCGCCCGTGCGCTGCAGGAATTTGTAGACGACATGAGCAACTGGTATGTGCGCCGCAGCCGCCAGCGCTTCTGGGGCAAAGAGCTGACACAGGACAAGATCAACGCCTACAAGACCCTGTATACGGCGCTGGTCACCACCGCCAAGGCGGCCGCTCCGATGATCCCGTTTATGACAGAGGATATCTATCGCAACCTGGTGTGCAGCGTGGACAAGAACGCCCCCGAAAGCGTTCACCTGTGCGACTTCCCGGTGTGTGACGAAAGCGCCATCGACCCCGAACTGGAGCGCCAGATGGAGCAGGTGCTGCAAATCGTGGCGCTGGGCCGTGCCGCCCGCAACGAGGCCAGCATCAAGAACCGCCAGCCGGTGGCACAGATGTTTGTCCGGGCTGAGTTTGAATCCGACCCGCTGTTCCAGACGGTTATCGCCGAGGAGCTGAACGTGAAGGAGCTGCACTTTGTCAGCGATGCTTCCAAGTTCACCAACTACACCTTTAAGCCGCAGCTGCGTCTGCTGGGCCGCAAGTTTGGCAAGCAGATCAACGAGGTTAAGACCGCACTGGCAGAGCTGGACGGCGCCAAGGCCAAGCAGGAGCTGGACGAAACCGGCAAGCTGACCATCACCCTCTCTACCGGGGAAGCTTCTCTCACCGAAGAAGAGCTGCTGATTGAAACCTCCCAGATGGAAGGCTTTGCTACCATCAGCGACCGTGGCGTAACAGTGGTGCTGGACACCCGCCTGACCCCCGAACTCATCGAGGAAGGCTTTGTGCGGGAGATCATCAGCAAGATTCAGTCCATGCGCCGTGACGCTGATTTCGATGTGCTGGATCACATCAATATCACCGCCAAGGGCAGCGATAAGGTACTCTCCATCCTCACCGCCCATCAAGAGGAGATCAGCCATGACACGCTGGCAGACAGCATCACCGTTGGCGAGCCCACCGGCACAGTGGCCGAATGGGATATCAACGGCGAAAGCGCTGTGTTCGGCGTTGAAGTGGTAGGAAAATAAAATCATAACGAGCAAAACCGGTCAGGATTCTGGCCGGTTTTTCAGTCTGTCAAAAAAGGTTTACGTTACTGGTAGATTGCACAAAGTGGTAGTTTTACAAGGGGAAACCCCAGACGTGGGTTTCCCCTCAAAACAGCCCACTGGGCTGTTTTTTCACCCTTTCCTGCGTTTTCGGAGTATAAAAAGTTCCGCTCTCTGCGGAGAGCGGCCAAAAGGGCGCCGCCCTTTTGGATTTCCTGCCACCTTTTATAAAAGGTGGACGAAAATTTTAAGTTGCGAATAAACCACAGCAAAACAACATCCTACTTCCACGCAAACAGTTTTTTAAAAAACCGGGGAGCATGGTTTTTTCCGCTTCGTTACAATAACGACTGTAACGAAATGTTTCCTCAAAACGCATTTGAGGAGAAAGGAAGGAACCCTATGAAACAGGAAGCAACACAGCCCGTTCTCCCCGAAATCCCTCCAGTCATCGGGGCGGCGGAAGTCCGGGCGGCCGCCGAGATTTTGAAACAGTACCGACAGGGCAAGGCCAATCTGGAAAAACGGGTGATTGAAAACGAACAGTGGTTCAAGCTGCGCCACTGGGGGCAGATGCGCCGCAGCTCTTCTGGCAACGACCCGGAGCCTGCCTCCGGCTGGCTGTTCAACTCGATTGCCAACAAGCACGCAGATGCTATGGACAACTATCCGGAGCCAACCGTTCTCCCAAGAGAGCAAAGCGACCAGAAAACCGCTCAGGTTCTGGGCGCTATCCTGCCGGTGATTCTGGAGCGCAACGGGTTTGAAAAGACGTATTCGGATGTGTGGTGGAAAAAGCTGAAAAGCGGCACCGGCATCTATGGCGTGTTCTGGAACCCTTCGCTGGAAAACGGCCTGGGCGACATCGACATCCATCCGGTGGATGTGCTCAGCATCTTCTGGGAGCCGGGAATCCTGGATTTACAGAACAGCCGCAACCTTTTTACCGTGGAGCTGGTGGACAACCAGGTGCTGGAAGAACAATATCCGCAGCTTTTGGGAACGCTGCACACCCCCTCGCTGGAAACCGGACGCTATCTCTATGACGATTTTGTGGATACCAGCGACAAATCCGCTGTGGTAGACTGGTATTATAAGCGGGATGGGCGGCTGCACTACTGCAAGTTTGTCAACGAAACCGTGCTGTTTGCCAGCGAAAACGACCCGGTGCTGCGGGAAACCGGCTGGTATGACCACGGCCAATATCCTTTTGCCATTGACCCCCTGTTCCCCGAAGAAGGGACGCCCGCCGGGTTTGGATACATCGATGTGATGAAGGACTGCCAGATGTATATCGACCGGCTGAACCAGGCGCTGATGCGCCACGCCATGATGGCCTCCCGCAAGCGCTATTTTATCCGGGACAACGGCTCGGTGAACGAAAAGGAATTTGCCGACTGGAACCGGGATTTTATCCATGTGGCAGGCTCCGGGCTGGGCGAGGACAGCATCCGGGAGGTGGACATTGCGCCCATCGACAACCTGATTCCCTCTCTTTTGAGCCAGAAAATCGACGAATTGAAGGAAACCAGCGGCAACCGGGACTTTTCGCAGGGAAGCACCAGCGGCGGCGTGACGGCGGCCAGCGCCATTGCCGCCCTGCAAGAAGCGGGCAGCAAGCTCTCCCGTGATATGATTAAGGGCAGCTACCGGGCTTTTGCACAGGTGAACTATCTGTGCATCGAGCTGATTCGCCAGTTCTACACCGAGCCCCGCTGCTTCCGCATTGCCGGAAACGACGGCGAGGAGTTTTTCCAGATGGACAACCGGGGGCTGGCTCCGCAGTCGCAGGGAACCGCCTTTGGGCTGGAAATGGGCGAACGCCTGCCGGTTTTTGATATCCGTATCGTCAGCCAGAAGTCCTCTCCGTTTAGCAAAGCGGCGCAGAATGAGCTGGCCAAGGAATTATACTCCATGGGATTTTTCCGGCCTGATATGGGCGAGCAGTCGATGGCGGTGCTGGAGATGATGGACTTTGAGGGCAAGGAGATGGTTCGCAAATCGATTGCACAGAACCTGAACATGTGGAAGCAGCTCTCCAAGATGCAGGAGCAGCTGACGCTGCTGGCCAAAGCCGCCGCCAAGGAGAACGCCGCCGGTGGTGCGGCTCAATCGACAACGCCCGATGGAGCGCAGGGCAACGGCACGCCGTCCGGCGATGTACTGCCCAACAATCCCCCATCCGGCAAGCCACAGGCCAAAGCGCCTGCCGCCACATGACCCAGATTCTATTTGAGCAGCGGGGAGCGTCTATTTCGGTTATGATTCTCGGACATGCCGGATATGCGCCACTTGGAAAAGACCTTGTGTGTGCAGGGGTTTCCACGCTGGCGTTCACATTGGTGCAGTCGCTGCGCCGGGAAGAAGCCGCCGGGAATTTGTGTGACCTGCAAGTTTCGATTCTGCCGGGAAGGGTTTCGGCGTCCTTCCAAATCGCTGAAACCACGCTGACGGGTTCGCTCTGCGGCACTTTGCAAACCATTCAAGAGGGCTTTTCTCTGCTGGCGCAGCGGTATCCCGATTATGTCCGGCTGGAAAGCACGCTGCCGGATAATAAATAGTCCCACCAAACAAGGGTGTATCCTCCCACAATCGGGCTGGATACGCCCTTTTTGCATGGGCTGAAATTCACACGGAATCTGGCGGTGTGTTGCAGGATATGCTATACTATCATCAGAAACCGTATGCAGAGCTGACAAGGAGGAACCGTTATGCTGAAAGGAAAAACCGTATTGCTGGGGGTATCCAGCAGCATTGCCGTTTACAAAGCCGCTTCTCTGGCCTCGATGCTGGTCAAGCAGCACGCCGATGTTCATGTGTTGATGACGGAAAACGCCACCCGGTTCATCTCCCCCATGGTATTTGAAACGCTTACCGGGAACAAAGCGCCGGTGGATACCTTTGACCGCTGCTTTCAGTTTGACGTGGAGCATGTTTCGCTTGCCAAGCGGGCGGATGTGGTGATGGTGGCGCCTGCCACGGCCAATGTGGTGGCAAAGCTCGCCCACGGGATTGCCGACGATATGCTTACCACCACGGTATTGGCCTGCAACTGCCCCAAGCTCATCTCTCCCGCCATGAACACCCGGATGTATGAAAACCCGGTGACAGCCGATAACCTTGCCACGCTTCGCAGCTATGGCTGGCAGGTGGTGGAACCCGCCAGCGGCTATCTGGCCTGCGGCGATACCGGGCGGGGAAAGCTGCCGGAGCCGGAGGTGCTGCTGGACTGGATTTTGCAGGCGGCGGCCTGTGAGCAGGACATGAAGGGGCTGCGGGTACTGGTAACGGCCGGGCCCACACAGGAAGCCCTTGACCCGGTACGGTATCTGACCAACCATTCTTCGGGCAAAATGGGCTATGCCATTGCAAAGGCCGCCGCACGCCGTGGGGCGCAGGTCATGCTGGTTACCGGCCCCACCGCACTGGAGCGTCCCCGGTTTATGGAAGTGGTGGAAATCGTTTCGGCGGCGGATATGTTCCGGGAGGTCTCGCAGCGCAGCGGGGAGCAGGATATTATCATCAAGGCGGCGGCCGTGGCCGACTACACCCCCGCACAGGTGGCCGAGGATAAGATGAAAAAGAAAGAGGGGGACATGAGCATCCCGCTGGTACGCACACAGGACATTCTGGGATATCTGGGGCAGCACCGCCGGGAAGGGCAATATCTGTGCGGGTTCTCGATGGAAACCCGTGACATGCTGGAAAACTCCCGCAAAAAGCTGCTCAAAAAGCAGGTGGACATGATTGCCGCCAACAACCTGAAGGAAGACGGTGCAGGCTTTGCGGTGGACACCAATCTTTTGACGCTGATCACCGCACAGGGGGAAAAGGCGCTCCCGCTGATGAGCAAAGAGGAGGCCGCACACGCTCTGCTGAGTGAAATCCTGCGGCAGAGAGAGTCCCGACAGTAAACCGACCCGGTTCGGTATACAAGTTTGTCGGTGTGAAATGTATATTCTTACAAAATTCATATGAAATTTGCGACAAATCGGGGATTTTTATCCGGAAACATTTACATTCCCACCTATAAATGGTAGAATAACACTACACAATGCGATTTACTACATTGTTGCGATAAATCGTCAGGGCAACTGAGTTCCCTGCAATCTTCTAACAAGAAGGGAATGGATACCAATGGAAAAGTATTATCAGCCGGAAATCGAATGTGCTTCCCGTGAACAGATTCGGGCATGGCAGGATGAGCGCCTGGTAAAAACCGTTCATCATGTTTATGAAAATGTGCCCTATTATCGGAACCTGATGAAGGAAAAAGGGGTTACCCCCGATGATATCCGCTCCGTAGACGACCTGAGAAAGCTTCCGTTTCTCACCAAGGCCGATTTGCGTGACGCTTATCCCTATGGCCTGCTGGCTGTCCCGCTGGAGCAGGCAGTCCGGATTCAGTCCACCAGCGGCACAACCGGCCGCCGTGTGGTGGCGTTCTACACCCAGCACGATATCGACCTTTGGGAAGACTGCTGCGCCCGTGCCATCATGGCGGCCGGCGGCGACAAGGGCGACGTGGTGCATGTAAGCTATGGCTATGGCCTGTTTACCGGCGGCGCCGGACTCAACGGCGGCTCTCACAAGGTGGGCGCCCTCACCCTGCCCATGTCTTCCGGCAACACCGACCGCCAGATTCAGTTTATGTGCGACCTCAACTCTACCATTCTCTGCTGCACCCCTTCGTATGCGGCCTATCTGGCAGAATCCATCCACGAGCGTGGCCTGCGTGACCAGATTCATCTGAAAGCCGGTATCTTTGGCGCCGAGGCATGGACGCAGGAAATGCGCCGTGATATTGAGGATAAGCTGGGCATCAAAGCGTATGATATTTATGGGCTGACCGAGATTTCCGGCCCCGGCGTGGCATATGAATGCAGCGCCCAAAACGGCATGCACATCAATGAAGACCATTTTATTGCCGAAATCATTGACCCCAAAACCGGCGAGGTGCTGCCGGACGGCGAAAAGGGCGAACTGGTGTTTACCTGCATCACCAAAGAAGCCTTCCCGCTGATTCGTTACCGCACACGGGATATTTGCGTCCTGACTCATGAAAAGTGCGCCTGCGGCCGCACCCATGTCAAGATGAGCAAGCCGATGGGACGCAGCGACGACATGTTGATTGTCAAGGGCGTCAACGTGTTCCCATCCCAGATCGAAACCGTGCTGCTCAACCGTGGATATGCCGCCAACTACCAGATCGTGGTGAGCCGTGTGAACAACAGCGACCAGCTGGAGGTACAGGTGGAGATGACACCGGAGATTTTCTCCGATACGGTGACGGCCATTTCCAAGCGGGAAAAAGAGCTGGAAAGCGATTTGAAGTCCATGCTGGGAATTTATGCCGATGTGCAGCTGGTAGCGCCCAAAACGATTGCCCGCAGCGAAGGAAAAGCGGTTCGTGTGATCGACAAGCGCAACTTGTATTAAGGCACCATGATAGTCAGACGGATGGTCGGCAATATGCCCGGCTATATGCCTGACTAATGATAGAAAGGAACGGTGAATCTTTATGACCGTAAAGCAGATATCTGTATTTTTAGAGAACAAGGCCGGTTGTCTGGCTGCGTTTACCAAAGTGCTTCGGGAACACCAGATCGACATGCGGGCGCTCTCGATTGCCGAGACCCCTGATTTCGGCATTTTGCGGATTATTGTGAATGATACTTATAAAGCAGCCTGTGTGCTGAAAGAAGCGGAATATATCTTCTCCATCACGCCGGTACTGGCGGTAGAAGTCCCAGACGAGGCGGGAAGCCTATATCAGATCGTACAGATTCTTGGGGATAACAAAATCAATCTTGAATACACCTATGCTTTTATCACCCGTAAAAAAGGGCAGGCGTTTATGATTTTCCGGGTAGAGGATAACGACCGGGCAATCGACGTTCTCGAAAAGAACGGGATTCATATTGTATCCCAGGAAGAACTGGACGAACTGTAAACAACCGAGCTAATTGCATCCCCTGTGTCCAAACGGCGCAGGGGATGATCTATGAAGACAAAATTTGATACCAGATTTGTTCATCTGATTTTTTGGATATACAGAAAATCCCACTCGAACAAAAGGTTTGCAATTCGAGGAGGTTTTTTCTTGAAAAAAAGAAATGGTAAAATAGATTTTTTTAAGTTTGTTTTTTCCCTGATCATCGTATTCCATCATAGTAAGATGTTGGTGGGAGAAGAAAATTCTTTATTTTTAGGTGGAAGCTTTGCAGTAGAGTTTTTCTTTATTGTTTCCGGTTGCCTAATGATGGCGAGTATCAAAAGAGCTTCCGAAGCTCATTCCAGCTTGTTGTTGGGAAAAGAAACACGAAACTACATTAAGAAAAAAGTCAAGCCACTCTTTCCTGAGATGCTGCTCTCCTACTGTATTGCCCTTGTATTTGTATCTTATGCCCAGAGCAGGAATATCATCGGCCTGTTTATGAGGTCATTCCATTCTTTGATGCTTTGGGACATGAGCGGGTTACGGGAAGAACCAATCAATACTGCAACCTGGTATATATCAGCTATGTTGTTATGTATGGCAATTCTGTATCCACTCATCAGAAAATTCCCGGATATCATGCTTTCGGTTGTAATTCCTCTCTCCATATTATTGATTCTGGGATATTTTAACGGCAATAGAACCTCTCCGAGAGGTCCTACTGAATGGCTGGGATTAACATATAAAGGAAACTTGAGGGCTTTTGCGGAGCTTGGAATTGGAATATGTTGTTATCCATTGATACAAATAGTCAAAAAAATTCATTACACCATATTTGGGCGAATCCTGCTGACAATTACCGAGATACTTTGTTACATATCATTAATCGTATATATGCAGTTTAAGGAAGCTTCCGGACTCGATTACTTCTTTATCCCTGTATTTGCCATCGCTATTGTCATTTCTTTTTCACACAAAAGTATCGGATCGCACTTTTTTGATAATAAAGTCACCGGATATCTTGCCAAATATAGCTTGTCATTATATTTATGCCATTATTTTTATGCAGAAAATCTACACTATCTGCTACCTGCCGGATATAATAATCAACAGGCTATGGCTGTGTACCTGATTCTTTCCTTTACAACTGCACTGATTGTGATGTTGTTCAGTGACATATTACGCAAGCATTATAAGGATATAAAAGGCTTTGCCAAAAAACTACTTGTGAAAAGCACCTAAAACCTGACGAAAAGCAAAACTGATTCCAGGCAACCGCCAAGCAGGAGGATTTTAAGATGAATCATCGAACTGTTGACCCAGCACTTCAAAAATTCTGGGAACAGCTTTTATCACGATATCAGCATCTCAATCGTTTGGCCAGAAAAGGTCAGACTGTTTTTGCAGGCAGCAGTCTTATGGAACAGTTTCCTGTCAACGAGCTGATGCAGAGCCTACAAATTTCCGGCTGCGTTTATAACCGGGGAATCGGCGGTTATACCACCTGGGAGCTTTTGGAACACATGGACACCTGTATTTTTGACCTGGAGCCGAAAAAACTCTTTCTCAATATCGGAACCAACGATATCGGTGCAGGAGATATTGAGGGGCTTAAAACCAACTATCGGAAAATTCTTACCCAAATCAAAGAACGGCTGCCTCAGACCCAGCTCTATCTGTTGGCTTATTATCCCTGCAATCCCGATGCTGATTTTGGTATCCCAAAGCTGGATCATAAAAATATGTTCCGATTTCGTACCAATTCCACCATTGAATCGTGTAATGAATGGGTTAGCCAGCTGGCAGAAGAATTTGGCGCTGAATATCTGAATCTCAGCGCCCCTCTTATCGACGAGCAGGGAAGATTGCGTGAAGAACTGAGTACAGACGGGATTCATTTGCATCCCGATGCCTATGCACCGCTGCTGCAGCAACTGGCACAATATCTTTGAGAAAGGAAATAAAAGATGGAATCTGCATGGATTGTACTGCGTCAAACCGCTGTCATGGCGATTTTAATGGCAGTGGGGTATCTCCTTTTCCGGTTTAAAAAAATCTCGGTGGAGGGGAGCAAATCGATGGCTAGCCTGCTGTTCTGGGTGGCCATCCCTTCGGTGATCCTCAACAGCTTCTGTATTCCCCGCACCGCTGAAAAAGACCAGATTCTCTGGCAAAGCACGATTTTAGCAGTTGTCGCACTGGGGCTGGCCATGGTGGTTTCGTGGCTGGTATACCGCAAAAAACCAATTGATGAATTTGGTTCTGCCTTCTCTAATGCCGGATTTATCGGCATCCCACTCGTACAGGCGGCCTATGGGCAGGAAATGGTTTTTGGTATTGTTGCGCTGATCGCCCTACTCAACATTCTCCAGTGTACCTGGGGAATCCTGGTGATGACCCACAAAAGAGAAAGCGTTGCCCCGGCTGCCCTGCTCAAAAACCCCATTATCTGGGCAAGCGTGCTGGGCGTTATCCTGTATCTCTCTGGTGCCGGAGCCTATCTCCCGGATGTGGTGACTTCGGCGGTCGGTTTTTCGGCGGGGATGAATACTCCCATCGCCATGATGGTGCTGGGAGTATATCTGGCGCAAACCAACCTGCGCTCTATGGTCACGGACCCCGGTCTTTATGGATTAAGCTTGCTGCGTATTGTGGTGATCCCGACTTTGACACTGGCTGTTTTTCTCCTGCTGCCCTTTGATACCACTCTGCGGATGGCCGTTTTTGTGGCGGCGGCAGCTCCTGTGGGAGCCAACGTTGCGGTATATGCACAGCTTCACGGCCTGGATTATCAATACGCCTGTAAAACTGTGACCCTCACCACCCTGTTGAGCGTGATTCTGCTGCCATTGATGGTGGCGTTGGCCGGTTGGGTGATGTAACGAAAGAATTACGCAGCAATACGCCATAATAAAACCAGACAATTTTATTATGATATGTTTGTGAAAAAAGTAGAAACCCTTTTTTCCTCGATCAATGTGCAATTATTCTGTCACAATTTTTGTCACAGATTGAAACAAAGCGTCGTCTACGTTAGAATATGGGCATACAATTGTGTATGCCGAATTTTTCGTTTTGGTATGCGCCGGTTTGCGGTTGGAGGGTATTCCTCTTTTCGGCGCAAAAAGAAGACCCCAATGCGGTTAATGGGGTCTTGCTTTTGAGCGGTTGCCTGCGGCGGTGCAGGCAGTCGTCTATCCACAAGCCCGGTGTCTGCATGGGAATCCCTGTGCCGGCCCGGGTAATAATCGGATTCCCCGTTAGCTGAGAATCAGCTAACGGGGATTTTTCACCTATTTACATAAAAAGCCGGGTTCTTTTTCAGTCGGCAATTACAGCTCGTCTATTTTTTCTGCCAAAACCTGCATAGTGTTCAGAATGTACCGGACTTTGGCAGGGTCTTTTCCAGAAAGTGCGGCAGCAACAGAATCCAGCGAAACATCTTCAGATGCTCCCAGAAGCAGGTAATCTACGCTGACATGCAGCAGATTGGCAATCTTATAAAGGGTGTCAACCGAAGGGATACGGGTTCCCCGTTCAATATGGCCAATATGAGAAGTAGAAAGCAGACACGCTTCCCCAAGCTGCTCCTGTGTCATATGTGCCCGTATCCGTGCCTGCCGGATATTTTCGCCAACAGATTTATAATTCAGTTCTTTTTCCATAGGTTTTCCCCCTTTTCTCACATTGTATACGATTTATTTCAATAAATAAATTTACTAAAAGAATCAATTCTATACTACAATAAGTAGCGGTAAAAAGTTAGTTAAATTGTCTAACTTTTATACCTCAAAAACCTGTATAAGAATAGTGGCTCTTACTTTTTTCAGCAGTTATGGTTGAAATCCTGATTGGGTACAGGTATGATAGTAGTATGAGTTATTTTTATAGAATCATGAATCCAATAAGATTTATAAAGGTAAGAAAGGAACGGTTACGGGTATGGAGCAATTGAGAAATAAAAAAGGTTTTATTATTGATATGGACGGCGTTATCTATCATGGAAACCGCCTGCTGCCGGGCGTTAAAGAATTTGTTGACTGGCTGTATCAGGAAAACAAGGAATTCTTGTTTCTCACCAACTCCAGCCGTCACACGCCCAAAGAACTTCAAAAAAAGCTGGCATGGATGGGGCTGGAAGTTGACGAAAGCCATTTTTATACCAGCGCATTGGCAACCGCCAATTTTATCGCTTCTCAATACCCCGACGCTACTGCGTATTCGGTGGGAGAACACGGCCTGCTCAATGCACTGTATGATGCGGGGATTACGGTTAATGAGATCAACCCGGACTATGTGATTATCGGCGAGGCAGACAACTATAACTATGACAGCATTGTCAAGTCAGTTCGTTTTGTCAATCAGGGTGCCAAGCTGATTGGCACCAATACCGACCTTACAGGCCCCATGGAAGACGGCATTGTTCCCGCTTGCCGGGCGCTGGTGGCGCCAATCGAACTGGCCACAGGAAAAAGCGCTTATTTTGTTGGCAAGCCCAATCCCTTGATGATGCGTACCGGGTTGAAACTTCTTGGTGTTCATTCCGAAGAAACCGCCATTATCGGCGACCGCATGGACACCGACATTGTGGCGGGCATCGAAACCGGCCTGGACACTGTTTTGGTACTCTCCGGCGTTACCAGCCGGGAAATGATTTCCGACTTCCCCTATCGTCCCCGCCTAGTTCTTTCGGGCGTGGGAGAGATCGCAGGCGTTTAACCTGCAACTGGTATCCCTCTCTAAACGCAAAAACCCGGCCTGCTTGTATCACAGGTCGGGTTTTCCATTTATACTTTTTCTGCAATAGCAGCCCCGGCAAACGCTTACAGGCTCTTTTTGAGGTTGGGGCTGGTCAAATCGAGAACCCGGCAAACAGCAGCGCCGGCGATGCAGGTAATCACCAGTTCGGGTCCCATATACGAGCCGTTATAAGAAAGGGAATACAGGATTCCCGCCCAGTTCAGGCCGGTTTCTGCCAGAATGGTGTCCCATACAAATACGCCGGAGATGAAGTGGCACACAAAGCGCAAAAAGATTCCCACAGAAGCTCCCGCCACAAAGGCGACCGAGGGATTTTTGATCCGATTGCGGAACATCCCCGATAAGCCCAGAACGCCAAACGCCAGCAGATAGTCAAACACCACCGAGAGCAGCACCGTTGCAAGAGAAACGCCACGCAGCACGTTCATGCCCACAAACAGCTGGAGGATTCCATAGGACAACGCCCGACAGCACCCCCCATTTTACGCCATAACGGTAGCCGATGATACACACCGGCAGCATGCTGCACAGGGTGATGGAGCCGCCGTTGACCCACGGGCCGGGGAACTGCACAAAGCTGAGCGCCGTGGCAGCAGCCAGCAAGATGGCGCTTTCGGTCAATTTTTGAACTTTCGAGATACTTTTCATCCATACCATCCTTTTCTTTCATGCGGGGCTGTATCGGGCAATAAAAAAACCGATGGTCCAGAAGTCCCATCGGCGCATTGTCCTATACGAGCTTCCTACACCGGCATTATCCGGATCAGGTTCAAGGGTTGGAAACAGGTTCCTCTCAGCCGCAAAGCAGCACCCCCGCCAAATTTTCAAACTATACTATACCAGTCCCGCCGGTTCCTGTCAATCCCCAAAAAATCTGGAAAACCAGCTGCAAACAGCGGTTTTTCTCCAGTTTTCAACAGCTTCAAATCCCCCAATCCCCTCTTTTTTCTATTTTCCCTTTTTCTTTCGTACCCCAACGCAAAAAACAAATGCGAGGCGATATTGATGTATATCCGGCAATCAAAGGCATATATTTTATCAGTTTTTACGATAGTTTTTTCATTATGTTTTACCTTTTTTGAAAAAATCCATTGATTTGTAAAACCCTATTATACTTCATGTAAACAACGCAAGTTTACATAATTTGAGTGAATAAGAAAAAGTAATATGTGAATAACTCTGTGGAAAATGTGAATAACTGTGATTCCTATCAGAAAAACACGGGGAAAAGAGCTTCTCCACCAACCGGAAAATAACATTATGTAAACTATACAGTTTGAAAACCAAATCTTTTTTGGGCTTGATTCTACAACCATTTGTATAGCAAACCATATCATAAAAGGGCAATTGTGGCAGAAAAACAGGGAAACACCAGATTTTGTATATCAATATTTTGATATTTTATATAAGTATTTTGATGTTTCAACTGCTATGGAAAACTAAAATCGGGTTTTCAACATTTTCAACAGAGATATAAACCATTTTAAAAAAACAGCAATTCCGTTTTTGAACCGTTTATGGTATGATAAGAAGCAGAACAAAAAAGAAAAACCAAACCAAAGAAAGCCCACAGGCTATTTGGAAAATTCTGAGCAGGAGGAACGAATATGCGGGAAGATATCTGCACGATACCGATCAGTGAAGTTTTTGAGCCACGGGACGGCTGCCCCATCTGCCGGATGCGGGATATGCTGGAAGACCGCATGGCAACCTATATCACCGGCGCCGCCATGATGGAGCCGGATGTCCGGATAGAAACCAACCGGCTGGGCTTTTGCAAAGACCATTTTGACCAGATTCTGGCTCGTGGCAGCCGCCTTTCGGTGGCGCTGATTTTGGAAAGCCTGCTGGCCGAGGTGGAAAAAGACGTTTTCCCCGACGGAAAAGCCGACCAGAAAACCGCTGTGAAAAAGCTCATCCCCGCCGCCGACACCCGTGCCAAAAGCTGCTTTGTGTGTGAAAACATCGAAATGAACATGGCACATCTGATGGAAACCGTTATCAAGCTGTGGCAGAACGAGGAAGATTTCCGCAAGCTCTATGCCGAACAGCCCTGTATCTGTTTGCCCCACTACCGCACCCTTTTGAAAGCGGCAACCAAAATGAACAAAAAGAACTTCCCCCAATTTCAGGAAGTCACCCGCTCGTTGGCGATGAAATACCTCAAAGAGGTGGAGGGCGATGTAACCCATTTCTGCCGTATGTTTGACTACCGCAACAAAGACGCCGATTGGGGCAACTCCCGTGATTCCATCGAACGGGCCATCTGGTTCCTCACCTCCCGCCACCCGCAGGTGGAGGCCAACGCCGGGGAGAAGAACCGATGAAGCAGGGAAACATGCGGATTCCCGCCTTTTTTGACCCGGATCAGACGCTGGACTGCGGGCAGAGCTTCCGCTGGGAAAAAACCGGGGACATCTGGCAGGGCGTTGCCTTTGGGCGCTCCCTTTCGCTGTGGCGGGAGGACGACGAGCTGGTGCTTGACTGCTCGCCGGAAGAATACCAACAGGTGTGGTCGGACTATTTTGATGAAAGCACCGATTACCCGGCCATTCAGGAGCAGCTGGCATCGTTTAGCCCCGTGATGCAGGAGGCCTGCCGCTATGCGGGGGGAATCCGGCTACTGCGGCAGGACCCATGGGAGGCGCTCTGCTCGTTTATCATCTCCCAGAACAACAATATCCCCCGCATCAAGGGGATTATCCAGCGGATGTGTGAAACGCTGGGCGAAACTTCGGGAGGCAAGGACGACGTTTCATCAACAGGAGATTCCGGGAAAGGCTTTCTCGTTTTCCCCACCCCGCAGCGGCTGGCCGCTTCTTCGCTGGAGGAGCTTGCGCCCCTTCGTGCGGGCTTCCGGGCAAAATACCTGCTTTCTGCCGCACGTCTGGTGACCGAAGGAAAGGTGCGGCTGGAGGAAATCCCACAAATGGAGCTGGGAAAAGCAAGGGAAACCTTGATGCTCATTCATGGGGTTGGCCCCAAGGTGGCGGAATGTGCTTTGCTCTATGGCTTCCACCGGCTGGAGGCGTTCCCGCTGGATGTGTGGATGAAGCGGGTGATGGAGCGGTGGTTCCCGCAAAATAAGCCGGAAGATTTTGGCCCCTATGCGGGCGTTGCACAGCAATACCTGTTCCACTATATCCGTACCAATAAAGAGGAGGCTTCTTGATGACTGGTACCTTATTTCGCATCACGACTTATCTGCCCGATTTGTTTAGCCTGATGTTCATACTGTTTTTTATATTCTTTATCGGGGTGTTTATCTATTCCATTGTCAGAGGCGGACGCCAGTGGCACCACAACAACCAGCAGCCCCGGCTGTCGGTGGAAGCCAAGGTGGTTTCCAAGCGTTCCATGTGCCACCACAGCCGCAACAGCACCTCTACCACGCAATATTTTGTCACCTTTGAGGTGGAATCCGGCGACCGGATGGAAATGACGGTGAACGGCTGGGAATACGGTGAGCTGGCCGAGGGGGACTTTGGCAAGCTGAAATTTCAGGGAACCCGCTATCTGGGCTTTGAGCGGCAGCAGGCAAATTATTATAAAAGCCCGGCTATATTAAGTAGAAAAAATCCCCGCCCAACGAGTGGAATGATATAGTCCCCTTAGAGTAGACACTCGAAAAAACAAAAGTTTTCGAGACTAGACTAAGGGGGCTATTTCTATGTCCAAACGA
>CAJFNK010000019.1 GCA_904394685.1 Candidatus Heritagella gallinarum
CTTTTCAAAGTATGCCTTTGCGCTTGCTGCTACTCCTTGTGTATCCAGCGCCATCGCATAGTCATAGGTGCTTTGCAGCAGGCTCTTATTGGCTTCTTCGGGCTGCTGAGCAGGCACAAGACCTTCAACAGCAGCGTTCAAGGCCTTTATAGCTGCATCTACATCGTCCTGTGTAGCGTCTTCATTGGCCAGAACCGCCTGTGCATCAGCATAAGCTTTTGCAAATATCGCCCAAGTTTCAGCTGTATAGTCAGCTTCTTCATAAGCAGCGGCTTCTTTAACAGCCTTCTCCAGCTCAGTCTTATCAGCCGGGCCAGGCTCCACACCGGAATCCAGCTCAAATTCAGCGGTGATCACAACGTCTTCTGCTGGCATCAGGAAGCTGGTTCCTTCCATTGCGGTATCATTGTATTTGAGAGAGCCGGCCTTTAGGCGATAGCCTTCGGCGGGTTCTACATACACATTGACCTTGGCGCCTTCCTCATAGTTGGCTGCATCAGTGGTGACAGTACCGTTGGCAATATCAGAAGCGATGGTCAGCTTATGAGTACGGGCCACAGTTTCGGTATCAACGCCAAACAAACGGCACTCATAAATACGGGTTGCGGGGTACGGTACATTCGGCTGACATCCGTCATTGATGTACAGACGATAGTAGCGGGCGGTAATAGGTTCTTCAAACTCGTAATTGGTGATATTCTCTTTGTTATTGGTGTATTCTGCTACAATTGTCCAGTTGGCATTATTGCCCAGATAAGATTTATCTTTCAACTGCTCTTCCGTAGCATTGGGATCTTTCAGAACTTGCAGGGAGTAATGAGAGGAAATATCCAGCTCGTGTTCCACGCCTGCGTTGACCAGCTGCCAGGTGGAGATCGTCTTATCCTTGCCCAGATCAAACGCAACCCACTGATTCATTCGGGTGTTGTCACCAGGGCACCACTTGGAACCGTCTTCGCTTTCGTCAAACAGATTTTCGGGTTCGCCGCCTACGCCGGGATTACCGGAAGCAGCCAGTACCGTTGCGCCATACGCCTGGTTCACTGGAATAGTGGGATCGACATAGATACGATCGGTAACTTTAACCTCGACTGCTGCAAATACAGTATCGTCATAAGCGGAAACTGCTTTTACCGTAACTGTGGGGGAGAGTTCATTAGTATCCATGGTCAGAACGCCGTTATAGGACATGGCTGTGCCTTCGCCGGTATTCCCTTCCACAGACCAGATCACGTCGCCCAGATTTTCGCCGTCAGCTGTAACATTGGCAGTAAACTGACAGGTTGTTCCCTGACGGACTTCGACTGCCTCATTGGGGGTAATCTCAACACTTTGAATATCGGCTGCACTGGTGTCCAGAGAAGCAATATCAAAATCCTTAATGGCATTCATGGCAGTTCCCACAAATTCCTTCATCTTACCATTGGAGGGCTCTGCCTGCCAGGTGCTGTAATAGATATCGGCACCGGAGCCTTCGAGGGCAATGATCTCATAACGGGGATTGCGGTAAACGCTCAAGCGCTCATTGGCAGCTTGAGCCATATAATAACCATGAGTCTGTACCAGCGGGTCATCAGAGGAAACAACTGCCATGGCACCGCCGATTGCAGCAGCCATATCATACAGTTTGTTAAATGCCGGCTGTGCTTCTTTTACCAGCAGGCGCTCTACCGGATCGTCGCTGTCTTTCAGCGTTTCCAGCTTTTCAATGGAAGCCACGATCTCATACATTTTATCCATCAGGTTTGCTGCCGCAGTTTCGCTTCCGCTGCCATACTGTGCATACAGACGGGTCAACTCTGCGGGTTCATATTTGTTGTTCAGGCTTCCATAAACCACTTTCAGAGCCTTAGCCATTTCAGGATTATCGGGGAAGATACCGTCAAAGCAGTTTTCCCAGTTTTCTGCAGCGTCAAATGCACGAGGATTCCAAGTATAATCGGCAATACCAAAGAACGCCACCTTGGAGGATTCCGAGTAGTTCATGGGGTTGGACAATACACCCTTGAGGCTGGTAGGATTGGAGTCAATCCCATAGTAATAGTTGATGGGGTTCGTGTAATATACATTGTCCACATTGTCATTTACAGGATAGTTCCACCACAGAACCGGGTCACGTCCGATCCAATTTTTAAAGGTGGATGCAGAAGAATTGCTGATGCTGGAGAAGACATCATTACCGGTAAAGCAAATCTCGATATCCTCATGTACTTTCTTAAATTTGGGCATATAGGTAGATGCACCGCTGGTGCCGGTGGTGTACCAGGCAGGCGTAAAGAACAAAGGCTTTACCTTATCTTCTTCGGCAGCACCTTCGCCATTGTAGGTTTCATACAACTTGTTCTGTACCTGGTTCAGCATGTAAATCTGCATATCACAGGTTCTGGCTGCCTCAGCACCGGAAATATCATCTACAAAGATACCAAACTGACGAACACCCAGCTCATACATGTCGGCAAATTTGGTCATCAGGCGGCTAACACCTTCATTTACCGTTTCTTCGTTGGTAAAATCAATCGGCTTCTTCATAGCAGGATGAGCAACCCACACGAAGTCTACATTGCATGCAGCTGCCTTCTCGGCAAACTGCTGCATCTCGCTGCGGGTACGGATTCCGATTGCGGCTTCTTCTTCCGTCACGGTTTCCGGATAATCCTCATCCCACTGTCCCAGATGATACGGGTCCGTTTTGGGGCCATAGAGGAAGATATTCATCTTATATCTCTTGGCAAAATCGAACCAGCTCAGGGTTCCTTCTACGCTCCAGGGATAACCGTAGTAGCCTTCCACACAGCCACGGTATTTCTGGAAGGAATAATCTTCAAAGGTGGAAATCTTCAACTTGCGGTCAACAGTTTGTTCCAACATCAGGTTCAATGTTGCCAGACCATAGAAAGCTGCATCGCTGTCTTTGCCCAGAATCACGATATCACCATTTGCAAAAACCTTGACCACATGCATATCATACTTATTGGCGCCTTCGGCAAAGACCTCTTTCGGAACACCCTCATAGGTATCGGCTGCGTCGCCGGAACCGTTGATGCCCACATACAGATTGGTCTTTCCTTCTGCACGCTCTGCGCCGTATTCAGCCGTAAGTCCGTTATCCTTCAATACTTCATCAATGCGATTTTTGGTAACAGTATCGATGCCATCACCTTTTACCACATTAATGGTATCTGTAATATCAACCGTTCCTTCCTCGTCTGTCACTTTTTGAGGGATCGGGTAAATCTGATAGTTTCCAGTTGGCTCAACAGGCCCCTCTTCCTTAGAGTTGTACACAGCTACCTCAAAAATAGAAACTGATTTCCAGTCCGCCTTGTCATAGCGGGTAACATAAATCCGTAAATAGCGCCCAATCGCCGGTGCCGGCAGGGTGATGCTTTCATCTTTGCTGGTAGGGGTAGAATTCCGCTCAAATACAGTTGTCCACTTGCTGGCATCGTCGGATACTTCCAGTTTGTATTCAACAATATTGGTCTGCTCCCAGGAGATATCTACCATGTCAAAAGTTGTGGTAGTGCCAAAATCAATCTGTAACCACTTGGGGCTGGTTCCGGCATTATCGGAATTGGTAGCCCAACGGGTACTGGTGTTGCCGTCTACCGCCAGGTTTGCGGTAAAGCTGGTGCCGCTTTCCACATCGCTAGCGGTTGCGGCTTTGTTCAGCGCCAGGTTGGCCGACATTGCCTGAACGGATGAGAGGGAACCGGCAGGAGATACCACCACACTTGTTGCAAGCATGCAAAAGGCGAGAGCAGCTCCGGCAATACGTTTCATAAACTGTTTCAAGATATTACCTCCTTTGAGTAAAACTTCGGTTTCTTTTCATAGATCCCCTTAAAAATATCACCTGCCTTTTTATTTTTTTAGAGTTCCGAAGGTTTCTTTTCACTTTTCATTATATCTCTCGTATTATGAAAAATCAACAATATTTTTTCTATATTATGTAATGTTTTTAACATACTATATAAGTTTTTTTGATACTATACCAGATAAAATATATCCAATAAATGATATTCTCCTAACGTTTATGGGGGAAACCAATATCAAGATTTTTGGTATAATACCTCTTGCTGATAACACTTATGTTTGCAATGGATTTGTATTTTGTTATAATAAAATTAATCGAGTAAAGTATGAAGCTGAATGGGTAATCGCAATTTGACAAAGGACTAGGTGTTAGTTAGTAAAAACTTTGAGATTCTCTTGAGTTAATAAATGGGTATTACATAACTTATATGGAAGGGGAAATTATGAAATTGATTCCTACTAAAATAATGGTTATTTTGGAATCATACCGTCTTGAACTGCTGGAATCGGGAATGTTGGAGCCGAAAAAGTTCAATTCTTCTGCTGAGTACTGGCGGTTTTATAAGCCGATGACAGAACTTACAGCATTTATTGTCAACTTACGGGTTTATAACAATAAAATTAAGATTGTTTATGGTTTTTCTTCCACTGCGTCTGTCAAAATGGGCGGAGATGAAAAAATATTAACTGAATATGGCGTTTCGGACGAAGAAATCACAGTGCGTCAAAGCGTATGGATTCATTCACCAAAGGATGAACTGAAAGCTAGAATATTTATTATAGATATGTATGACAGATACCGCTTTGTGGAAAAGGATGAACTTCTCAGAATCAAAAAGGAAAAGCAGAAAGAGTTTATCGGCACGATTGCCAAACGCTTAAAACCGCTTGGTTTTAAAAAGAAAAATACCACTTGGATCAAAATGTTGTCGGAAGAATATTATCTGATGTTTCAGGCACAAAAATCAAATTTCTCCGATGAGTATTACTTTAATATTGATATCGGAAAATTGGGTTCGGACGGTTATGGAGATTGTTATTATACCCGTACAGCCCCTAACGAGATGTTTCCTATGGACTGGCAGATTATTTCAGGAGAAGTCTGGAGTCACTTTCTGGAGAAAATGGTTCAGGGGGAACTGCTTCCGCTGATAAACACGCCACTGATTGAATTGGGAAAACTTCCCTATATTTGGTCTGGATGCTATTGTGACCGTAAAAGATGTAATTTTTGTTGGGTAGAGCATAACTTTTGGGAAACAAAAAGCATGATCGTGAATAAAGAAGAAATTAGGGATTGAGAGAATACCACAAAAAGCCTCTATGGAGTGATTTCTCCATAGAGGCTTTTTATATAGAAATCCTATTCAGTTTCAGCTTTTTCTGAGAACGATTTGTCGGCATGTTCCCACGGCGTATCAAAGTCCCGCAAAAGTTGGGGGATAACCGGGTAGAGAAACAGAGCCTCCTGATTTTTTTGCAGAATCCTGCGTCCACCTTCATCGCCTGTGAGCGCCAGTAGCTCATCTCGTGCCCAGGGAGGGAAAATCGCCGGGCTTCCCATCCGGTTCCCGGCGCATACTCTTCCATAAGGCTTTCCGCTGGCGGAAAAGGCTTTTAGAAAACGCTGAAAGGTTTCACCGTCAAAATATGGCTGGTCACAAACAAAAAAACACAAAAAAGCATCCTGCCGGGAAGCGGCTACCCCTGCCCGAATCGAAGCGGCAATTCCTTCTTCGGGCGGGGGAGCCGAAACCAGCGAAAATCCCAATGAACGAGCGGCGTTTTCCAGCTCCGGGTTGCGGGTGACAACCCGGATCAGGCAATCTTGTACAGCGCTCAGAGCGTCCAACGCATATCGATACAGGGGTTTCCCCTCAAAAATGGCGGTGAGTTTATCAGAGCCAAACCGGCGGGAAGCACCGCCTGCCAGCAGGATAATATCAATTTTCATGGCAGTCCAGTTACGCCTTTTTATCCAGCAATGCCATGGCGATATCCTCGCTGCGTACCGGCAGCGTGTCGAAGAAAAGCCCGGTAGCATTGTATAGAGCATTCATGATCGCCGGAGCGGGTGTGTTGATGACAAGCTCACCGATGGATTTCGCTCCAAAGGGGCCGGTAGGCTCATAACTGCTTTCAAATTCAATGCGGATTTTACCAACATCCAGCCGGCTGGGAATTTTATATTGCAGGAAGGAGTTGTTTTCCATCTTTCCGCTGGGGCTGTATTGGATATCCTCATAAAGCGCCATTCCGATTCCCTGCACGATGCCGCCTTCGGTTTGCACTCTGGCCAGATTGGTATTGATAACCGTTCCACAGTCTACGGCGCCTACATAGTCTACCACTTCGACTTTACCGGTTTCAGGGTCAAGGTCGATTTCGGCCATTCCCACCATGAAGGGAGGCGGGGAGATGGGGGAGGAGTGGGATTCATAGGCAGAAATACACCGGTTGTGTCCGTCATAGCTGGCATATCCAATCGCAGAAAGACTGATTTCCTTTCCTGCTTTGGGAGAGAACACCCGGCTGCCGTCAAACTCCGCTTCTTCTGCCGGGATTCCCAGCATAGAAGCGCCAGCGGTCAAAATCTTGTCACGCAGGCTCTGGCAGGCTTTCACCACCGCCATACCCGTCACATAGGTGGTGGCAGAAGCATAGGAGCCGGTGTCATAGGGGGATTGGTCGGTGTCTACGCCCCGGACTGCAATATGGTCGATGTCACAGTCCAGGCAGTCGGCTGCCATCTGGGCAAGAATGGTGTCGCAGCCGGTTCCCATATCGGTACAGCCTACCATCAGGGTATAGAAGCCGTCATCATTCAGGCGGATTTCCACGCTGCCGATATCTACGCCGGAGATGCCACTGCCCTGCATGGCCATGGCAACGCCTACGCTGCGGATATGGCCGTTTTCCAGCACACGGCGTGGATATTTGTGATCCCAGTCCATCATCTCTTTTGCTTTTGCCATGCAGCGGTCCAGCGCACAGCTGTTGCAAGGCTCGTTATAATAGGTAGGCATATGCTGCCCTTGTGCTACCATGTTCTTTTCCCGGATGACACAGGGGTCGATTCCCAGCTTTGCCGCCAGCTCGCTCACAGTGGACTCCACAGCAAAAATGCCCTGTGTTGCACCATAGCCACGATATGCGCCGCCGCCCATCGTGTTGGTGTACACCACTTCGCAGTCAAACCGGGCTGCTTCCAGACCGCCATACAAAGAAAGGGACTTGTGTCCCACCAGGCCGATGGTCGTGGGGCCGTGGTCACCATAAGCGCCTGCATTGGAGAGGGCATAGAGGTCAATCGCACGGATGATTCCGTCCCGGTTGGCGCCAATACGCACCTTCATCTGCATCTGGTGGCGGGGGGAGCCGTTGGTCATGCTCTCCTCACGGGTATAGATCAGGCTGGCGGCACGTCCGGTTTTCAGGGTGACGATAGCAGGGAAAATCTCGCTGACGACGCTCTGCTTAGCGCCAAATCCGCCGCCGATTCTGGGCTTGATTACCCGAATCTGGGATTTGGGGATTTGCAGGGCGTTGGAGAGGATACGGCGCACATGGAAGGGAACCTGTGTGGAGCTGACAACGGTAAGGCGGCCGTATTCGTCGATATGGGAGAAGGTTCGGAAGGTTTCCATCATGGCCTGGTTGTTGGCCTTGGTGAGGAAAGTCCTCTCGCACACAACTTCACAGGAAGCCAGCACAGACTCCACATCGCCCACCTCAAAGCAGTCGGTACTGCAAAGGTTGCGCTTGTTGTCGGTGCCAACATTGCAGAGAGTGCGGAAGTTTTCTTCCGGGTGTACCAGGATCGGGTTGTCTTTGGCTTTGGTAAAGTCGAGCAGGGGCTCCATCACCTGATACTGTACCTTGATCAGGCGGAGCGCTTTTTCGGCGGCCTGTTCGGTTTCGGCTGCCACAATTGCCACAGGGTCGCCATAGCAGCGCAGATGCCGGTCGAGAATCAGCCGGTCATACGGGCTGGGCTCCGGATAGGTTTGTCCGGCAGTGGTAAAGCGTGCGTCAGGCACATCCTGCCAGGTGAGGATACAGCAAACGCCCGGCACCTTCATGGCGGCGGCGGTGTTGATGCTTTCGATCATAGCGTTGGCGTGGGGGCTGCGGAGGAGTTTGACCACCAGCGCATTTTGTGGAACCAGGTCGCCGGTATAAACAGGCTTTCCGGTCACCAGGCTCATAGCGTCCTTTTTGCGGATGGGTGCATTCACAAAGCTCATGATTTCACCTCCTGTTTTTGTGCCAGATATTTTTTCACAGCACGGAGCTGGCTCTGATATCCGGTGCAGCGGCACAGGTTTCCAGAGAGATATTCGAGAATTTCTTCTTCGTTGGGGTTGGGAAGCTCCCGCACCATGGCCAGCACATTCATAATAAATCCGGGGCTGCAAAAGCCGCACTGCTCTCCGCCCTCGTCTGCCAGAAAAGCGCCAAACTCAGCAGCTTCTTCCTGAAGCCCTTCCAACGTGGTGATGCTGTGTCCGTCTGCCCGCACAGCCAGCCAGCTGCAAGAGAGGATGGGCTTGCCGTCCAAATGGACAGTACACAGGCCGCAGTTAGAGGTTTCACAGCCACGCTTTACCGAAAGGCAGCCTTTTTCCCGAAGATAATCCAGCAGTACCAGATCGGCGGAAACTTCGTCTGTATATTTTTTTCCATTGATCGTAACCGAAATCAGCATGTGGTTCCCTCCTTGAGTGAAGATACGGCACGGCGGCAGAGAACCCCCGCCAAATGGCGGCGATACGCTGCACTACCCCGCAGGTTGCTGCCATAGGGGATGGAGCCCTGCACCTCTTTGCAAATAGCGTCCAGCTCCTCATCGCTGTCGGGGAAGGCGAACGAAAGGCAAACCGCCCTTGCGGGACGGGCACCGATTACCACCCGAAGCTCGCCGGAAAGAACAGAAGCGGCACAGGTGAGAACCGGCAGGTCGGTAGCGGTATTGCGGAAACTTTCATAAGCTGCACGCCGCCCGTTTTTGGCGATATGCACCCGTACCAGCACGTCACGGTCATAGGGCATTTTTACATATTCCGCCAGAGGAAGAACCCCGGCGCCCACCAGCTCTACCTTGCAGTCCAAGGATAAAAGCCAGGTGAGGATATCCGAAAAGCCGAAGCGGGAAACCAGGCTCCCGCCCAGTGTGGCGCAGTTGCGGAACTGTACGCCGACGATATGGCGCACAGACTCCCGAAAACCGTTTCCAAAAGCAGCAGCAAGCTCCGGGCTCTGCTCCATCTGGCGCAACGTGACCATAGCGCCCAGAATGATTTCTTCCGGGGTTTCTTCAATCGTATCCAGCCCCAGATTGGAAAGATCGATCAAGGTGTGGTAGCGTCGCCGGTTCATTTTCATCCAGCAACCGCCGCCGAGAATGGCGTTGTTCCGCTTTTGGTTCAGTGCATAGGCTTCTTCAAGAGAAGCCGCCTTTACATACTGTTGTGCGGTAAACAAGGCGTTACCTCCTTTTCATAACAGGTTTATCTGTTATGTTGTCATTTATTTTTTGTTCCAGAATTACTCTGAAGTTATTATACCATGATTCGGGAGTATTTGGGAGTTTTTCCGTGAAAAATGGGAAATCTGTTCTCTTTTACCAAAAGCTTTTCCATAGTCTTGGCAATCTATTTATCAAATTGCTGTTTTCGGATATAATAAGTATGTGAGTATCATTCTGTCGGAAGGAAAAGGATATATTGTTATACTGATAAACTAATGAAACTGATAATTGTAAACAGAGTTTGTTTGTCAAAAAACGACATTTTAATTGCCGATACAGCGATAGTTTTATGGCTATTAAGATGAAATAACATGGGGAGAATGATAAAATATTGACAATCAAGGGCTGGGGTAGTATTCTAAATACAGCAATTGTTTAAGAGTTAAACAATAATTGAAAATCGGACGCAGATACATATTCACGGAATAATGAAAAAGGTTGGAGTGAGCGTTTATGGGTTTCAAGTACAAATGGTGGGGCAAAGGAGATGTCGATGCGTCCTTCGGCGTCTTTTTTGATGGTTTTTCAAAAATCCTCTCCGCCACAGGCATTATGCTGTTCGTTTTTGGTATGCCGGCAGATATCGTGCTGGGAAAAGTAGTTCCCGGAATTGGACTGGCGATTTTTGCGGGAAACTTGTGGTATTTCTTTGAGGCCAGAGAGTTGGCACGAAAGGAACAAAGGCAGGATGTAACCGCACAGCCCTTTGGAATTGGCGCCTCTCAGCTAACCGGTTGGCTTTATTTGATTATGGGGCCGGTATACTGGAAAACAGGAGATGCAGAGTTTGCCTTCCAGATTGGCCTGGCGGCGGCGTTTATCGGCGGATTTGTCGAGATTCTGGGCGGATTTATTGGCCGCTGGATTATCCGGCATGTCCCGCACAGTGCGTTGATGGGCAACATGGCTTCTTCGGCCATCGTGTGGCTCACCTTTGTGGGAATCGCTATGGTATACGACAAACCGGTCTATGCCCTGCTTCCTTTATTTATCGTCGTGATTGACTATCTGGGAAAAGCGGACAAGCGGTTTGCCAAGATTCCTTCCGGCCTGATCGCCATTGTGCTGGGAGCGGCGATTGCCTGGGCTACCGGATCTCTCACATGGGATGGGTTTACGGAGTCTTTTGCGGATTTGAATTTTTACCCGCCGGTTTTCTGTGGCGGAGATATCCTTGCCGGCATGAAAGGGATTCTTCCGTTTTTACCGGTTATTATTCCGCTGCAAATCAACAACTTCCTCTCCACGCTTCAGGGGATTGAATCCGCCAAGTCGGTGGGGGATGCTTATCCCGAACGGCGCTCTATGGTGATGGACGGCTGTTCCACTATCCTCGGCTCCCTGTTTGGCAATCCTTTCCCCACAACGGTTTATTTTGGCCATCCCGGCTGGAAAGAGCTGGGGGCAAGGGCTGGGTTTTCTCTGGTCAACGCAGGCGCCTATCTGTTGATCTGCTTTACCGGATTGACCGGTGTGCTGATGTCCCTGATTCCTACCGAAGCAGTTATGGTATTGCTGATTTTTGTGGGCTTCTCGGTAACGTCGGCCACATTCCGGGATATCCATCACAAATATACCAACGTCATCCTGCTGTCGCTGGTGCCGATTCTTTTCCAATATATCCAGACGCTGATCAGCTCGGCTGTTCAGGCGGCAGGAACCACAGTGGCAGAAATCGAAGTTTCCAAGTTTGCAGAATTTTCGGTTCCCATACAGGGCATCCAATATCTTGGGAACGGAGCGTTTCTTTCCAGCCTGCTGATTGCCGGACTGCTTGCCTGTGTGGTGGATAAAAAGTACTTTGCTTCGGCAATATTTGGCGTGGTGCTGGCTTTCAGCTCCTTTATTGGAATGATACATGCCGAGAGTGTGGCGCTGTTCCCGCCGGAGGGCGTACTGTTCGGTGTGATTTATCTGATTATTGCAGCATTCCTGGCTTTGAAATGGCTCTCCTTTCGGGAAAGAAATGCTGACACCAATCAATCTCCAAAGGAGGGTGAGGCTGAGACAGCATGACCTTCCTAAAAATACACTGTAATGATTAAGTCAGGAGGAAATGAACGAATGGGTACAGTAAAAATCCCGCTTTTTAAAAAAGCGGACCTCGACGCCTCGATTGGCGTATTCTTTGACGGTTTCTCCAAGGTTATTGTGGCAATCTCAATCCTGCTGGGAACCTTTAAGCTGGACGGCGGCACAGTGTTTGGCACCATGATGCCCGGCGTGCTGATTTCCGTAATCGTGCTGAACGGCGGCCTGTGGCTATATTACCGCCAGGTTGCCAAAAAGCGTGGCGATGCCAACCTCACTGCGATTCCTGCCGGTTTGCAGGCTGGCCGTATGTTTATCTGGCTGTTCAGCATCATGCTGCCGGTGTTCAGCGCTACCAACGATGCGGTTCTGGCATTTAAGGTAGGCGTTCTGGCACATTTCATTGGCGGTATTGTGTTTATTATCGGCGCATTTGTTGTGCCGCTGATTTTGAAGATCGTTCCCGCCGGCGCACTGTTTGGCTCTCTGGGCGGCGGCGCTATGGCCTTCCTCATCCTGCAATCCATGGACGGCACCCTGAAAATGCCGCTGGTGGGCTGGCTCTCCCTGATCGTTCTGTTTGTGATCTATCTGGGCAAAGTAAACACCAAGCTGCCCGCCGCTTTGATTGCTATCGTGGTGGGTGCAGGTATTGCCTGGGCTACTGGCGCTATGCAGTTCGAAACAGTAACAAACTCTCTGGCTAACGTAGGCTTCTATCTGCCCAACTTTACTTTCTGGATCTTCTCCTCAGAAGTCATCTCCAACACCATTCCGTTCCTGCCCATCATCATCGTGTTCTCTCTGAACGAAGTGATCACCGGTATTCAGGCAGTGGAGCAGGCAAAAGAGTGCGGCGACACCTTCTTTACCACCACCAAGCCGTTGGTGATTGCCGGTGCTTCCAGTATGGTAGGCGCTCTGTTTGGAAACCCGCTGGCTACCGGCCTTTATTGGGGCTATCCCGGCTGGAAAAAGATGGAGTCCGGCACCGGATACCATCTGGGCATTGTGATCCTGTATGCTGTGGTGGGTCTCACCGGCCTGACCGCTATCATTACTGCCTTTATCCCCGAAGCAGTTGTGCTGCCGATTCTGGTGTTTGTGGGTATTTCCAGCTATGCACAGGCGTTCGAGGTTGTCAACAAGAAGTATTATCCCGCTTTGATTATGGCTTCTTTGCCGGTTGTCATGGACTTTATTATGGACAATGTTGCCGAAGGCAAGCTGCAAGGCTTCCTGGCATTTGATCCCGGCTCTGCATTTGTGGGCCTGCTGGTGGGCTGTGTGTTCGTGTTTATCATCGATAACAGCTGGCTCAAGGCAGCCATCACCAATGTGGTGGCACTGGCGCTCACCGGCATCGGCATGATTCATTCTCCCGGCCTGCTGTTCACCGAAACCTATTCCCCGGATATGGGATTTGTGGCCGCTTATTGCGTGCTGATCGTGGCATTCCTGGTGATGCACTTTGTCAAGTTCAATCAAAAAGCTCATCTCGCAGAGCTGGAGGCGGAAAAATCCGCATCTTCTGCTGAATAATTTACGATTTTCATGGAGGCAAATTCAATGAAAACTCTGGTTATCAACGGTTCTGCCCGTGTAAAGGGACACACCAGCCAAATGATTAAGCTGTTTCTGGATACCCTTGGCGGGGAGTATGAGATCATTGACGCATACCGTGTAGAAAACATTGCACCCTGTAAAGATTGCCGCTATTGCTGGCACAAAAAGGGCTGCAGCATTAAAGATGGCATGCAGGAAATTTATGAGAAGCTGGAAGCAGCCGACAATGTGGTGCTGGCTTCCCCCATGTATTTCCACTCTGTCACCGGCAAGATGAAGACCCTGATCGACCGTTTCCAGGTGTATTGGGCAGGACATGTGCGTAACGACATGCCGGAGCAGCCGGTGCGTAAGGGCGCTATCCTGATGGTCGGCGGCGCTCCCAGCTTCCCGAATCAGTTTTTGGGCGGCGAGCTGGTGCTGAAAAACCTGCTCAACGATTTGAGCACAGAATGTCTGGGTGAGGTGTGTCTGCCCAACAGCGACCATGATTCTCTGGAAACCCGCCCTGACATCGCACAGCAGGTAGTAGAGCTGGCAGAGAAGATGAAGGCTGCCAACCAGTAATCAAGCATTGTCAGCAGGGGGGCACATTGTATGTCTGTGATTCCTGTTAGGCTGCGGACTGTCAATGGCCGCCCCTGCAAAATTGATACAAGAAAACCATTTCTATCATTTTAAGGAGGATTTGTCATGCAAGGCTACACTTATGTAAAAGGCGAACATTATCCCGTAGAACATCTGGTATTCACCACCGCTCCCGAACATGTAGAGGAGTTCCTGGCAGTTGACCATGAGGTGTGGACTCTGGGCGAGGCCGAGAGCGATCTGTTCGACCACATCCCCTTCCTGTATAAAGAGGTTTGGGTAAACGACAATAAGCCCGGCGAGATGCACTTCATCTTTGTGTGGGAGAGCATCGAGAGCTGGAAGAAGGTAGACGACAAGGACATCCAGGCTGCCCTGATCGCCCGCTTTGAGTCCAAGTTCAAGCACCCCTATCAGCTCACCCGCTGCGTGCAGAATGAGGAGAACTTCGGTATCCATCGTTACAGCCGCTTTGAGCGTATTTAATTGTTTTGTAGAAAGGAAGCAAGTATCATGAGATTCACTGATAAAGTTGTGATCGTTACCGGCGCCAGCTCCGGCATTGGCGAGGGCGTAGCAAAGAAATTTCTGGAAGAGGGCGCAAAGGTTGTCGGCTGCGGCATCGAGCCCGCTATGAAGATCGAAGACAGCAACGCTATTTATGTACAGGCTGACCTCACCAAGTTTGAGGATGCTCAGAATGTGGTGGCAAAGGCTGTTGAGGCTTTTGGCCTTGTGAATAAGCTGGTGTGCTGCGCTGGCGTTACCTTTATCGGCTCTCTGGAGAACACCGAAAGCGCAACCTTTATGCGTGAGCTGTCCATCAATCTGGGCGGCGTGTTCAATATGTGCAAGGCTGCTATGCCTGAGCTGCAGAAGCACGAAGGCTCCACAGTCGTCACCGTTGGCTCCGACCTGGGCGTGCATCCCATTCCGGAGCGCATCGGCTACTGCCCCTCCAAGGCAGGCGTTATCATGCTCACCAAGTGCATGGCGCTGGAATATGCTCCCAAAATCCGTGTGAACTGCATCCTGCCCGGCCTGGTGCGTACTCCCATGATCGAGCAGCGCTTCCAGGAGGCCGAGGACCCCAAGGCTCTGGAGGAGGCATACGCTTCTCTGTACCCGCTGCATAAGATGGGCAAGATCTCCGATATGGCAAATGCCATCGCCTTCCTGTCCAGCGACGAGAGCGGCTTCATCACCGGCGAAATCATGCACGTTTGCGGCGGCAGCCTGATTTAATGGGGGGCGACAACATGGCTACTTCCCTGTTTAAAATGCCCTTTGACGTAGATCGTTTGAAGGTGCAGCGCATTTATGCCAGCAAAGAGCTGGAGCATTGCTCTGCTGAGACCCTGAGCTGTGAGAAAATCCGCTCCATTTATGGCGATTTGAAGTTTTTGGAGCTGCATGAGGATCGTCCCTGCACCTATACTTCTCTGGTCACCTCTCTGGACGGCAAAATCGCTTTTACGGATGCTCCCCAGGGTCCGCTGATTGCCAAGCTGAACAAATATGACCCCGCCGGTGCTGATACCGACTGGTTTATCCTGAATATGCTCCGTGCTGTTTCCGACGGTGTGATGCTGGGTGCCGGCACCATGAACGCCGAGTCCGACTATACCTGCCATGTGTTCGATCAGGACATGGAGGATATGCGTATCGAGGCCGGCCAAAACCCGGTGCCGTGGAATATCATCACTTCTCTGGATGCTACCGACATCCCCTTTGACCATGTGCTGTTCAACACGCCCGAAGTGCCTGTGATGATCAGTACCTCTGTGCAGGGCGCAGAGATCGTCAAGAAGAATATCAAAAACGACTATATCGTTGTCACCGCCCCCACCAAAGAGGATGTGACCGACGAGATGGTGGCCGAGATGAAGGCTGCCGGTACCAATAAGGTCATCGTCATCGCTACCGGCGGCAAAGCTCCCGACTCCAAGGCTGCTTTGTACCTGCTCAAGCGTTTTGGTATCGACCGTTTGCTGGTGGAAACTCCTTCTTATATGCACTATCTGGTTTCCCAGAAGATGATGGACGAGCTGTTCTTTAACTATTCCTGCATTTATGTGGGCGGACAGGCCCTGTCTATCGGCAAGTTCGGAAAAGAATTTGGTTCTCAGGATCATCCTCACACCCGTGTGCTGTCTATCCACAGCCACAGCGACCATTTCTTCTATTTCCGCCACAAGCTCCTCTATGATTAATGCTTTGACAATTTCTATTTTTGATACCCGTATGAATTGACGGGATAAACTCCATTTTGTAATAACCAAAAGAGGAGCCCATCAGGGCCCCTCTTTTGGCTTTAGAGCGATTTTTCAGTTGGCTTTAGGATGGAATGGTTTCGGTTCCGGCAATATCGTGGAAGAATTTTTCAATGGCCTGTCCGGCTGCGCCGAGAATTGCGCCGTTTTTTCCAAGACGGGACAGCACCACTTTTTCGGCCTGTGTAATGGGCAGTATCATTTTTCGCAGGACTTCGGGTAAGTAATAGGGCAGGCTGCTGAGCAGCTCAGAGCTGACGACAATGGCCTCACAGTCAAAAATAAAAATAATATTGGTAAGTCCCACCGCCAAATGTTGGATAAAATATTCCAGAACTTTTTTGGCCTGCGGGTCTTGGTGCCGAATCAGAGCGACCAGCTCCTGGATGCTGCTGATTGGTTCATCGAGAAGCTGGTTGGCATAGGCCAATACTGCGCTGTCGGTGCAGTATTGCTCCCAGCAGCCGAACTTTCCGCAATAGCATTGCTGTGGCTCATCAAAATTGATGGTGTGATGTCCGATTGCATTGGCAAAGCCATGGTACCCCCGAAGCAGCTCTCCGTTTGTGATCAATCCGGCCGAGATGGAATCGCCGATATTTACAACCGCAACGCTTTGATAGGTACGATCGGGCTTCTCTTGCTGCTCGCCGGTAAAATCCATATCGATATTTTGCTGGGCGATTGCAGCCAGATTGCCGTCGTTATCGATGCTGATAGGCACATGATACCGTTCTTCCAAAAGTGTGCGAATGTCGATATTCCGCCAGCCAAGACGTGGAACAAAGCGAATCAGTCCGGCGAGATCGACAATGCCGTGAACGGAAACCCCAATACCGGTCAGGCCATAACAGGACGGTGGCTGCTCTGAAATGATGTCGTCCAGCGCCTGGCAAATCTGTTTGTACACAGATGGAAAATATTGATTGGAGATGGCAAATTGCCGCCGGGAAAGAATCCGCTCGCCCGAAAGGTCGGTAGCGACAATCTGGATATGGCTGACATCGATATCAATAGCCAGCACATATCCCACATGCAGAACTGGCTGCAACAAAATCGGTTTTCTGCCGCTGGAAGATTTTCCCCGTTCGGTTTCGGTCAGCAGGCCCAGATCGATCCATTCTTTTACGATGGTAGAAACAGTCGCTTTATTCAACCCGGTAAGAGCGCACAGATCTACCCGGCTGATTGGATAATTGTGCAGGATTCGGCGAATGATTTCCCACCGGTTTACCGTACGGATATCCCGGGTTTGGGTGATTTTCATTGATTACACTCTTTTCTATATAAGCTGAATCTATTATACTATAAATAGGGGCTATCTGAAAAGACGAAATTATCGTCTTTTCCTACAATCAATGGCAGCTACTGCGTTAAAAAAACTCGGAATCCATCAAGGATTCCTGCGTTTTTTGCCTTGTATCTGCCGATTGCTTGCGGAAAATCCTTCAATTTCTTAGTTTTCAGAAACGCCCTAGAAGAAACCTTCAAATGTTGAATGTACTCAAAAAGAAAAGGAGATGGATATCATGCCATGTATTCAGATAAAGACTAACACCAAAGTGAACAACGAGAAAGCGGAAGCCCTCAAAACCGCATTGGGAAAAACGATTGAAAACCTGCCCGGAAAAACCGAAGACTGGCTGATGATTACGCTGGAAGATGACTGCCGGATTTGGTTCCGGGGCGAAACAGGCCGTCCGATGGCTGTTATTGAAGTAAAGGTTTGGGGCGACCACATCGACCGTGCCGGTTCTGAGCGGATGACAGCCGAGATTTGTGAGCTGTTCCAGAAAGAGCTGGGAGTGTCCCCAAAAGACCTGTATGTCCGGTATCTGGCTTCGATGGATTGGGGCTGGAACGGCGGAAACTTCTAAGATTGATATGACAACAGAGAGGGCGGCAAAATGAGTCGTCCTCTCTTGCTTTTTGATTTCAAAACGATATAATTATAGAAAATATTCTTTGAGAAAAGAACGGTAAGGAGGAGTACCAGTGGATTTTCAAGAAGCAAAAGTAAGAATGGAAGAAGGGCGGCTGTATCTTCCAGACGATGAGGAAATTCGTAAAATACAGTCTGCCTGTATGGAAGTAATGTATGAGTATAATACCACTCGTTCATCTGAATCAAAGCGCCGGGAAGAGCTTCTCAAAAAAATGCTGGCAGAAGTGGGGGAAGGGTGCTATATCGAAGCGCCTTTCTATGCCAACTGGGGAGGAAGCCATGTGCATTTTGGAAAGAATGTATATGTCAATTTTAATCTTACCGCTGTGGACGACGGGCATATTTATGTGGGCGACTGTGTGATGATTGGCCCGAATGTGACGCTTGCTACCGCAGCGCATCCGGTAGAGCCTTCTTTGCGGCGTAAAGCGGCGCAATTTAATCTGGATGTACATATTGGGGCAAATGTGTGGATTGGAGCCGGAGCTGTGGTGCTTCCCGGCGTAACGATTGGGGAAAACTCTGTGATCGGTGCCGGCAGCATTGTGACACGAGATATTCCCGCTAATGTAGTAGCAGTGGGGAACCCTTGCCGGGTGCTTCGTGAAATCAACGAGCATGATCGGGAATACTATTATCGAGAGCGGAAAATTGACTTGCCCATAGAATCAGAATAAAAGTAAAAGAGGGAGCCTTCCAGTTGAATTTGGAAAGCTCCCTCCATTTGATTTTACAGAACGATTGCAGAGGTCATGGCAAAGTATTTCTCGTTCGGAATGTATTCCGGGATACTGTTTCCGGAGCCGAGCGCATAGCCACCCTTTTCTTTGGTGATTTCCAACATGTTTTTGGCCCGCTTTATAATTTTTTCGTTTTCAGACCGGATGAGGAAATCGACATCCAGTCCACCCAAAATAGCAATGCGGCCACCCCAGCGCTGATAGGCTTCTTCTACCGGGACGATGTTATCTTCATAAGAGTGTTTGCCGTCGTACTTCATGTCCTCGATGATCTCCTCCATGATTTCTACCATGTAGCCACAGGAGTGAAGCACAGCGGGTTTTCCGTTTTTATGAGCGGCTTCGACAATCTTTTTGTGCCACGGGAAAACGTATTTCCGCAGCATGTCAGGGGAAAGCAAGGTCTGGGTGTTGAATCCCCAGTCATCGTTTGACATGATAAATCCTACGGTATCATATTGGGCGGCAATGGAATAGTAATCTACAAAAATGCTGCCAACCTTATTAAAGATCGCCTCTGCCAACTCCGGGTCATCATATAGCATCATGCACAGGTTATCATATCCCACGATATCGATTACGTTTTCCAATACCCCACCAGGGCCAGAAAGCATGATCTTCATATTGCCGGGAAGATAGGGGGCAACTTTTTCCAGACGGGAATAGTCGCAGGTTTTAGCGTCTGGCCATGGATAGGATTCAAAGGTTTCCCAGTCATAGATCAAAGCGTGGGCGTTGAGAGAAACCGTATCCTTGCGCTCCTTGGTGCCTGCATGGAAATCCAGCTTGCAGCCCTGTGCATTCACATAATCATAGCCGCAGGCGGCATAGGCTTTTGCCAGATAGGCGAGGTGGATTTCTTCGGGAGCATCTGGAGCGGGAGGATCTCCTGCTACTGCTGAATAAAGGTTCTGATTCATGAAGAACTCAAACAAAGTGGGGCGAGAGGGGACTTCTTTTTTGAGGACTTTGAGGATATTGTTGAAATCCGGTTCACGATGGACTTGGCTCATGACTAACGCTCCTTGTGAAATGTGATGTTGTGGATAGTATACCGGGATTTTCCCAAAAAACCAATCACATTTCTTGCGTTTTATTGTTCATTTGTTGACATTTCACTCTGTTGCTTTTCTAAATAAGAGCCGGGCGCTTCTCCAAATTTGCGTTTAAATGCACGGGAAAAAGAAGAAATCCCGTCATACTGAAGGGTCTGGGCTACTTCCGAAACCGGATAGCCGGCCAAAAGCATTTTTTTAGCGGTACGCATCCTGATTTCTTCGGTATAGCTGCGAAAAGAGATTCCCATGAGCTTTTGAAAATGCCGGGAAAAATAAGTGGGAGAATATCCGGCAAATTCAGCGGCCCCTGCAAGGCTGACTCCTTCCAGAATGTGGTTCTGGATATATTCTGCAATCCGCATGGCTTCGGCGGTTAGCGGAACAGAGTCCGGGAGTGGTTGTGCGAGTCGTTCCAGCCACCCAAGAGCCTGAAATAAAAGTCCTTGGATCATTGTCTGATATCCGGGAGCCTTTAGCGTGTATTCTTTATTCAGTAAGGTAAAAATTCTGGCAAGTTCTGGGGTGGACTTATCGGCAGGAAGGTAGAGGGAACCAAGCGGGCAAGGAGAACGAAACTGAACTACGGCAATGTAGCAGTCCTCTGTAACCGCACTGGTGGAATGAATATCTCCATCGTAAATTAAAAGGCAGTCATTAGGATTTAAGGTGATAGAGGTGGAGTTGACAACCTGCGAGGCTGTTCCCCCGAACATATAGAGCAGTTCGGAGCATTGATGCCAGTGTTCCTTGGCCATTTCACCTTTTTTCTGTCGAAAATTAATTAATACTCTTGATTTTCGAGTGTCAACTAAATTTTCTACCGGCTCACGATAGGTTAGAAGCACAGTGTGTCCCCCTTTTGACTCTGTGTTTTTGTTTGGCAGGTGAAAACAGGTCACACGAACCTATAAAAAGAGTCTGTTTACATCATAAGGAAATTAAGTATAGTTAATGTCAGTTCACAATTGCTGTGATTTTTATTATATGAACTTCTAGATTCGATTTTTAAAAAACAGTATGGCTTTTTACTTTGTCGTACTTTTTATACTATATTACTTCTCAATGAAATCTTCGTATTTCGGCATGGGGTATTTAGGACGAATTTGAGCCATTACTTTGTCAGTAGCCTGTTTCTTTTCTTTTTCAATTCTGTCGAACAGCAGCTGATATTCATAATAAATTTGCTGCTGAGTTGAAATAGCATTCAAAGTTTTCTCTAACTCGTCAATTTGAGCTTGGAGTACCTTTTTTTCCTTAAATTTGAAAAAGCCCAAAGAAGATTTTTGACTACGCAAATCAGAAATACTTCCTTGAATGGAATCTCTTTGTTTATCTGATTCGCTGATGGCCTTTTTCATTTCTCTCTGAGCGTTTCGAAGTTTAACCTCATATTCATCAGTAATAGAAGTAACCATCGGAGCGGCTTCTGCTTTAATCTGCTCTTCAATCTTGGCACAGGCAGCAGCGTGGGCGGCTTTTTGACGTTGTTCTTTCTGGCGGCGTTCTTCAGCTTCCTTTATTAGACGTTCTTTCTCTGTCTTGGCTCCAAAAATACAGTATCCATCTATATGCTCCTCAACACATTTGTACTTAACCAAATCTGTTAGGACGGCAGATACATCATATCGAGGATACTTATTGATAGGACCTTCACTAAATAAATCATATTTAGCATGAGTTTTGTAAACCGTCCTGTCATTTGCCCGTCCTCCATGCAGGCATGAAAAAAGAGCCAGAGGATTTCTCTGACTCTCATTCATGCCGTTGTCTGGAAGAAGGCATAAAAAAA
>CAJFNK010000020.1 GCA_904394685.1 Candidatus Heritagella gallinarum
TACTTGTTGATGCCATAAACAAAACATTAGAGGAATAACTTTGTTGCAAACGTGTTGCAAATGTGTTACAAACGGAGCAAATTTCACACCGTTTCATGACATTCCACAATGTTTCCGGAAAAGTGAAAAACCCCGGAAACATAAGAAGTTTCCAGGGTTTGTAAGCATTTCGATATTCTCTTTTGATTATCTCTTGGAGAACTGGGGAGCACGACGAGCAGCTTTCAGGCCGTACTTCTTACGTTCCTTCATTCTGGGATCACGGGTCAGGAAACCTGCCTTCTTCAGAGTGGAACGGAGGTTCTCGGAATCGTACTGCAGCAGGGCACGGGCGATACCGTGACGGATAGCGCCAGCCTGGCCGGTCACGCCGCCGCCAGCAACACGGCACACGATATCAAACTTCTCATCGGTTCCGGTGATAGCCAGAGGCTGACGGACGATCAGCTTCAGGGTCTCCAGGCCGAAATAATCGTCGATGTCACGATCGTTGATGGTTACCTTACCGGTACCCTGATAGATTCTGACACGGGCAACGGAGCTCTTTCTCCGGCCGGTTCCGTAAAAATAAGGTGCTTTCTCGTACATAGTCTGCTTCCTCCTCCCTTAAAGTTCCCAGTTAGCGGGCTGCTGGGCGGCATGCTTATGCTCGCAGCCAGCAAACAGGCGCAGACGCTTCATAGCGTCACGGCCAATGCTGTTGTGGGGGATCATACCCTTGACAGCCAGTTCCATAGCCTTTTCGGGCTTCTGCTCCATCAGGGTATCATAGCGGACGTCTTTCAGATGGCCGATATAGCCGGTGTGACGATAGTAGTGCTTCTGCTCCAGCTTCTTGCCGGTCAGAACAGCCTTGGCGCAGTTGATGATGATCACATGATCACCGCAATCAACATGGGGAGTAAAGGTGGGCTTGTGCTTACCACGGAGAAGCACAGCGGCCTGAGCTGCCACACGGCCGAGCGGCTTGCCGGCAGCATCGATCACATACCACTTGCGGTCAACCTGACCAGCTTTGGGCATATAAGTGGACATAGCGTTTACCTCCTGCTTGTTTCAAAACAATCAATATTACAAAGCCCCGCCCATCGGCAGGGCGACCCATTCGGGCAGCTCTCAGACGCACTGAGAGCAGGAATTTGCTATATGATACTACCACACCCCACGGGGGATGTCAAGAGGCAAATTCCATTTTTTTAATTTAGTTTTGGATTTGCTTTCATTTTCACCGTTTTTTGGCTGTTTTCTCTTATATCCACAGCCGCCATTTCACTTTTACTCTTTGCTTTTTCCTGTTTCTTCTGGAAAAAGACCTACGCTTGTGTTATGATACAGATATTTCAAATAATAAAATAAATCTGGAGGATGTTACTCTTTCAGACTGATAGCATTTAGACAGATTTCGTATAATGAGGAAGCATTTTCTATTCGATATACGACTCCATCCACTACAATATGAGGAGAAGTCCCGGAAATAAAAACTTTGGTATCTTCCCAAGATATACAAATCAGAGTTTCATCACCTAACTCAGGAATCCATTTAGAAAAAGCTGTGTGAAAGCATGGGCTGTATTTTGTAGAGTCCAAACATTGAACCACAACCTCATATTGACTATCCACAGGAGATAGTGAACAGAATGAAACGTTTTCTAGAGGTATCGCCGCAAAATCCTTTGTTTGTGTTTCATTTGGAAACGACATAACCTGTAATGTTTTTCCTTTATAATTTTTAAAAGAATAAGAAAAAACTCCAAAGGCTATCATACTGCTTACACTGCCTATCAGCAATATAACTGCTATAATCACTATCCATTTTTTCTTTTTCATATGTATCACTCTCCAACTTTTATTCCAATAAGTATGATACTATCATATAGTAAAAAACCTGTAACAATATAGAAAAAATACTAATAATTGAAATGCGTTTTGTAATTTAAAAAGTAATAGACTTAGAAAAAGGAGAAATTTGCTTATGCAGAAACTGATGGGACAAATGCGGGCCGCCATGGAGCGGTATGAGATGGTACGGCCCGGAGATAAAATCGCCGTGGGCGTGTCGGGAGGAAAGGACTCCCTGATGCTTCTTGCCGGACTTGCCAAACTTCGGGCTTTTTATCCGGTTCCCTTTTCCCTGCTGGCTATTACCGCCGACCCTTGCTTTGGCGGCCAGGAAACGGATTTTTCCGCCATTGAAGCACTGTGCCGGGAGCTGGATGTGCCGTATCTCATCCGCCGTACCCGGTTGGGAACCATTATTTTTGAAGAACGCAAAGAGGAAAACCCGTGCAGCCTGTGCGCCCGGATGCGCCGGGGTATTCTGCACGAAATGGCAAAAGAAAACGGCTGCACCGCCCTTGCCTTGGGGCACCATTTTGACGATGCGGTACAGACCTTTTTCATGAACCTTTTTTATGGTGGGAAGCTGGGTTGTTTCTCGCCGAAAAGTTATCTTTCCCGCCGGGATTTGTGGATGATCCGCCCCATGGTGTTTTGTGAAGAACGGGATATTCGCAACGCCGCCGCCCGGCTGGAACTGCCGGTTGTCAAGAGCCAATGCCCCGCCGACGGCTGCACCAGCCGCAAAGACACAGAGCTTCTGGTAACCGAGCTGGAAAAGCAGTTCCCAGACTTGCGGAAAAAAGTAATGGGTGCCATGCAGCGAGCTGGGCTGGATCATTGGGGATAAAAAAATCGTAATAAACATAAAGGCACCAGCTTTAAAAGCTGGTGCCTTCTGCTATACTTTACTATACTAGTAAGAAACAGAAAACTAATTTTCTATTTTTCTCCAGTTATTTTGTCAAATTTTATGCCTGCTTTTTCTGTAATCCTGACTTTTGCAGCGCAGCACCTACGGGAAGTGCCAACAGGGAAGCAAACACGACTTTGATCGCATCAATCGGAATAAACGGCAGAGCAGTCGCCATCAGAGAAGTCATCCAGTCCACCTGGCCTACCTGCATATACCAGAGGGAACCAAGCAGATAACAGGGAATCAGGGTTGCTATCAGAGAAATCAACATCTGCACCAGACGGGGAAGAGGTGTTTTTCCAAGCAGCTCCCGCAGCCACGCTCCCAGCAGCGCCATAATGGGATATGCCATCAAATAACCGCCGGTGGGACCCAGCAGGGTTCCCAATCCGCCATGGAACCCACTATAAACTGGAAGGCCGATCACGCCCAGAAGCAGGTAAACCAGCTGTGCCAGCATTGCATACCATTTTGGTAGCAGCGCAGCGGTAAGGTAAACCGCCATCACGCCCATGGTAAATATAATGGGAGTAAACGGAAGCGGGAAGGAAATTTGTGAAAATACGGCTGTCAAAGCGGCGAACAGTGCCGTAAGAGTCAGTTGTGTTGTACGCCTCATATAGAGGACTCCTTTCAAAGCAAATTGCGTTTTTTAATTCGTAATTTCTTACAATTGGAATTCCTTTTGTATTATAGCGTATGCTTTGTTTATTGTCAACTTTTATATTTTTGCAGGTTTACAATTAATTTAAAACAATGCCGTTCCTGTTTGAGGAACGGCATCCAGCCACTATTAGGCTTTTTCTTCCATATTTTTTTCTGCTTCCAATCTATGCAGATGTCCACGTTCCCGAACCACCAACAAAATCGCAAGCACAGCCGCCGCACAATCAGAAATAGGCCCGGCAAACATCACGCCCTCCAGCCCCCAGAAAAGAGGCAGGATCACCAACAGCGGAAGCAGGAAGATCACCTGACGGGTGAGGGAAATCAAAATGCCCTTGGGCGCTTTTCCCATAGCGGTAAAGAAATTGGAGGTGATGGGCTGAATCCCGTTGATAAAGGTAAAGAACAGGAAAACCCGGAAATACCGCTCCGCAAATGTAAAATATGCCTCACTCCCGGAACCAAACAGAGAAATGATCTGGCGTGGGAAAATTTGAAAACACAAAAATGACAACACGGAAATTACTGTGCCGGCTGTCACTGCCAACCGGTAGGAGCTCCAAACCCGCCCATATTTTTGGGCGCCATAGTTAAAGCTGGTGATGGGCTGCAAGCCCTGTGAGATTCCGATTACCAGCGAAAAAGCAATCATATTCACTTTGTTGATAATTCCCGAACAGGCCAGCGGAATCTCCTGTCCATAAACAGACATCGCCCCATAATACGTCATGGTGTTGTTCATCACAATCTGTACCACCATCATGGCGATCTGATTAAAACAGTTGGATGCGCCCAGCGCAGCAATCCGCAGGCAATGCCGCAAATTGGGCATAAAGCACTCTCTGGTAAGCGACACCGACCGAAAGCGCAACAGATATCCCAACACCATACACCCGGATACGATTTGCCCCAACACGGTGGCCCAGGCAGCGCCAGCCATGCCCATATTGAAACTAAAAATAAAAAGCGGGTCCAATATGGTATTGATCACAGCGCCGGTAAGCATACAGAACATGGAAAACCGGGGGCTTCCATCCGCCCGAACCAATGCGCTGCCGCCGGTGGAGAGAATCAAAAACGGAAAGCCAAACGAGGTAATTGCCGTATATTCCAGCGCATAGTCCAGTGTGTCTTTGGTAGCACCAAACAGAAGCATCAGTGGATGCAGGAATACCCGCACCAGCAGGCAGACCAATATTCCCGATGACACCAGCAAGAACACCGCATTGCCCACATATTTGGACGCTTCTTTGCGCTCTCCCGCTCCCATATTCAAATTAAAGCTGGCGGCTCCGCCAATGCCAAACAGCAGCGCCAGCGAGGTGCAAAGCGTGCTGAGGGGAAACGCCACATTGGTGGCGGCGTTGCCGTTCATACCGATTCCGTTGCCGATAAAAATCTGGTCTACAATATTATAAAGTGCGCTCACCAGCATGGAAATCACACTGGGCACCGCAAATTGCAGCAGCAGCTTTCCAACCTTTTCTTCTCCCAATCGGTTATTCATTCTTTTTCACGTTCCCTTCTATTCTCGCCAAACAACTCCGGCCAGCCGGTGTTTTCCATCCCGTTTACTTTTTGCGCCAATTGCGCCACACGCTTTAGCTGGCTGGTAAGCTGTATCCTCTGTCCTTCATCCATTTCCCCGATAATTTCCCGGTGCCACTGGTTCAAAACTTCCTCCAGCTTCGGGATGATTTCCCTCCCCGATTCGGTCAGATACAGCCGGTAGGCACGCCGGTCTTCTTCCTGACGGTTGCGGAACAGATAGCCCCTTTCCATCAGCTTTCGTACCGACCGGGTTGCCATAGCGTCATCTACCCCCTGCAACCAGCACAAATCCTTTTGCATACAGCCTTCATATAAAGAAACACCATACAGGAACAGGTATTCCGGAAATCCCAAATCAAGACCATATGACTCCATCTTTTTACAGACAAAGCGCTGTTCCTGACGGTGTATCATCGAAATATAACGACCGATCCTTTCCTGCATCACAATCCCCCTTCTTTTACTTTTTCGCATATACCAGTATAGCAAAATTATTTGAGTTGTCAATGAATGACCTCAGCTTTCCCTGTTTCCAAAAGATTAGGCTTGACTTTTCCCCAAAAAACAGGGTATTGTTATATTGTATGCGCTGTTTATAAACAACCATTTTTTAACGGAGGTCACTATGTCGGAACGAATGAAGGATATGACCACAGGGAAGCCTGCCGGTCTTTTGCTTTCTTTTGCTCTGCCGCTGATGGCAGGCAGTATATGTCAGCAGCTATACACGATGGTAGACACCATGGTGGTAGGGCAGGTGCTGGGGGTAGAGGCACTGGCAGCGATTGGCGCTGCCGACTGGCTGAACTGGATGGTACTGGGCATTATCATGGGATTTACACAGGGCTTTTCCATTTTGATCTCCCAGCGGTTTGGCGCCAACGATGCCGACGGCCTGCGAAAAGTAACGGCCATGAGCGCCCTGCTTTCGGCTATCATCGCCATTGTAATCACGGCTGTCAGCTTGCTTACCGCTGAACCGCTTTTGCGGTTATTGAATACTCCATCTAATATTTTGCCAAATTCCCTTTCTTACTTACAGATCATCTTTTCCGGTGCTTCGGTGGTAACCGCCTATAATATGATGGCCTCGATTCTGCGGGCTATGGGTGATAGCCGAACCCCGCTCTATGCGATGCTGGTGGCTTCGGTTATCAACATTGTGCTGGATATTGTATTTGTCATGTTTTTCCACTGGGGTATCCCCGGCGCTGCCGCTGCTACGGTGATTGCACAGGTGTTTTCCTGTGTCTTTTGCCTCTGGGTACTTCGCCGCATGACCATCCTGAAAATGCAGAAGTCCGACTGGCAGCCGGACAGAGTGCTGTGCCGCCGTTTGTTCCAGCTGGGACTTCCCATGGCGTTCCAAAACACCGTGATTGCGGTTGGCGGCCTGGTGGTACAGTATGTCATCAACGGATTCGGCTTTATCTTTGTGGCCGGCTTTACTGCTACTAACAAGCTATATGGCCTGCTGGAACTGGCAGCCACCTCATTTGGTTTTTCGATGGCCACTTTTACCGGCCAGAATCTGGGCGCCAAAAAATTTGAGCGCATCCGGCTGGGGATGCGCTCCGCTCTGAAAGTGGCGATTGTTACCTCATTGATTATTTCTGTATTGATGATTGCATTTGGAAAAACCGTCCTGATGCTGTTCATTTCCGGCGACGCTGGTGAAGTTGCCGCTGTACTGGATGTTGCCTATACCTATCTGTTTGTCATGTGTACGCTGCTCTCCGTGCTGTATCTGCTGCACTTATACCGCTCTGCTCTTCAGGGAATGGGAGATACCGTGATTCCCATGGTTTCGGGTGTGGCGGAACTTTCTATGAGAATCGGCTGCGCCCTGCTCCTCCCTATTTGGCTGGGGCAATTCGGCATTTATTTTGCCGAAATCGCCGCTTGGGCGGCAGCCGCTGTGATCCTGATGATTTTTTATTATCGCCGGATGCACCACCTGCTTCACGGAATCCCGGATAAACGCATCCATGTTACCCACGACGGTATTGTGGTAGACGAAAACGATTGATCTTCCTTATTCTTCTACGACAAAGATTTCATATACCCCAGCCTGTTCCAAAAACCGGGCACATTCCTCTGTGATTTTCTCGCCAGGCATGACGACCGGAACCCCCGGCGGACAAGGACAGGCCGCCTCCCCTGCAATGCGCCCCACGGCGTTTTGCAGGGGTATTTTTTTCTGAAACGACAGCACGGCGTCTCTCGGCGTCATAGCAACCGGCGGCAGTGCGGGAAGTGCGGGCAGGCTCTCTGTCACCGAAGCAGTGCAATCCGGCAGGCTCATCACGGCCTTTTCCAGCCTGTCCAGTTCTTCCTCCGTATGAAACGGCGTGGTAATGAACACCACATAGCCGCCGTCCTCATGTTCCGGCTCTATCCCCTTTTCCCGGAAATATTCGGCGGCCTGTTCCCCGCTCATTCCCAGCGGTAAAGTGCCAATCGCCAACCGGGTGGGATCAGTTTCCCCCAGAGGAAGCAAAATCCCCTTTTTCCAAGCGGTTTCCTTTATTTCTGCCATCCGCTCAGCCAGCCGCTCCCATTCCTCTTTTCCGTGTTCCATCGCCCACGCACGGGCAAGGTCAAGAGAAACCATCACCGGATAGGCCGGGCTGGTGGAGCCAAACAACGCCATCGCTTCTTTAGCTCTCTCGGCAAAATGCAGGCGGCGTGACAGCGCTGTTTCTCCCACATTGAGAAAAGCTCCCCCCGTCAGCACCGGCAGCGTTTTATGTGCTGAACAGGCGGTGAGATCAGCTCCCAGCGCAAGAGGATGTTTTCCCAGCAGCGCCAAATGCGTGCCGTGGGCGTTATCGACAAGCAAAGGCACGCCATACTCATGACACACCTGAGAAAGCCCCCGGATATCTGCCAGCACCCCATAATAATCGGGGCTGGTCACATAAACCGCTTTGGCGTCCGGGTTTTCCTGCAGCGCTGCTTTTACATCCTCCGGATAAAGGCGACCCGCCAGCCCAGGACCGGCATCTGGGCGTGGACGAACCCAGACCGGCTTAATCCCCAAAAGCGCCATGGTATTCACAGCGCTGCGATGAATGACACGGCTGGAAATTACTTTGCCTCCCTGTGGCGCCGCCAGACAAAACATGGCCTGGATACACAGGGTACACCCGCCGGCAGAGAAAAAAGTGGTCCTGCTATGGAATAGCTCCGCTGCTTTGGCTTCTGCCTGTGCGATACAGCCGTCCGCCTCAAACAAGCTGTCGGTATCGGGAAGCTCTGTCAAATCCATTTCATAGAGGTCAGCGGGCAAAAAGCGCCCTTTGTGCCCCGGCGTATGAAAAGCGGCACGGTTTTTGGAAAGATGAGCTTTCAGCGCCGTATAAAGTGGTGTTTCTGTCATTGCATATCCTTCCTTTTCAAAAGCGATGCCAAAACAGCAACCCTCGGCACGCTCTTTTATTTTCACCAAAAATCGGGAGAAAGCCCCGCCTTCTCCCGATTCTCACTAACTCCTATCTTACCATACCCGGCTATTTCCGGCAACTGTTTTTGATTTCCTATTCTTTGAGAAATGCCCGTATTTTTTTCTCGTTAGGCATCTCTTTTTTTCTTCTACAATTTCTCCCGAAAGCAAAAACAGCGCCGCAACGTTGGGAATGGCCATCAGGCCGTTGAAGCTGTCGCAAAAATCCCACACCGCCGTCAAACTCAATCGGCACCCCAACACCGCCGCTGCCGCAAACAACACCCGATAGGCAGTTTGAAAGTGATTTCCCGCCAGATATTGCAGCGCTTTTTGACCATAAGCACTCCATGCCATCATGGTTGCAAAGGCAAACAGCGTAATCGCCACACAGACAAAGCCTTCTCCCCACGAGCCTAACAAAGCCGAAAAGCACACCGTGCTCAACGCCGCCCCATCTTTCCCGCTGGAAAGGGAGCCGGTGACCAAGATACACAACGCCGTCAGGGTACACATGAGCAGCGTATCAATTACCACCTGCAAAATCCCCCAACACGCCTGTTTGCCCGGCTCATCGCCGCCGCTTTCTCCATAGGCCATCACAGAGCAGCCCAGCCCGGCCTCATTGGTGAAAATCCCTCTGGAAACGCCACACTCCATTGCACGCAGCATGACCGTTCCGCCAACCCCTCCGGCTGCCGCCTCCAAAGAAAAGGCATCGTGAAAAATCATCTGAAATGCCGGAACGACTCGCTCTGAAAATGCAATCAGCAGCACCACACACACCGCAACATACCCGATTGCCATCAATGGAACCAGCTTTTCTGCTACCCTGGCGGTTCGCTTCATTCCTCCGGCTGAAATCACAAAGAGTAGCGCCGCCACAACCACACCCGTCCACACCGGCGGAACAGAAAAGCCTTCCTCTAAAGCTCCGGCAATTGCATTTGACTGTGCCATATTGCCCATTCCCAAAGAAGCCAGCACACAGGCGGCCGCAAACAGCCAAGCCAGCCCTTTTTTATCGGCTCCTCGCTCCAAATAGTACATGGGGCCGCCAGATTGTTGGCCATTAGGCTCTTTTTTCCGGTATTTTACAGCCAGCACCGCTTCTCCCCAGATGGTAGTCATTCCAATCCCGGCCGAAACCCACATCCAGAAGATGGCCCCCGGCCCGCCAAGGGTCAAAGCGGTTGCCACGCCAACAATATTCCCAGTACCAATCGAACCGGCAAGAGCGGTGAACAGCGCCTGTATCGGGGAAATTCTACCCGCTTTTGCTTTTTGGGGGTCAGTTTTTTTAGAGAAGAAAGAACCAATTGTATTTTTAATCCAAAATATACAATGAGTAAACGGCAAAAAGCCTGTACGGATGCTTAAATGGATGCCAGCCAGTAAAATCCCCGCCAGCACCGGCCATCCCCACAACAATTCCCGTAGCAATCGGGCAATATTTTCCACAAAATCACCCCCAACCAGCATATGAGGGCAGCGGTAGTGATATGAGCTCTAAAAAACAAAAAAGCCGTCCATTTGGACGGCTTTCCATTATACACTCAAAACTGAATAAAGAATGAAATCAGACTGGAGGAAGTCAATCAGACTGACCAAGAAGTATTTGGTCAAGCCCTCGGCCTATTAGTACTGCCAAGCTGAACATGTTACCATGCTTACACACGCAGCCTATCAACCTTGTAGTCTTCAA
>CAJFNK010000021.1 GCA_904394685.1 Candidatus Heritagella gallinarum
AGCAAATGCGGAGAAATATGTACAGGGTGATATCTGGCAGCAGCTGTTGGATGCTCTGGATACAGCAAAGACCGTATACGAAGATGGAGATGCCATGGAAAGCGATATCCAGCCTGTGGCGGATGAACTGCTGAAAGCAATTGTAGCCCAACGGTACAAGGCAGATAAATCAATCTTGGAAGGCCTGATTAACAAAGCGAACGCAATGGATGTGAGCCAGTATACAGCAGAGAGTGTAGCCGTATTTAAGGCAGCGCTGGCAAACGCAAATCTGGTTCTGGCAGACGAAAGCCTGAGTGAAGACGACCAGAGCGTAGTGGATAACGCTGTGAAGGAACTGGATGATGCGATCAAGAACCTGAGCACAGCAGACGAAACCCCGTCGAATCCGGATGACCCGTCTGGCCCGGACGATGGAGAAGAAACACCTTCCACCCCGGACAAGGGAGACGAAGGAACGCCGGCTACCGGAGATTACAGCGATATTGCCATTCTTTTCACAGCAGCATTTGCAGCAATGATGCTGGCAGCGCTGGCATGTAACTGGCGAAAAAGAAAAACCGATGAATAACTAGTTTCACAAAAGCCCGCTCCAACTCGAAAAGTTAGCCGGAGCGGGCTTTTTTGTCATATCAAGTTTTAGAGTGAATGCTTTTCAGGAAAGAAGGTCACGAAAAATGAAAGAAATGTTTATTGAAAGAGGATATGAGCTTTCTGTAAATTTTACATATTATCAGGGTTCCTCTCCGATAAGGAGTACTTGCTATCCGATAGCGGGACAGGGATTGATTTCAGAAGAATCCTGTCAAGTGCAATGTATCTGTGAAAACAGGCAAGATAGTCTGCATGGGAAGCTGATGGTCTCTTTTCTGGAAGATGTGGAACTTCCAGCCTCTGTTTCTCTTAGCCTTACAATTTCAAATTGGCATAAGGAAAACTATCTTCTTCTGCCTGCGGCGGTATACAATGGAAACCGTTACCACTGTATTGACGTTAAATATCCGCCTTTTGTTCCGACAGAATTTTGGAGCCCTTCTGATACCCCTGTAAAGATCACGGATATTCCCCGGCTCTCCGACTGCCAAAATCAATCCCGGATACAGCTGTTGAGCGGGGATGTATCGACGCCGATGATCAGTTATTATGATCCCAAACAAAAGGCAGGCTGTATTTTCCAGACCGTTCATCAAACCCCTTATGGCTATAATGGGCTTTTTGTAAAGGAAGATCTGGAAGCTGAGGCAGCAGAATTTTCAGTATGCGTTCCGGGTGTCCGGGAGGAATATTACTATCGTATGACGGATACGCAGGTATTGTCGGATGATGAGGGAAAATGGTTTAAAAAAGGCGACCATATCGAGCTTCCATTTGTTCTTTGTTATTTTGCATGCAGCAGTGTCAGCGGATTGTTTGAAAAAGTGTTTCAAAACCGGTATGCATTGGAACCCCACGCTGGAAGCCGATGTGTTGTCCCGTTTTCCCAAGCATTTGATTCTATTGAAAAGAGGTTTGAATCAGCGTATTATGATGCTGAGGAAGGGTTTTATGGGCTTGGAAGTAAAAACGGCAGGCAATTTTGGCAGACAGGCTGGGTAGGCGGAGGGATTGCAGGTTATCCCCTGCTGTGTAAAGGCAACCGGAACTCTCAAAAACATGCGGAATCGACCTTACAGTTTATTTTTTCAAAGCTTCAAAATCAAAATGGCTGGTTATATCCCATGTATATAGACAGGCAGAGGTATGGTGATACGCTAAAATACTTTTTGGGAGAAACAGAAACCGAAGAGGATCAAAACATTCTGTTGATTCGGAAAAACGCAGATGCCCTCTACTTTATTTTGCGTCAGATCATGTATCTGCAAAGCCGGGAAGAAAAACAAGTCTCGGAACAAGTCCCCGAACAAGTCCTGGTAGGAACCAGAAAGCTGTGTGACGCTTTTCAAAAACTGTGGGAATCCAATGGCCAGCTTGGGCAGTTTATCAATATTGCAACCAATGAAATCGTAATCGGGGGGAGTGCGGCCGGTGCAATCACTGGGGCTGCTCTGGTGCTGGCAGATCAGCTGTTTGGAGGCTATCTGGAGACTGCGGAAGAAATTACAAAATATTACTGTGATGTTTATCTGGATCAAGGGTTGCTTAACGGCGGGCCGGGCGAAATTTTACAGTGCCCAGACAGCGAAAGCTCTTTCGGATTACTGGAAAGCTGTGTAGAGCTTTATCTGGCGACCGGAAAAGAGATGTGGAAACAACAGGCTGTGAAAGCAGCTCATTATGCGGCTTCCTGGGTGATGAGCTATGATTTTAACTTTCCACAAAGCAGCACCAATGCACGGTTTGGGATGCGTACCACCGGGACGGTTTTTGCCAATGCACAAAATAAACACTCCGCTCCCGGAATTTGCACGTTGTCTGGCGCCAGCTTGCTGTGGCTGTATCGGGCTACCAGAAAACCGGAGTTCCTTCAGCTTTTATCAGAAATTACACGAGGGGTTATGCAGTTTGTGCAAACAGAAAACAGGCTGTTCCCAACTCTGGCAGATAAGAACCCAACGCCCGGATGCGTATGCGAGCGGGTACAGACCAGTGACTGGGAGGGGAAAGACGCTGTGGGAGAAGTACTGGCGCCTTCTTCTGTGTGGCCGGAAGTATCGGCCTTGCTGATCTGTGCAGAAATCCCCAGTGTATATATGGATGTAAAGGAACATCAGCTTGCTGTTTTTGACCATTTGGAGGCTTCTTTTTCGGAAAGTTCTAACAAGCTCACGATTGATAACCCCACGCAGTATGAGGCCGGTGGGGAGATCTGGATTGAAAATGGGGAACAGCAGATTAGAAAGTATTATTTTGACGTATCTGCACACAGCAAAATAGAAATTGAGATTTCAGAATAAAAAAACTCATATCCAAATTAGGAGGATCAAACATGAACAAAAAGGAAAACTATCTTCGTGCGGTACGCTTTGAGCGGCCGGATTATATTCCCATGACGTTTGGGATGAATGATGCCTGTTACCAGGCTTATCCACAGGAGGCGCTGTTTGAATTGATGGAGCAGCATCCCCTTCTTTTCCCCGATTTTCAAAAGCCCGCCCTCCCCTTTACACCAGAATTTGCAAGTGTTGCCCGAAAGGACGCCCCATACCGTGATGATTTCGGCTGTGTATGGGAGACAACAGTAGATGGGATCACCGGCACAGTCACCGGCCATCCGCTGGCAGACTGGAACAATTTTGCAACCTATCAGGCTCCCAACCCGGATGTGTGTATGGGAATCGGCCCGGTAGACTGGAAAAAAATTCAGGATGAAATCCAGAACACGCCGGACGAACTACATATGGGAGGCCTGCGGCATGGTCACACATTTTTGCAGTTGTGTGATATTCGTGGGTATGAAAACCTGCTGTTTGATATGATGGACGAGGAGCCCCGGCTGTGGGAGCTGATTCAGCTGGTAGAAGAATTTAATCTTGGGATTATCCGTCACTATCTGGAATGTGGGGTAGATGTGATGACATATGGGGAAGATCTGGGAATGCAGGTGGGCCCGATGTTATCGCCCGACCAGTTTAGGACGTATATCAAGCCTTCTTATCAGCGGATTATCCGTCCGGCCAAAGAGAAGGGAATCCCGATTCACATGCACTCTGACGGTGATATCCGCACACTGGTAGATGATTTGATTGATGGCGGAGTAGAAATTATCAACTTGCAGGATCTTGTAAATGGCATCGACTGGATTGCGGAGCGTTTTTCGGGAAAGGTTTGTGTTGACCTTGATATTGACCGCCAGAAAATCACCCGGTTTGGTACGCCTAAAGAGATCGATGAACTGATTCGCAAAGAGGTTTCGTCGATCGCTACGCCTCAGGGAGGGCTTACGATGATTTACGGCCTGTATCCGGGGATTCCGCTGGAAAATGTGAAAGCGGTCATGGACAGCATGGAAAAGTATATGGGCTTTTACGATTAAAAAATTGAATATAACCAAAAATATCCATCCTGCTAGGGCGTTTCTGAAAACTAAGAAATTGACGGATTTTCCGCAAGCAATAGACAGATACAAGGAAAAAACGCAGGAATCCTTGATGGATTCCGAGTATTTTTAACGCAGTAGCTGTCATTGCACGACATCATTTCATGATGTCCGTAGGA
>CAJFNK010000022.1 GCA_904394685.1 Candidatus Heritagella gallinarum
AAGAATTTTTCACAATCAACAGGCAGATACAAGGCAAAAAACGCAGGAATCCTTGATGGATTCCGAGTTTTTTTAACGCAGTAGCTGTCGGTGATTGTAGGAAAAGACGATAATTTCGACTTTTCAGATAGCCCCTAATTCAGTTATTTTTCAGGCAGGCGGTGGTAGCATACGCCCTCATAATATGCTCCGTCCCGCCATTCCCCGCTGAAAATCACGTTGCCTTCTGTGTCAAACTCTGTGCCATGTCCGTGACGTTTTCCGTCCTTCCACATGCCGGTATACACCAGATTTCCCTCTCCGTCAAACTCGGTTCCTTCTCCGGTGGGCTGGTTATCCTTCCATTTCCCCACAAATACCGTCCCGCTGTCGCTTTGATACGAAACCCCGGCGCCTTGCTTGATGCCGTTTTCCAGCCGCCCCGCAAAGCGCAGGTTGCCTTCCCGGTCAAACAGCGATGCCATTTTGCCGGGATGTCCGTTTTGCCACCGGCTTATATGCAGGGCATGGGCTTCGTTTTGGAATGTGGCCCCCAACCCGTGGCGGCGGTTTTCCTTCCAGCCGCCGATATAGCATGGTTCACCGGAGCGGTAGTAGCTCACGCCCCAGCCGTCCCGCTGGTCGTTTCGATAGCCGCCCTCATAGGCGGTTGCCCCGCTAGGCTGTTGGGTGCGTCCCCGTCCGGTACGCATCCCATCGAGAAGCTCGCCAAAATAAAGGCAGCTTTCTTCTGCGCTGATTACAATCCGTTTTGCCGCTTTTTGCCCCCAAAGGGGCGGGGGCTCTCCTTCGGCTTTGGATTCCGGTTCCCGGTGATTGTGGGATGCCTGCGAAAGCCGCTGATGGTCGGTGAGTACCGGCCCATTCAGCCGCTTGACTGCCACCCAGTACCGGCTGGCGTGGGGGCGGGCAGGCGCTTCTACCTCCACCCGCAAAACTTCGTGGTTGGCGGAATAACTGCCGTCCGGATGGCCGGAAGACTTGCGGCTGCGGGACTTTGCGGGCTTTGACACCGGCGGTTTGAGAGGTTCCGGGGCAGCAGGAGCGGGGGGCGCAACCGGGCGTGGCGAAAATACCGGCAAGGACTCGATTCCTCCGGCTTCTTCCCATTCCTTTTCCAATGCCAGACGAAGCTCCTGTTCTTCTCTGGTGCAGTAGCACAAGTCGCCCAGGCTGGTATAGGCCAGCAGCTGCGGCACGCCGGCTTGGGAGTTGATTCGGCTTTGCCGGGCGGTTCCCGGATAAATCGGGCAGGGGTACAGACGGCTGGGGGAATAACTGCTTGTCCGAGGGTCATAGTCCTGCCGCAGGATACAGCCGTTTTCGGGGTCGGGCTCCAGCGTTACCTGCGGAAACTGGCTGCCCGGACGAAAATATTCGGTTTTGACCCAGCGGTTTTCCTGATACAACACCTGCGCTGCAAGTTGCCCCTGTAAATTTCGTACCAGCAGGCGGGAGCCTTCTGAAACCTGTTCGGTTTCTTCCACCGCCAGGCGTCCGCTTCTTTTAAGCCATTTCAGGCGGTTTTGACGGATGATTCCCTTATAGCGAAAGGGCTGGCCGCTGCTGTCGTCCCGCCCGGAAACCCGGCTGCCTTTTCCGGTTTCAAAAAACTGACGGCGCAGCTGCGCCAGAGGGCCGTGAAATCGATCCATGGTGTCGTATGGAAAAAGGCAGACGGAGTAAAATACAGGCAGATGTTCCGTTGGCTGTAACATGGTACAAATCCTCCAGCAATACTTTCCAGAGCTGTTTGAAAACCGGTGAGCCTGCTTTTCTGTGAGAGCCTAATCGTGAAAAAAGGGGGTTTTCAAACTTAATTTCAGTGTGTGAATAGTTTTCACATAGAAGTTTTGTATTATTATAGCACAAAGCGCATGGGATTTATAGCATAAAGTGTCTGGGATTGGAAGTTTTTCCGGTAGGATAGCATAATTTTTGCAAAAAATAGGAAATCCCTCTTTTTCCCGCCAGTAGGAGATGATATAATAAGAAGGCTAATGCTTTTTAAGAGTCATCCCTTTTGTATATAGAAAAGTTCGACTATCAATCCCGGTAGCAGAAAGGAGAAACAGGAAGAATGGAAAAATTTTGGGAATGGCTGATAAGCTGGCTCCAAACGGTGGCGCCAAAGGTTCTGGGCGCTATTATCGTTGTGGTAGTGGGCTGGTTCCTGGCAAAGGCGCTGGTCAAGATTCTGGGAAAAGCCATGGAGCGGGGGCGTGCCGAGGCCGGCGTGATTACCTTTATCAGCTCAATGGTGAGCATCCTGCTCAAAGTGCTGGTGGGCATCACCGCTGCCGCTCAACTTGGATTTGATGTGACTTCCATCATCACAGCGGTGGGCGCATTGGGCGTAACCGTAGGCCTTGCCCTCAAAGACAGCATGAGCAATGTGGCAAGCGGCGTGCAGATACTGTTTACCCATACCTTCCGGGTGGGGGATTATCTGGTGGTAGACGGCGTAGAGGGCACGGTTGACCGCATTGAGATGATGTTTACCGCCCTGCGTACCTTTGACAATAAGGAGATCATCATCCCCAATTCCGAGCTGACGGCCAATGTGATTACCAACTTTACCGCCCAGGAAACCCGGCGGCTGGATCTTACCTATTCGGTAGCCTATACCACTGATCTGGCAAAGGCCCGTGCTGTGCTGGAAACCGTGGTGCAGGAACACGAAAAAGCCTTGGACGACCCGCAGCCACTGATTGCCGTGGGCGCACACGGCGACAGCAGTATCACCATGATCGTGCGGGTTTGGTGTAAAGTGGACGATTATTGGCCACTCTATTTTGAGATGCAGGAAGATGTGAAAAACGCCTTTGACGCCGCTGGGATTGAAATTCCCTTCCCGCAGCTGGACGTCCATCAGCGTTGAACACCAGGAGGAAACAGATGCAATCACAATTTCACACCCTGACCGTTTGCGGGCTGGACTCCCTGCCGCAGGCCCGCCTCATCCGGCAGGAAGTTTTTGTAGAGGAACAGGGGTTCCATAATGAATTTGACGATATCGACAGCCGTGCGCTTCATGTGCTGGTGCTGGAAGGGGAGAACCCGGCCGCTACTGGTCGCACCTTTTGTGACAAAGGCGGGAAGGTCTGGCACATGGGGCGCATCTCGGTGCGAAAGCCCTATCGTGGAAAGCAGCTGGGACGCATGGTGATGACAGAGCTGGAAAAAGCCGCCGTTGCCCATGGCGCAGAAAAGCTGGTGCTTTCGGCACAGGTGCAGGCCGTTGGCTTTTATCAGAAGTTGGGATATACCGTTTGCAGCGGCGAATATCTGGACGAGCATTGTCCCCATGTGGATATGGAAAAGAGCATATAATCAAACGTTTAGTATAAACAATAATAAAAACTACAAATAGTAAAAAGGAAGAATGCCATGATTTTCAGCAGCCTGTTATTCATGTTCGTTTTCCTGCCGGTGGTGCTGGTAGTTTACTATCTGGTTCCCCGCCAGTTCAGGAATCTGGTTTTGTTTGTGTTCAGCCTGGTGTTTTATGCCTGGGGCGAGCCGGTGTATATCCTGCTCATGCTGTTTACCGCCTTTATCGATTACTTTAACGGCGCAATGGTGGACAAATTCCGCCACCGCCCGATGATTGCCAAAGGCTTTGTGATCGAAAGCGTGATCGTGAACCTCTCTCTGCTGGGCTTTTTCAAGTATGCGGGGCTGTTCACCTCCACGTTTAATTCCCTCACCGGGCTGGGAATCCCGGTGCCGGAGGTGGCGCTGCCCATCGGTATCTCGTTTTATACCTTTGAGTCCATGTCGTATACCATCGATATTTACCGTGACCGTGCGCCACGCCAGCACAGTATTATCAACTATGGCGCCTATGTTTCATTTTTTCCCCACCTGGTGGCGGGCCCCATCGTCCGCTATGAGGACATGGCCTTGCAGCTGACCAACCGCAAAGAGAGCCTGCAAAAGTTTACCGCCGGTGCTCAACGCTTTCTGGTGGGCCTTTTCAAAAAGGTCATCATTGCCAACAATGTAGCGGCGCTGGCCGATAAGGTAGAGTATCTTGGTTCTCCCTCCACGCTCACCGCATGGCTCGGAATCCTCGCCTTTACCTTCCAAATCTATTTCGATTTCTCCGGTTATTCCGATATGGCTATCGGCCTTGCCAAAATGTTTGGCTATGAGATTCCCGAAAACTTCCGCCTGCCCTATGTGTCCCACAGCGTCCGGGAGTTCTGGCAGCGCTGGCACATCACGCTGGGCACCTGGTTCAAGGAATATGTCTATTTCCCGCTGGGCGGCAGCCGTGGCGGCACATTGCTTACCGTTCGCAATATGGCCATTGTGTGGCTGCTCACCGGCATCTGGCACGGCGCCAGCTGGAACTATGCGCTTTGGGGCATCTATTTTGGCGTGCTGATTATTTGTGAAAAGCTGTTCTTTGGAAAATGGCTGGAAAAAATCCCGAAGTTTTTCTCTTGGCTGTATAGCTTTCTCGCCGTTGTTATCGGCTGGGTGTTCTTCTCCTATGAGGACATCATGCAGGCGTTCCAGATGCTTGGCGCCATGTTTGGCATCGGCACCGTTCCAGTGGACAACCAGGGATTGTATTGCCTCCTGACCTTTGGCCCCACGCTGGTTATCGCTGCCCTGTGCAGCTCGCCGCTGGCCGGAAAGCTCACCGAAAAGATGCGTACCGGCAACACCCTGAGCAAGGCTGTGTGGACAGTGGGATACTGTGCCCTGCTGCTGGTGTCGGTGTGCTTCCTGGTGGATAATTCCTACAACCCGTTTTTGTATTTCCAATTCTGATTAGGAGGAGCCCATGAAACAGAAACTTCAGAAGATCATCAAAACATGCGGCTGGGAGCGCTGCATCGTGGCCGTGTTCCTGCTGCTGGTCATGGCGGTGGGCTCGGTGTCGCTGATTGTGTTGCCCAAAGAGGATTTCTCTCCGGATGAAAACCGGATGTTGGAAGAGTTTCCTACCATCAGCGGAGAAAACCTGATTGACAGCACGTTTATGACCGGCGTTGAAAATTTTGTTTCCGACCACTTTATGCTCCGCCGGGATTTTATCGCCCTGCATACCCAGATCATGCTGGCTTCCGGCAAAAAAGACCTCGCTTCCAATTATGGGACAGTCCCGGCAGAAGGCGGCGTGTATTTTGGAAAGAACGACCATATCTATGAGGTGCTGCTGCCCCCCGACCATACCACTGTGTTTGAGGATAATATCAGCTCGATCACCGGGTTCAGCGCCAACGCCAATTTGCCGCTCACCATTCTGGCCGTCCCCTCCGGCGCACAGGAGCAGCCCGAAAACCTGCCCGCATTTGCCCCGGAGTACGATCAGCGCAAAGCGCTGGAAGCGATTGAGAAAAAGGCCGATGAGAATACCACCGTGGTGGATACCTTTGATGCCCTTGCACTGAAAAACGGTGATTATTATTATAAGACCGATCACCACTGGAATCTGGAAGGCGCCTTTGTGGGTTATACCGAAATGGCAAAGGCTATGGGATTTACGCCGGTGGAGCGGGAGCAGTATGAGTTTGAAAAGGTATCCGACAGCTTTTATGGCACGCTGTATTCCAAGGCGATTTACTGGTGGCAGCAGCCGGACGGCTTTTATCTGCCCCGGTATAAAGGGGAAAATACCCTCACACAGCAGACGGGCGAAAATGTGCGGGACGATCTGTACTGGACAGAATACCTGGAGGAAAAGGATAAGTATTCCACCTTCCTCGGCGGTAACCACAGCGTGGATGTAATCCGCAACAGCGCTGTAAAAGAAGGCAAGCTCCTGCTTATCAAAGACTCGTATGCCAACTGCATGATTCCCTTTTTGGCGCAGCATTTTGCCGAGATCCATGTGGTAGACCTGCGGTATTTCAATCAGGATATTTATCAGTATATCGAAGATAACGGGATTACCCAGCTGGCCGCTGTCTACAGTATCAAGCAATTGTGTGATACCGATGTTGCCAGCAAGCTCCTGCGATAAGGCTTTTCGACACAGAAAACGAACACTATGATAAAAAAAGTCGAAAAAAGCATTTAAATTCCGTCTTTTTTACCAAATACTCTCTTGACAATCAAACATTTTTTGCTACAATAAAGTAGTAAAAAGAAAAGGCATTGCCCGGTATATGGAAATCTGGGCGGTGCCTTTGTTGTATCTGGGTATGCCGGTGGTCCGGCCTGTTGCCGAAGGGAGGCCGAGTGGATGAAAAGGATAGAAGGCATTGCCGCATCGGAAGGATATGCGATTGGAAAGCTGCATATTTACTGGGAAAAAGCAGCGATGACAGTCCCCGAAAAAGCAGCCGATCCCGAATGGGAAATCAACCGTTTTTTGCAGGCGAGAGAACATGCCTGTACCGAGGTGGGAACCGTGTATCATCGGGCGGTTGCAAGAGTGGGAGAGCATCACTCCAGTATTTTTAAAATCCATTTGGCACTTTTGCAGGATCAGGATTTTTTTATCGAGATCCGGGACTATATCCGGGGGCGTGGCGTAACCGCTGAAACTGCCGTGCAGGAAGTGGGGCAGCGGTTTTTCCGGATGTTTGAAGAACTGGACGACGACTACATGAAGGCCAGAGGGGCGGATGTAAAGGATATTGTATCCCGGCTGCTGCATTTTTTGAGCGAGGACAAAGAGGAAAAAGCGCCGCTCATCAGCGAGGGGATACTGGCAGCGGAAGAACTGATGCCCAGCCAGACCATCCAGATCGATACCGACCGGGTGCAGGCTCTTCTTACCCGGACAGGCTCCCGCACGTCCCATTCTGCGATTCTGGCACGTTCCATGCGGATTCCGGCCATTACAGGGCTGGGGCGTGGGTTTGAGCAGCTGGAGGATGGCAGCGAGGTTATCGTGGACGGCTTTAAGGGCGTGGTCATTCAGGACCCGGATGAGGAAACGCTGGAATTTTACCGCCATATGTCGGAGGAATATCAAAAACAGCAAAAAGCGCTGGAATCGTATAAGGGCATGAAGGCGGTAACGATGGATGGAGCGGTGGTGCAGCTGTGTGCCAACATCAGCCATCCCAATGATATGGATGAGGTGCTGGATGCAGGAGCGGATGGCGTAGGGCTTTTCCGCACCGAGTTTTTGTTTATGTATTGGGGCAGGCTGCCTACCGAAAAGGAGCAGTTTGACGCATATCGCCGGGTAGTGGAGCAGATGCAGGGCAAGCGGGTGGTGATCCGTACCCTTGATATCGGGGCGGATAAGCAGATTCCCTATCTCAAAATGGAGCGGGAAGAAAATCCCGTAATGGGACGGCGTTCTATCCGGTTCTGCCTTGAAAACCAGGGGCTGTTTACAACGCAGCTGCGGGCGCTGCTGCGTGCTGCCCAATATGGCAAGCTGGCCATCCTGATTCCGATGGTGGCTTCGGTAGAAGAAGTGATCATGGTGCGGGAGCTGCTCAAAGAAGCAGCCTCCCAGCTGGAAAAGGAAGGGGTTCCTTTTGGGAGGGATTATGAATTTGGCGTGATGATCGAAACCCCATCGGCGGCTGTTATCAGTGACCTGCTGGCGCCGCATGTGGATTTCTTCAGTATCGGTACCAACGACCTCACCCAGTTCACCATGGCGGCTGACCGGGAGAACCCTCATGTTGCAGCGCTTTCCGACGCCCAACACCCCGCCGTGCGGCGGCTGATTAAAACAGCGGTGCAAAACGGCCTGCAAAACGGCCTTCGGGTTTCGGTGTGCGGAGAAGCGGCGGCTGACCCGGTGATGACCCGTTATCTTCTTTCCATCGGAGTGCGGGAGCTTTCGGTGGCGCCGGCTTCCCTGATGGAGATTCGCCATATCATTCAGTCCATCCGAATCCAGTGATTCCAAACTCATGGAGTCGAACTCATAGAGTCAAACTCATAGAGTCGAACTCATAGAGTCGAACTCATAGAGTCGAACTCATAGAGTTCTATAGAGAAATTCGCTGTTTCGTCATAGAGCCTTCACATTACAGCCGTAAGATAAGGGATAGATTTTAAACAGACGGGTCTGAAGAAAGAGCCGTACGGAAAAAGGAAGAAAAGAAACAGGGGGATTTGGGATGATACGTCTTCTGGTGGTAGATGATGAAGCCAAGATTCGTATGCTCATCCGGAAGTATGCGGAGTTTGAAGGGAACCAGGTAACAGAGGCCGCCGACGGCATGGAGGCGGTGCAGCTTTGCCGGGAGAAGCCGGGACAGTTTGATTTGATTATTATGGATGTCATGATGCCGGAGTTGGACGGGTTTTCGGCAGTTGCCGAGATTCGCAAGATCTGCCAGACGCCCGTTTTGATGCTTTCGGCTCGTGGCGAAGAATACGACAAGATTCACGGTTTTGAGCTGGGGGTAGACGATTATGTGGTCAAGCCGTTTTCGCCCAAAGAGCTGATGATGCGGATTCACGCCATTATGAACCGGGTTCGGCCCGACCAGTCGCAGGGGCGTGAGATTTTGCGGGTGGACGGTCTGGTGATTGACTTTACCGGACGGATGGTAGAGGTAGACGGAGAGAGGGTAGACCTTTCCCCTAAAGAATACGATTTGCTGTTTTATATGGCCTCTAACAAGAACATCGCCCTCACTCGTGAAAAGCTGATTACCAACGTATGGGGGTATGATTTTTATGGAGACGACCGCACTTTGGATACCCATATCAAGCTGCTGCGGAAAAGCCTGGGGCCATACAGCCGCCTGATCGTGACCCTGAGAGGGGTGGGGTACCGTTTTGAAGCATAACTGGAACAGTATTCGAGACAAGATTCAAGGGAAAATCAGCATCCGGTGGGGGATTTTTGCCGGCTTTGCCCTGTTTACGTTGGTAATTGTCATATTGCTCTGGGTGTTTCAGATCGCTTTGCTGGAAAGCTTTTACCGCTCAACCAAAATCAACGAGATTCAGGCGACCGGTCAGGCCATGGTTTCCCGCATGGAGGAGCAGCAGCTTGATTTGCAACAGATGGAAGAATTGATTACCCAGACGGCTGGTGAAAAGCAGATCAGCATTTCCCTTTCCGATAGTTCGGGGCGGTGGGCAATCGTGCAGAAGTCGTCCCCAACTTCCTTTCTGGATAAGCTCACCTGGGTGGACAGGGCGCAGATTTATCTCGAAACCCAGTCGGTGGGCGGGACATACCTGTACAGCCAAGATAACCATAACGGCCAGCCGGACAACATGATCTATACCATGACCTTTACCGAAAAGGGCGGCGGCGACCGCCTACTCATCCTCTATTCCGGGTTGACTCCGGTGGAATCCACCGTAGACACACTGAAAATCCAGCTGTGGTATCTCACCATCGTGATGATCCTGCTGGCGCTTGGACTGGCGCTTTTTATTGCCAGAAAGATTTCTTTTCCCATCCGGCAAATCAATGAATCGGCGAAAACACTGGCCACCGGAGAATATGATATTCAATTTCAGGAAAAAGGCTTCCGGGAGATTTCGGAGCTGGGGCGTACCCTCCAATATGCGGCTGGGGAGCTTTCCAAGGTGGAGCAGCTGCGCCGGGATTTGATCGCCAACGTTTCCCACGACCTGCGTACTCCCCTCACCATGATTGCCGGATACAGCGAGGTCATGCGGGATATCCCCGGTGAAAACACCCCCGAAAATGTACAGATTATTATTGACGAGACCAACCGTCTCACCACACTGGTGAACGATATGCTCGACCTTTCAAAGCTGCAGGCAGGCGTTATCCCGCTGGAAAAAAGCGTGTTTAACCTTACCGAAAGCATCCGGGAGATCATGACCCGGTATGACAAAATGGCAGACTTCCATTTTTATTTCAGCGCCGATGAAGACGCCTATGTCAATGCGGACGAGCTGAAAATCAGCCAGGTGGTCTATAATCTGGTAAATAACGCCATCAACTATACCGGCGAGGACAAAACCGTGTGGGTGTGTCAGAAAAACTCTGAGAAAACCGTGCGGGTAGAAGTGATCGACAGCGGCGAGGGAATCGAGCCGGATAAGCTCAAAGATATCTGGGAACGCTATTATAAAGTGGACAAATCCCATAAGCGGGCGCAGATCGGCTCCGGGTTGGGGCTTTCTATTGTCAAATCCATCCTCGACCTGCACGGCGGCCTGTATGGCGTGCAGAGCGAGGTTGGCAAGGGAAGCGCCTTCTGGTTTGAGCTGGAGCGGGTGGAAAAGCCCGGTTCTCAGCCAAAAGGGCTTCCCGGCACTTGACAGCCTGTCTCGGCAGGGATATCATAAGAGATAGCAACCGGGCGGCGGGATTTCTCCTGCCGCCCTGGACTGTGTATGATGGAAAGGATGGAATTTCCCATGAGCGAATGTAATCATGATTGCAGCAGCTGCCAACAGGGCGACTGCGCTTCCCGTACCTCCCCCCAGAGCCTTTTGGCAAAACCCAATGAATTGAGCAGCGTGAAAAAAGTGATCGGCGTTGTCAGCGGAAAAGGCGGCGTCGGTAAATCCCTTGTTACCTCTTTGCTGGCGGTGCTGCTGAACCGCCGTGGCCTGCATACAGCCATTTTAGACGCCGATGTTACCGGCCCTTCGATTCCCAAATGCTTTGGACTCAAAGAGCAGGTGATGGGTACTGAGCTGGGAATCATCCCCGCCAAAACCAAAACCGGTATCGACGTGATCTCGGTAAATCTGCTGCTGGAAGACGAGAGCGCCCCTGTGGTGTGGCGTGGCCCGGTGATCGCCGGCACCGTCAAGCAGTTCTGGACAGATGTGATCTGGAAAGACGTGGACTATATGTTTGTAGACATGCCTCCCGGAACCGGTGACGTGCCGCTGACCGTGTTCCAGTCGCTGCCGCTCGACGGCATTATCATCGTGACCTCTCCGCAGGAGCTGGTTTCCATGATCGTTTCCAAGGCGGTGACCATGGCGCAGATGATGGATATCCCGGTGCTGGGTCTGGTGGAGAATATGAGCTATGTGGAGTGTCCCGATTGCGGCAAAAAAATCCATCTGTATGGCGAGAGCCATGTGGAAGAAGTGGCCGCCAAATATCACATTCCGGTGTTGGGGCAGATGCCGATTGACCCGGCAATTGCCGCCAATTGCGACAAGGGCCTGGTAGAGCTGGTGGAGGCTCCTTGGCTGGATACGGCAGCCGACGCCGTAGAAGCCGCTGCCCCCAAGCATGGACGGGTTGAATAAAAATCAATAAGCAAAAATAGGCTCCCGATATTTCCGGGAGCCTATTTCAATTTGCAGTCTTTTTGCTGTCAAATGTTATTTCGCCATGCTTTTCTTCGTATTTCTCAATTGCATCCCGAATCAGGATCAGGATTTGGCTGTTGGCGCTGCGACCTTCATAATCTGCGACTACATGCAATTTATTGAGCATCTGGTCGTCAATCCGAATCGATAAACTCTTAATAGCCATAATTAACCTCTATCAGTTTTCATTTTGAGTTTTTTATATTTCAAAGGGATGTTCTAAATAATCAGTAGCAAAAGGGTGTCGTCCATATGGGCAACACCCTTTTACTGTTTCTGAGGAGCGGATTATTGTTCGTTTTGGGGAGCGGTGGGCTGTACTGATGCTTGCTGTACAGCGGGCTGCACAGCCGGCAAGCCCTCCACATTGATATTGCGGGTCGTCTTGGCTTCCAGCGTACCGGCACGCATCACGTCGATCATGTCAAATCCAATGGTATCTTTCAGCGCTTCGTTGACCGCTTTGAGAGAGCCGGTCATATAGCGGGCAACATCAGCGGCGCCGCCGCCGTTTTCCCCGCTGCCGGAACCATCAATAATGGTGATGTTCCCGATCTTGGACATGGGTTCGGCAATTGCACGGGCAATTTCGGGCAGCTTTTCAACCACCATTTGCAGCTTACCGGCGTCGTCCATCTTGGCCAGTGCTTCTGCCTTCTTTTCCAGTGCTTCTGCTTCTGCCAGACCCTGACGGCGGATGGCCTCTGCCTGTGCAACACCCTGCTTCTCGGTAATTTCAGCCTGTGCCATACCTTCCTGCTTGATGCGCTCGGCCTGTGCCTGTGCGTCCAGCTTCTGTGCTTCGGCTTCGGCGGCAGCGTCCAGCTTTTTGGCTTCTGCCTGTGCTTCTGCCTTCTTGATCATGGCGATCTTTTCTGCTTCTGCCTTCAATTCGGCACGCAGCTTTTCAGCCTCCGAGGGCTTAATAACCGTTTCGAGCAGCTCTGCTTCTTTGCGCTCTGCCTTTTTCTTGGCAAGCTCAATGTTTTTCTGTTCGGCTGCAATCTCGATCTGGATAGAGGCTTCTCTCACTTCACGGGCACGCTGCTCTTTCAAGACATTGGCGTCCATTTCCGTGTTGGTGATGTCCTTCTGGGTCACGTTTTGCTGGATGCTGTATGCAGCGTCGGAGATTGCCTGTGTTGTCTGGCGTTCCTTTTCAAAGTTCAGCTTTTTGATATCGGCTTCCTTTTTGGCCTCGGCCATTTTGGCTTCGGATTCCAGACGGGCCTGCTCGCCGGCACGGCGGGCTTCGGAAGTCTTAATCATGCTTTCCTTCACAGCTTCGGCCTGGGCGATTTCAGCGTCACGCTTTACCGCTGCAATCTGGGGCTTGCTCAGTGCTTCAAAATAGCCGTTCTGGTCGCCGATTCCCTTGATTGTAAAGGATTTCAGTTCCAGTCCCAGCTCAGAGAGCTGTTCTTCGGCCACTTCTTTCACCCGCTCGGAGAAGGTCTTGCGATCTTTATAGAGCTGCTCGGCTGTCATATCGGCGATGATTTCACGCAGGCGGCCTTCGCACACATCCCGTGCGGTTTCCATGATGTGCTGCTTGGTTTCGGATTCCTTGCCGCAGTTGAACTGCTCCACGGCAGAGCGGATCATGGCTTCGTCGTTCTTGATTTTCACGACCACAGTGCCATTGGCCTCAATCGGAACGGCGTCCGAGGTCAGGGTTCCCTGCATATTGACATCAAAGCTGATGTTTTCCAGGGTGATGTAGTCAATACGTTGCAATACCGGCAGAACCATAATACCGCCACCGGTGATAACTTTGGCTTTGCCAAGGCCGGTGATGATAGCAGCTTTGTCGGCAGGCACCTTTTTCCAGGTGGAAAAAATGGCGCTAAGTACAATAATGATGCCGATGATAATGATGCCAACCAAAACCATGGTACTTGTTAATTCAGGCATTTTCAATAACCTCCCTTAGTGTGTGTAAAAGATTTTTTGTATTACCGCAGCTGCTTTTGATAGGAATCAAAAGGGCAAACGGTGCAGATGTTGGTTTCCTCGTCAACCTCCACAATTAAAACCGGGGTGCCAACGGGGAGTTCCTCCTCCACCCAGGAGGCGGGGGAGGCGCTATAAGTGACATAGCTGCCGGTAGAACTGAGAACCCGCACAGTCCCCACAAAATCCCGGCGGGCCGCCAGCTGCATCACGCCTTCTTTCCAGCGCAGATCCCGGATTCCCTGGGCAGTGGGGCAGTTCCTTTTCAGGGGGCGTATCACAAACCGGCTGATACACCAGAAAGCGGCTCCCCCAAACAGGACGCCCAGAATCAGGCTGAAAATCCAGTGCCCACCCAAAAGCAGACAGATCTTTCCAACAGCGCCAAACACCAGAACGCCCAGTGCCAGCGCCATCAGGCTAAAGGGGAGAGGGCCTTCCCCGGCGCCGCTGTCAATGTCAAAGTCAAACACATCCAGCAGCAGGTGCAAAAGCGGCAACAGGAGCCCAACCCCGATGCAGCAATAATAGAGAATCGAAAGTTGATGCAAATCCATGGGAAAGCCTCCTTTCAAAATTGGGTGGGACTTGTAACAGCTGTTGTATTTATCATACCGGAAGCGCACGAAAAAAACAAACCCCGATTTCGTGATTTTTGGGTGGTTTAGTGGTAAAAAAACGATTTTTTTGAATCCAGCAATCCCTTTCGTATCCGGGCTTTCTCCAGATAGCCCACAGTCCTCCGCATTGTAAAAGGCGCAAAAAGGACAAAAAACAGCGTGGCTTCTGGCGAAGTTTCGTTGAATTTCTGCCGGGAGTATGATATGATGATGCTGTTATCCTGAATATTCAGAGCAGAGAGGCGGCGTTATCCAGATGAAACTCAATACCCGGCGCACCGTGCTGGTGGGCATGGCATTTTTATCCATCTGTACCTTCTGGCAGATGTACGAAGCCATCATTCCCCTGATCCTCAAACATACCTTTCATGTAAACGACACGTTTTCCGGTGTGATTATGGCGCTGGATAATGTACTGGCACTGTTTATGCTTCCGCTTTTTGGAAGCCTTTCCGACCGCACAAATTCCCGCTTTGGCAGACGCACCCCATATATTCTAATTGGTACGGTGGCCTCCTGCCTGTTTATGCTTTTGATTCCGGTGGCAGACCAGATGGGCGTGTTCTGGATGTTCCTAACCGCCCTGATGCTGGTGCTGGTGAGTATGAGCATTTACCGTTCTCCGGCGGTGGCCCTGATGCCCGACCTCACCCCCAAGCCGCTGCGCTCCAAAGGAAACGCTATTATCAATCTGATGGGCGCTGTGGGCGGCATGATTACGCTGGTTTTAATCCAGCTTCTGGTGCCAAAGGATACCACTCGCCCAAACTATCTGCCGTTGTTTGCGTCGGTGGCGGGGATTATGCTGCTTGCACTGGTACTGCTGGTATGCACCATCCCCGAAAAACGCCTTGCTGCAGAAACAGCGGCGATGCAGGAACCGGAAGAACCGGAGGACACCCCGGTGTTGGAAAAGGATAAGCCCGAAAAGCTGGAACCGGGTGTAAAAAAGAGCCTGGTTTTCCTGCTGTTTTCGGTGGCGTTCTGGTTTATGGGATATAACGCTATCACCTCGGCGTTTTCAAAGTTTGCCCAGATTCAGTGGGGGATGACCGGCGGCAGCTTTGCCTCCAGCCTGCTGATCGCCACCGGCGCCGCTATTCTTTCCTATATCCCGGTGGGCGTAGTTTCCAGCCGGATTGGGCGTAAAAAGACGATTTTGATTGGCGTGGCTGTGCTGGCGCTGTGCTTTTTCTCCGGCTCGCTGTTTCAAACCTATCACCCCTTGGTGAATATCGTGTTTGCACTGGTGGGAATTTCCTGGGCTGCTATCAATGTCAATTCCTATCCCATGGTGGTGGAGATGAGCCAGGGCAGCAGCGTAGGAAAGTTTACCGGCTATTACTATACCTTCTCCATGGCGGCGCAGATTATTACCCCGGTGATTTCGGGTGCTCTGCTCCAGCATGTGGGATATTGGACGTTGTTCCCGTATGCGGCGGCTTTTTCGGCGCTGGCCTTTGTGACGATGCTGTTTGTCAAGCACGGCGACAGCAAGCCGCTTCCCGCCAAAACCCGTCTGGAAGCGTTTGATGTCCCGGATTGATTTTGAAAACCCAGTAAAAGGAGGCCTGTTTTCATGCCATTACCGACTCTGATTTTTTTGATTGTCGTCGCCGTTGTCCTTGTCTATCTGGGCATATGGCTGTATTGTATCCGTCCCCGCTCGGCTTCTGATGCCCCCAGCACGACGGAGCTGGCGAAATATGACTATGCCCATCGTGGCTATTATGAAAAAGACCAAAGCATCCCAGAAAACTCCCTGCCTGCCTTCCAGCGTGCGGTGTCAAAGGGCTTTGGCGTCGAGCTGGATTTACAGCTCACCGCCGACGGCCAGGTGGTTGTTTTTCACGATGACACCCTCAAGCGCATGTGCGGGGTAGATGTGCCGGTGAGTTCTCTTACCTGGGAGCAGCTTCAGCAGTATACGCTGGCAGACAGCGGGGAGAAGATTCCTCTGTTTACACAGGTGCTCAAGGTGATGAACGGGCGCACCCCCATGATTATTGAGCTCAAGCCCTATCAGGATGTAGAAGCACTTTGCAGCAAAACCTACGAGATTTTGCTGCGGTATAAAGGCCCCTGGTGTGTGGAGTCCTTTTCGCCGCTGGTGGTCAAATGGTTCCGCAAAAACAAGCCCGATGTGGTGCGTGGCCAGCTGATGGCACGGTTTACCCATAAAGATAAGCCCCTGAATCTGATTACGGCGTTTCTGGCTCGCAACTTGTTTGTCAACGCTATGGGGCGCCCTGATTTTGTGGCGTATGATGTGGATGCCAGAAAAAACTGGAGTTTACGCACCGCTCGCCGCCTGTTCCATCTGCAAGAGGTGTCCTGGACCATCCGTACGCCACAACAGTTATGGGCGGTAAAGGCAGAGGGCGCCTGGGGGATTTTTGAACATTTTGACGCAAGCAAACGAAAATAACGAGAAAAACGGCGGGAATGGCGCAAGGCCTTCCTGCCGTTTGGTTGTAGCAGAGAAACAGGAAGGGATAAACATATGACGACAAAAGAACAGGTACTCAAGCAGGTGTTTGGATATTCCGCCTTCCGTCCGGGACAGGAGCAGCTGGTGGACAGCCTGCTTTCGGGGCGGGACACGCTGGGCGTGATGCCTACCGGCGCAGGAAAGTCCATCTGTTTTCAGGTGCCCGCCTTGATGCTGCCGGGCGTAACGCTGGTGGTTTCCCCGCTGATTTCTCTGATGAAGGATCAGGTCAACGCACTGGTTCAGGCGGGGGTGCGGGGCGCTTTTCTTAACAGCTCCCTCACACCTGCACAATATCGGAAAGCCCTTTATAATGCCTGTAACGGCATGTACAAGATCATTTATGTTGCCCCGGAGCGGCTGTTGACGCCGGGATTTCAGGAGCTGGTGCGCCGGGTGGAAATCTCCATGGTGTGCGTGGACGAGGCGCACTGCGTTTCCCAGTGGGGACAGGATTTTCGCCCCGGCTATCTGCGGATTCGCCAGTTTCTGGATGGGCTGCCGCACCGACCGCCTGTGGGGGCGTTTACAGCCACCGCCACGGCGCAGGTTCGCCGGGATATTTTGAACCTGTTGGGACTTGAGCATCCCAAAATTGTGGTGACGGGATTTGACCGCAAAAACCTGTATTTCGGAGTCCGCAAGCCCAAAGATAAATTCCGGGAACTGCTGCTTTTGCTCGAAGAAGAAAAGGGCAAGAGCGGGATTATCTATTGTTCCACCCGCAAGCTGGTGGAGGAGGTTTGCGAAAAGCTGCGAGACCGAGGAATTCCCGCCGCCCGGTATCATGCCGGCCTGACCGACGAGGAACGCCATCGCAGCCAGGAGGATTTCCTCTATGACCGTTCTCCCGTGATGGTGGCCACCAATGCGTTTGGCATGGGAATCGATAAATCGAACGTGTCGTTTGTGATTCACTATAACATGCCCAAAGATCTGGAAAGCTATTATCAGGAAGCGGGGCGTGCCGGGCGGGACGGCTCTCCGGCACGGTGTGTCCTGCTGTATAGCGGGGCAGACGTCCGCCTAAATCAATTTATGATCGAAAAGGATAAGGAAAACGAGGAGTTGGACGAAGAAACCGCTCGTCAGGTGCGGGAAAAGGAACTGGAACGCCTGAAGCAGATGACCTTTTACGCCACCAGCCGTTCCTGCCTGCGCCGGTTCCAGCTGCGGTATTTTGGCGAGGAAGGGGTTCCAAAGGAGTGTGGGAACTGCTCGGTGTGTCTGGGAGAAGCCAAAGAATATGCAAAATCGGAACCCACCGCTGCCCTTCCGGTAAAAAGGCACACGTTCCATCCCGAAGTTCCGGTGGACGAAGCGTTGTTTCAGCGGCTCAAGCGGCTGCGGATGGAGCTGGCACGCAGCGCCGGAATCCCGCCATATGCAGTGTTTACAGACGCCACGCTGCGGGAAATGTGTTTGCAAAAGCCGAGAACTCCACAGGAGATGCTGGCGGTTCCCGGCGTGGGTGAACGCAAGCTGGAGCGCTATGGAGCGGTTTTTCTGCGGGAGCTATGGGCATAATTTCTGTTTGATTGGTATCAGGTTTGTCATTTTTGAATGGAAAAGTAACAGGAAAACTACAATTGAATCCTGCACGATTACAGTGTTGTAAGAACCGTTGCTTTTCGATTTTGGCTGTGATAAAGTATACCTATCCCAACAAGGGAACAGTAAAAAATCAATTAAATGACATACATGGAAAGGAGCATTGTTATGCCGAATACCATTCAAATGCTGTTAGTTGCCCTGAGCCCCCTCATGATCATTATGGCGGTCGCCTTTTGCGGAGAAATGCTGGCAATGCTTCGGGAAAACCTGCACCAGAACCGGAATGTAGGCGTTGCAGAGCCGATGCAGAGAATCCCGCTGGATGAACTATATAACGAATAAATCAATGAAATCAAAAAGAACCTGCCGAAATCCGGCAGGTTCTTTTGCTATGTGATTCTGTTCAGTTTGTATTTTTTGGGCGCTGTGCTGCATCCAGAACCTGCTGGATACCTTCGCTGATCGACAGGTATTCGCTGCGAATTTCTTCCAGATAGGCTTCGCCCGCCGGTTCCAGATGATAATAGATGCGGGTGCGCCGCTTGCCCACCTGCTCAGAGCGGTCAGAAATCAGCCCTTTTTCCATCAAACGGTATAAGGTGGGATACATCGAGCCTTCCGAAAGTGTATACCGTCCGCCGCTGCGGGAGGTAAGCACCTGAACGAGCTGATAGCCATACATATCTTTTTCTTTCAACAGTGTAAGAAGCAACAGATCAATGGTGCCACGCTTCAGGCTTTCTGTGATTCCCAAAAAGAGCCCTCCCTGCATAGTAGGATATCATATAGTAAACCATATTTTCCCATTTTTGTAAATACCCGATTTATAGCGGCAGGCCGGCGTCTTCAAAAATCGCCCGTGCCCGGCTCATTTCTTCGATGGAAGGCTCCGGTGTATCGGCAAGAGAAAATGGGATTTGCAGTGCTTCCCATTTATAAGCGCCCATTTTGTGGAAGGGCAGCAGCTCCACCTTTTCAATGCAGGAAAAATCACGGAGAAAAGAAGCCAGCTTTTTGAGCTTTCCTTCGTCCAGCGTAATGCCCGGTACGCATACATGGCGAATCCATACGGGCTTTTTTACTTCTTCACACCAACGCAGCAGCGAAATTGCGTTTTCATTGCCCATTCCGGTTAGCTTGTTACATTCTTCTGTGTCCAGCGCTTTGATGTCCAGCAGCAGCATGTCTGCCAGTTCCAGCGCTTCCCGGCATTTTTCCATGGGGACAGCGCCGCAGGTGTCCACAGCGGTGTGAAATCCCTGCTCCTTACACAGTTTCAACACAGCGGCTGCAAATTCCGGCTGGAGAAGGGGCTCTCCGCCAGAGAGTGTAACGCCGCCGGAGCGGATAAAATTGCGAAAAGGGATAATTTTTTTCACCACTTCGCCGGCGGTGGTGGAAGTCCCGTCGCCGCAATCCCAGGTGTCGGGGTTGTGACAGTAGGCGCAGCGCAGCAGGCAGCCCTGAAAAAACACGATATATCGAATGCCGGGGCCGTCCAATGCCCCAAAGGTTTCCACAGAATGAATACGCCCGCCGATATCAGAAACAGATGACAACTCGATCATCTCCTTTTTTATTGTAGATGGGAAAATGCGCCCCGGCGTTTGGCTGGGGCGCATTGTTTTTAACAGAATCAGAAATGATCGTGGAAAGTACGGCTGATAACGTCCATCTGCTGCTCACGGGTCAGCTTGATAAAGTTAACGGCATAGCCGGAAACACGGATGGTCAGCTGAGGATACTTTTCGGGATGATCCATCGCATCCAGCAGAACATCACGGTTCAGCACATTCACGTTGATGTGATGGCCGCCTTCCATAAAGTAGCTGTTCAAAAGCTGAGCCAGATTGCCCTCACGGGTTTCCTCCTCACGTCCCAGTGCGCCGGGCACAATGGAGAAGGTGTAGGAAATTCCGTCCTCGCTGTAATCATACGGCAGCTGTGCCACGCTCATCATAGAAGCCACGCAGCCGCTGCTGTCACGCCCGTGCATGGGGTTAGCGCCGGGAGCAAAGGGCTCGCCACGCTTGCGGCCGTCGGGAGTGGAGCCAGTGTGCTTGCCGTATACCACGTTGGAGGTGATGGTCAAAATCGACATGGTGGGACGGCTGCCACGGTAGGTGCGGCACTTTTCCAGCTTGCTCATGAATTTCTTCACGATGTCCACAGCAATCTCGTCCACACGGGGATCGTTGTTGCCAAATTTCGGGAACTCGCCCTCAATCTCGTATTCCTTTACCAGACCGGTTTCGTCACGGACAGGATGAACCTTTGCATACTTGATGGCAGAGAGGCTGTCGGCCACAACCGACAAACCGGCAATGCCGCAGGCCATGGTGCGGACTACCTGCTGGTCGTGCAGCGCCATCTGGATTTTTTCGTAGCAGTATTTGTCGTGCATATAGTGAATGATGTTCAGGGCGTTGATGTAGAGGCTGGCCAGCCAGTCCATCATCACGTCGAACTTTTTCATCACGTCGTCATAATTCAGGGTGTCGCCACGCACTGCCAGCAGCTCGGGGCCTACCTGATCGCCGCTGATTTCGTCACGGCCGCCGTTGATGGCATAGAGCAGGCACTTGGCCAGGTTGGCTCTGGCGCCAAAGAACTGCATCTGCTTGCCTACCCGCATAGCGGAAACGCAGCAGGCGATGGCATAGTCGTCACCGAACTTCTTGCGCATCAAATCATCGCTCTCATACTGGATGGAGGAAGTTTCGATAGACATCTTGGAGCAGAACTCCTGGAAGTTCTTGGGCAGGCGGGGGCTCCAGAGAATGGTCATGTTGGGTTCGGGGGCCGGGCCCAGGTTGGTCAGGGTGTGCAGGAAGCGGTAGGAGTTCTTGGTGACCATATGACGGCCGTCGGTGCCGATACCGCCGATGGACTCGGTGACCCAGGTGGGGTCGCCGGAGAACAGCTGGTCATATTCGGGGGTACGCAGGAAACGTACCAGACGCAGCTTCATCACGAACTGGTCCACCATCTCCTGAATTTCTTCTTCGGTATAGCGGCCGTTTTCCAGGTCACGCTGGGCATAGATGTCGAGGAAGGTGGAAACACGACCCAGGGACATGGCGGCACCGTTCTGCTCTTTTACCGCTGCCAGATAGCCGAAATACAGCCACTGGATGGCTTCTTTGGTGTCTTTTGCGGGCTTTGAAATATCAAAGCCATAGCTTTCGCCCAGACGCTGGAGCTTTTTCAGGGCACGAATCTGCTCGGCAACATCTTCACGGCGACGGATGGCGTGAGTGTCCATCACGTCATAGGTCAGGCCATCCAGATCGGTCTGCTTGGACTTGATGAGGAAATCAGTACCATACAGAGCCACCCGGCGATAGTCGCCGATGATGCGGCCACGGCCATAAGCGTCCGGCAGGCCGGTGATGATATGGCTGTGACGAGCTTTTTTGATGTCGGGGGTATATACGTCAAATACGCCGTCGTTGTGGGTCTTGCGATATTTGAAGATTTCTTCCACTTTGGGGTCCATCTTGCGGCCATAGGCTTCCAGGGATTTTTTCACCATGCGGATGCCGCCAAAAGGCATGATAGCACGCTTGAGGGGAGCGTCGGTCTGAAGGCCAACGATAACCTCTTTGTCTTTATCAATATAACCGGGCGCATAGGCGTCGATGTCGCTGATAGTAGAAGCGTCTACATCCAGCACGCCGCCGGCCTGACGTTCTTTTTCCAGAAGTACTTTGACTTCGTCCCACAGCTCACGGGTACGCTGGGTGGGCGGAGTCAAAAAGCTCTCGTCCCCATCATAAGGGGTGTAGTTGCGCTGAATAAAGTCGTGTACGTCTACACTGTGGTTCCAATGTCCGCTGATAAATTCTGCCATAGCTGTTTTCCTTTCTCCTGCTGAGCAGGGGACATGCGCCAAAGGGCGCAGCATAATTCGGATGGGCAGTATTGCCCGCCCGTAAGGGGAAAGCAGGAAGAATTGTATACCTGCAACGTATGAGGGATTGTCAGTAGCCGAATACGCCTTCGAGAGATTCGTCGTTCTCAATCCATTCCGAAACGGGAATCACCTTATACTCCTGTTCGTTGAGACGTACCACCACCCGGCAGATTCCGGCGTTGATGATAAGCCGCTTGCACATGGAGCAGGAAGAAGGATTTTCGACATAAGCACCGGAGCGGGCGTCTTTGCCCACCAGATAAAGGGTTCCGCCAATCATTTCCTTGCGGGAAGCGCTGATGATGGCGTTGGCCTCTGCGTGGACAGAGCGGCACACCTCATAGCGTTCGCCACGGGGAATCTGGAGTTTTTCCCGGACGCAAATCCCGGTGTCGATGCAGTTCTGGCGCCCTCGGGGAGCGCCGTTATAGCCGGAGGAAACGATCTCGTCGTTGTTTACAATAATGGCTCCAAAATTCCGACGCAAACAGGTTCCCCGTTCCAGTACCGTTTGGGCAATATCCAGATAATAGTTTTCCTTGTCACGCCGATTTGCCGCCATGACGAGCCACCTCCAATTTTAATAAATAGTATCCCATCGCCTGCACAGAATCGCCATACAGACGCCTGCTTTCTGCGTGTACTTCCGCAAAGACCTGCGTTTCCGATCTGACACGCATAACCCCAGGGGCTGGCGTACGGAGTATCCGCCGCCGAACAAAGAAAGCAAAAACACAATATCTGCTTTCCTTGTGTCTTGCTTATACTATATAACAACTTATTTTAATTGGCAAGGTGTTTTTTTGCGCCGGGAAAACGACGGGATTTGACAGAATACTTTACTTTTGAGAAAGTGCATGATAAAATAAAGAAAAATTCGCATTTTTAGCAAAGTTACCAATAGCGGAAAATGAAGTATTGACATTTGTAGTTTGTTTCGCTTGAATATTATAAGGGATTTTGTGATTTTACTGTGAAAAATCATGAAATTTCGGAACAGGAGAAAAGATGGAAGAAAAACGCACAGAAAGGCTTTCCGACCTTTCTACCATGAAAGAAATCCTCGGGCGTCACGGCTTTACTTTTTCCAAGGCGTTGGGGCAGAATTTCCTTATCAATCCTTCGGTCTGCCCCCGGATGGCGGAGATGTGCGGCGCCGATGAAACCAGCGGCGTGCTGGAAGTAGGCCCGGGAATCGGGGTGTTGACGAGAGAGCTGGCGGCCCGTGCTCAAAAAGTCGTGGCGATTGAGCTGGACACCCGGCTGCTGCCGGTGCTGGCGGAAACGCTGGCGGACTATCCCAACGCCAGCGTGGTACACGGGGATGTGATGAAACTGGATTTGGCGGAGCTGATCCGCCGGGAATTTGCAGGGATGCAAGTGGCGGTGTGCGCCAATCTTCCCTACTATATTACTTCCCCGGTGATTATGAAAATACTGGAGGAAAAGCTGCCCATCACTGCCCTCACGGTAATGGTGCAGAAAGAAGCGGCCGACCGGATCTGCGCCAAGCCAGGCACCCGTGCCTGTGGGGCGGTAAGTGCGGCGGTTCAGTATTATGCAGAGCCGGAAGTGCTGTTCCAGGTGTCAAGAGGGAGCTTTATGCCGGCACCGAACGTGGATTCCACCGTTATCCGCTTGAATGTCCGGCCACAGCCGCCGGTGCAGCTGAAAAGCGAGGAGCATTTTTTCCGTCTGGTCAAGGCAGCGTTTGGACAGCGGCGCAAAACCGCCCAGAATGCTGTGTCGTCCGGGATGGGGCTGCCAAAAGCACAGGTTGCGGCTGCTATGGAACGTGCCGGGATTGGCGCAAATGCCCGTGCGGAGCAGATGACGCTGGAGATGCTGGCGGCCTTCTCGAACGAGCTGCTATCTTTAACAAATAGCTGAATGGCTCTAAAAACTGAGCGGATGCAAGGAAAGGGGCAGGAGGAAGATGGGAAAAATCCGCAGGCTGGCAGCGAGAGAAGCAGAAAAGTGGGAAACACTGTGGGAAAACGAGCCGAACCCGGAATTGGAGGCCTCGTGGAAGGATGAACTTGAAAAGGGACGGCGGCTGGTTTATGTTTATGAAGAAGCCGGGCAGGTTCTGGGTGAAGGCGCATTGGTGCTGGAAGATAACCCAAATGGGCAGGCTCCCGACCGTGCATATGTTTCCCATATGATCGTGCAAAAGGAATACCGCAGCCGGGGCATCGGCGGAGCGCTGCTGGACGTGATGTTCCGGGAGGCGGAATCGCTGGGACTAAAAACACTTACAGTAGCGGTAGAAGCTGAAAACGAAGAAGCGGTGCGCCTATATATTAGAAAAGGATTTGACCGGCAGGTGACTACCTATCAGGACAGCAGTGGGCGCAGCTATGTGCGTCTGGCGGCTTCGTTGGAAGAAGAAAGCGAGCAGGAGCCGGGGCAGGGGTATTTTACCTGTTACTTTATGTCCCGGATGATGCTGATTGCAGCGGGCGTCTTTCTGTTGGGCGCCATGGCGTTGGGGCCCATGCGCTATACAGAGCTTTCAGTAGCGTTTGGCGGAGCTTCGGCTGTTTTGTCCCTGTGTGGGATGGGGCTGGGGTTCGCTTCGTGGAACGAAGAAGAATAATTTTGATGAAAAGGGAAGGAATCGTCTGCCGGTTCCTTCCCGTATTTTTCGCAAAAAAGGCTGCCTAATCGCAAAAAAACACTTGACGGGTTACAGGGGATATGCTACAATAAAAACACCTCACAAAAGGGGTTCTTTTTTTTGCGCCCTTTTGAATTTGAGGGAGGCTGGGCCATCGGAAGCCTGGGGCTTTCGATCAAGACCTAAATTTTTTCCGTTAAACGGGAGGTGCCGTCATGAGAGTCAAAGTCGTTATGGCCTGCACAGAGTGCAAGCAGCGCAAC
>CAJFNK010000023.1 GCA_904394685.1 Candidatus Heritagella gallinarum
AGGGAACAGGCCCTGTGATGTCCGGCAACCTGCGGTGATGAGCCGTGCTGGTGCCAATTCCTGCGGGTTAAACCGAAAGATGAGGTACCAATATGCCGCTCGGTTTAGCCGGGCGGCTTTTTTGTGCCCGAAAATGAATGTTTGGAGGTAAAAAGAAATGGCAAAGTATTTTTTCACATCTGAATCCGTAACAGAAGGCCATCCCGATAAAGTTTGCGACCAGATTTCGGACGCTATTCTCGATGCGATGCTGGAAAAAGATCCTCAGTCCCATGTGGCCTGCGAAGTTACAGCGACTACCGGTATGATTCATGTCATGGGCGAAATCTCCACGGAGTGCTATGTTGATATTCCGGCTGTGGTGCGTGGTGTTGTGTGTGATATCGGATACAATAACCCTGACAGTGGGTTTAACGGAAATACCTGTGCTGTGTTGACATCGATTGATATGCAGTCCCCTGATATTGCAATGGGTGTCAATGAGTCTTATGAAGCCAAAAACGGCGCCAGCGATGAAAACGACTTGATTGGCGCAGGCGATCAGGGCATGATGTTCGGCTATGCCTGTGATGAAACTCCTGAGCTGATGCCGCTGGCTATCTCCCTGGCTCATAAGCTGGCAAAACGCCTTACAGAGGTTCGTAAAACCGGCTTGCTGCCGTATCTGCGTCCCGATGGAAAAACACAGGTGACAATTGAGTATGAGGACGACAAGCCGGTGCGTGTTGATACCGTAGTTGTATCGACACAGCATAACGAGGATGTCTCACTGCTTCAGATTCGGGAGGATATGGTCAAGTATGTGATCCAGCCCGTTATCCCGAAAGAGATGATGGATGTAAATACCCGTTACTTTATCAACCCCACCGGGCGTTTTGTGATTGGCGGCCCGGTTGGCGATAGTGGCTTGACAGGCCGTAAAATCATTGTTGATACTTACGGCGGATATGGCCGTCATGGCGGCGGTGCTTTCTCTGGAAAAGACCCGACCAAGGTGGACCGTTCTGCTGCCTATGCAGCCCGTTATGTCGCAAAGAACCTGGTAGCTGCCGGGATTGCCAAGAAGTGCGAAGTACAGCTCGCTTATGCAATCGGCGTGGCACATCCGGTTTCGGTCATGGTTGAAACGTTTGGAACCTCTGCGTTTTCCAAAGATGTGTTGGCAGAGGCAGTTACCAAAGTATTTGACCTGCGTCCCAGCGCAATTATCCGTGATCTGGGACTGCGTGCACCGATTTACCGTCCTCTGGCCGCTTATGGTCATATGGGACGTGAGGAACTGGGAGTAGCTTGGGAAAAGACTGATAAAGTCGAAGCCTTGAAAAAAGAGCTGGGACTGTAATCGATATAATTAAGAAAAAGCCGCATGGGGAACGGGGACTCCGTTTTTCCTGCGGCTTTTTATATTAGAATTACTATGTATCAAAAACCTGTAACATCATTTGCACACATGTGTAAATATCGTAAAAGAATATTAAAAAAAATGTCATTAACTATTTACAAAAAACGACAATTCCTTTAAAATATAAATTGCTGGAGATTTCAGCGAAATGATACAATTATCGGAGGGAAAGTTATGTTTTGTAAGTATTGCGGAACCGAGATTACTGACAGCACAAGACCCTGCCCCAAATGCGGAAATTATCAGGGGGCAGGTGTTGATGGTATGGATCATAGTGCTCAGAAACAGCCCAACTATCAGCAGCCGAATTATCAGCAACCCAACTATCAACAGCCCAACTACCAGCAGCCGAATTATCAGCAACCCAACTATCAACAGCCCAATTACCAGCAGCCGAATTATCAGCAATCCAACTACCAGCAGCCTCCTTATCCGGTTCAGCCTCAAACCATGTATCCTTATCCCATGAAGTGGTATAAGGCACTGATTTATGTGCTTTTGTTCCTGACAGCCTTATCCGGTCTGGTTAATGGTATTATGTTCTTTAGTGGTTCTCATTATCAGGGATATGGCGATATGGTTTATGCAATGATTCCCGGATTGAAAGGATTGGATTCCTTTATCGGAATTTTGTCGCTTGCGCTTATTCCGGTTGCAATCATTACCCGGCAGAAGCTCGCAGGCTTTAAGCGTGATTCTCTGAACTGGCTAATGATTACCTATGTTTTAGGTGCAGCTACTTCTTTGATCTACACATTTGGTGCAATCGCTATTGTTGGTGATTTGCTTCCTGTTGAGGAGCTGATTAGTACCCAGGTTGTGTCACTGATTGCCAGCGTTGTTGTTATTGTTTTGAATAACATCTATTTCAAGAAGCGTGCCTCTTTGTTTATCAACTAAATGTAATTAATAATTTATATAAGCCTGTATTGTCCCAAAAGGATAATACAGGCTTTTTGTCTTTTAAATAAATGTTATAAAATAACCTTTCAAAAAAGACAGACAAAAGATCCCATTTCTGATATCATATTGCGATTGTTTCAGCCCTGTTTTTTATTGTCTGTTTTCCGGTTGTAATTTAGTTTTGCTTTTTTACAAGGTGAGTTCCAAGCCGTTTTTCAGCATCATGAAAGGTTTCCTCCAAATATCTCCTCGGCATAGCGCACAGAACCCATCGCATCTTTCGCATAATGGTCAGCGTGGATCATTTCGGCATATTCCGGCGTCAATACCGCCCCGCCTACCATTACCTTACACCAGGGGGCTTTTTTGTGAAGGAGTTCGATCGTCTTTGCCATGTTTTCCACAGTGGTAGTCATCAGGGCGCTCAAGCCTGCCAGCGGTGCATGGTGCTGAATTACAGCTTCTGCCACCACGTCCGGCGGTACGTCTTTGCCCAAATCAATCACCTGATAGCTGTAATTTTCCAGAAGCACCTTTACAATGTTTTTGCCGATATCATGAATGTCGCCCTGTACCGTTGCCAGGACAATGGTTCCCTTTTTCTCCGGCTGCGAGCCAGCACTTTCCAGTACTTCCCGAACTGCTTCAAAAGCGGCTTTTGCGGCTTCGGCACTCATCAGAAGCTGGGGGAGAAAGAGCGTGCCTTTTTCAAACCCCTGTCCTACGGTATCCAGAGCGGGAACCATCTCCTCATTGATAACATCCAACGGAAGCCGGTTTACCAATGCTGCTTTTGCGGCGTCATAGGCGCTCTCTTTCAGGCCACGGATGATAGACTGTGACAGAGAAACCTCTGCTTTTGCCGGGATTTGAGAAACAGCGGTTGCCTGTGCATATTTCTCAATATAGGCGGCACATTGGGGGTCTGCGCCGGTAAGGGCACAAAATGCGTCATATGCCCGCATCATCGCCTCGGAGTTGGGGTTGATGATCGCAGCGCTCAGGCCGTTTTGCAGCGCCATGGTGAAAAATGCCGCATTGACATTTTCACGCTGTGGGAGGCCAAATGAAACATTGGAAACCCCCAGCGAAGTATAGACACCCAGTTCGTCACGAAGCAGGCGCAGTGTTTCCAGAGTGACAGCGGCGGCTTCCCAGCCGGTACTGATGGTCATGGCTAAGGCGTCCACCACGATATCGTGTTTGGGAATCCCATAGCGGGCGGCGGTGTCTACAATTTTTTTGGCGATTTCCAAGCGCCCCTGTGCAGTTTCGGGAATCCCGTTTTCATCCAGCGTCAGCGCAATCACCACGCCGCCATATTTTTTCACCAGCGGGAAAATCGCCTCCATGCTTTCCTGCTTGCCGTTCACAGAATTCACCAGCGCCTTGCCGTTATACCGGCGCAGGGCGGCTTCCATTACTTCGGGGCTGGAGGTATCAATTTGCAGCGGCAAGTCAGACACCCCCTGAAGATGGAACACGGTTTCACACATCAGGGCTTTTTCATCAATTTCCGGCAGCCCCACGTTTACATCCAGGACATGAGCGCCATTTTGCTGCTGGGTAACGCCTTCCCGCAGGATGTATTCCAAATCATGTTCCCGCAGTGCCTGCTTAAAGCGCTTTTTGCCGGTAGGATTGATACGCTCTCCGATGATGACCGGCTTTTGCCCCAATACCACCGCCTGTGCATAGGATGAAATCACTGTGCGTTTCTTTTCGGTCAGGGGGAGAGGGGAGAGCGAGGCACAGCGGCGAACCGTTTCCCGCAGATGCTCCGGCGTGGTGCCACAGCATCCGCCAATCAGCCATGCACCGCCCTGTACGATTGCTTCCATCGCTTGGGCAAACTGGATGGGGTCAACATCAAAAACGGTGTGACCGTTTTCACGGCGGGGAAGCCCTGCATTAGGGTTAACAATAATCGGCAAAGAAGTACACTCTGCCAGTTGGGGGAGCAGCGCCAACATTTGGTTGGGGCCAAGGCCGCAGTTTAAGCCAATAGCGTCTATACCCAAGCCTTCGAGCATGGCTACCGCCGCCGGGATATCGCCGCCTGTGAGGAGTTTTCCGGTTTCATCAAAAATCATGGTGACGAATACTGGCAGAGAGGTGTATTCTTTAGCTCCCAAAACCGCTGCTTTTACCTCCATGGTGTCGCTCATGGTTTCGATGAGAATCAGGTCAGCACCGTTTTGCTCACCCAGAGCAGCGGCCTCTCCAAAAGCAGAAACCGCATCTTCAAAATCAAGGTCGCCCATAGGCTTCATCAGCTTTCCGGTGGGGCCGATGTCCATCGCTGCCAAAGCGGGATGTCCGCAGGCTGCGATGGCTTCTCTGGCGTGAGAAACGCCGGCGCTTATGATGGTTTTCAGTTCTTCCTTTGGGAACTTATAGCGGTTTGCCCCAAAGGTATTGGTTTTCAAAATCTGGCATCCGGCGTCCAGATATTGCCCGTGGATACTGCGAATCAGCTCCGGATGGGAGAGATTCCAGGTTTCCGGAAGCTCCCCGGCTTTGAGCCCGTTCTGCTGCAAAATCGTTCCCATAGCGCCGTCAAAAAACACAGGGTGGGTTCCCAGCTCCCGCAGAACCGGGATGGCAGAAAATTTATCCATAAATTCATTGTCCTTTCTCTATCTCAATTCCGATTGCTCCAAAATATTCGGTCATTCCCGACGGAAAGGGCAGGCTTTGGCTTTGCAGTCCATGCACTTTCGAATATGGCAATCGGTTTTGTCGGTAGTCAGGCCGATAATAGCGGTAACAGACTTGGTCGGAACCAGCATACAGGAATCCGTTGCGGTCAGGCCAATCTGTCTGGGAGCATCCAGAATCCGCAAAAGCTCCGGCTGCTGCTGCACAGGAAAATCCCCATAGCCGGGGCTATATCGGGGTCGCAGAAACAATCCCTCCGCTTCGACCTTTTGCCGCAGGTCTTCTTCAAGTTCATCGCAGTAGCTTTCGATAGCGGCAGCGGCACAGGCCTGCAAAATCACAGCCCGGCTCATGGCGGTCACAGAATACCGGCGCAGCAGGCGGTCAACTGGGGCGCCAAGGGTAGCGGCAAACAGAAACGCCTCTTTGCAGCCTCGCAAATGCCCTGCCAGATCGGTGCTAGTAACCTGCAATTCTCCAATTTGAAGAACCCCGTCAGGGCGTTTTGTAACCGGTACCCGAATCACACGGCTTTTTGGAGCCGCTGCTTGCAGCAATTCCTGGCTGCAAATCCGAATCTCGGAGCAGGTCTTTTCGTCCGGCTCATGATTTCGATAGCCCAGATATCGCACGGCTTCTTTTTCGTCGATGGTCACGGGCGCCCCTCCTTACCGGATAATGTGGGAGAGATTCCCCACAATAGCGGCGGCAATTTCAGGGCGGTTCATCGTATACAGGTGAATATGCTCCACACCGTTGGAAAGAAGGTCGATAATCTGCTCGGTCGCATAGGCAATGCCTGCCTGTTTCATAGCAAGTGGATCGTCGCTGAACTTTTCGGCAATCCTGCGAAAACGCTGCGGGAGCTGCGTCCCGGAAAGCTCGCAGGAACGCTTGATCTGCCGGCTGTTGATAACAGGCATAATACCGGCGATTACCGGAACATGGATTCCCTTTGCCAGAATCCGATACATGAAATTATAAAGGACATTGTTGTCAAAAAACATCTGGGTGGTCAAAAAATCGCACCCACATTCAACTTTGTATTTCAAATAGTCAATATCGTCCTCTCGGCGTTCACACTCCACATGTCCTTCCGGATAGCAGGCGGCGCCGATACAGAAGTCCCCCTGTGATTTGATATCCTGAATCAACTCACAGGCATAACGATATTGAGCGGGGGAGGGGAAGCTGCTGTCCTGCGGGATATCGCCACGCAGCGCCAGAATATTTTCGATTCCGTGCTGTTTTAAAGAATCCAGCTGCTGATGGACTTCTTCCCGGGTAGAGGACACACAGGTAAGATGTGCAAGAGCCGGAATCTGATGTTTTTCCTGAATGGCAGAAGCAATCTCCTCGGTGCGCTTAGAGGTGCTGCCGCCTGCTCCATAAGTTACGCTGATAAAATCAGGGGAGAGCTCTGCAATCCCCTGCACCACTTCCCACATTCGAGCAATATCCCCGCCGGGCTTCGGGGGGAAGATTTCGCAGGAAAAGGTGATTGTTCCATTTTGCAAAAGCTCGCTGATTTTCATAACGTAAACGTACCTCCATATAATATGTATTCCATCATCTGCCGGCTTTCGGTTCCAAATGCAGGAGCTGTCCCCGATTGCACAAAAAACCTAAGGGCTATCTGAAAAGTCGAAATTATCATCTTTTCCTATAAGCAATGACAGCTACTACGTTAAAAAACTCGGAATCCATCAAGGATTCCTGCGTTTTTTGCCTTGTATCTGTCTATTGCTTGCGGAAAATCCTTCAATTTCTTTGTTTTCAGAAACGCCCTAG
>CAJFNK010000024.1 GCA_904394685.1 Candidatus Heritagella gallinarum
AGCTACTGCGTTAAAAATCGTTTTTGCCTTGTATCTGCCTATTGCTTGTGGAAAATTCTTCAATTTCTTTGTTTTCAGAAACGCCCTGGATTAGATACCTGCCGGATTCCGGTAGTTTGATAAGAGGTTCGGAGGAATTTTCTTATGTGTGTTTGGCTGCAAATGATTACAGGGCGGAAAAAGCAGCATTATCCCGCCGCTCAGGTGATTCCCTATCTGGGGTTTGCGCTTTTGTTCCTGCTGTTTTTCTGGCGTGCTTTCCGTGGGTTTGACTGGTCGGATGAATCCGCTTCCTATGCGACGGTCTACCGCCTGCTGTTGGGAGACCGTCCGCTGCTGGACAGTTGGGACAGTCATGCCGGATGGTCGATGCTGGCAGCTCCCTTTTTGTGGCTCTATCTAGAATGGAATGGGAGCATGGACGGCGTTCTGTTGGCAGGAAGACTGCTGTTTTTGCTGGTGCAAACGGCAGTAGGGGTTATCGTATACCGGCGCCTGACGGGGTTTTGCCGCAGCCATCTGGCCGCTATGCTGGCGGGCTGGCTCACAGCCGCTTTTGTTCCCGGTATGATTTTTAATTTTTCGTATGAATCGGTGGGGTTGCTCCTGATGGTGCTTTCCACCACCGGGCTGGTGTGGGGATATCGCCGGGAAGCAGAGCGGGTTCCCAGAACGGTGCTGGCTTCGGGGATATTTGCAGGGCTTTCTATTGTGGTATACCCTACGTTTTTGCCAGCTGTCCTGCTAATGGCGGTTACACTGATTCTATATCGTATTGGCACACAAAAAAAAGGATTCGCTTCTTTTCTCCCTTTTTTTCTGTTTCTTTGCGGTGTATTGCTGCCGGTAGTGCTTCATCTGGTTTGTTTGGGAAACTGGATTGGCTGGAAGAACCTGTGGGAACATTCCCAATGGCTGATTACCAGCCGCTTGTATCCGTTTTCCGGCTATAGTCGTGCCTTTTTTTCGTTTTTCAAAGCGTATTCTCAGGCAGACTTTCTCTATCTTGCTGAGATTTCTCTGCTGCTTGTCCTGCTGCTTTTTAAATGGGCGCCTTTTTCGGTGGATCTCCCGTTTCGGATGGAGGATATTTTTTATGCGGTGGTCAAGGTGGCGCTGCCGGTTTGTATCCTCGCCAACGTTGTCTTGATTATTGTACAGCCGGATTGGGACGTGCCTTCCAATATCAAAATGGGATATCTGCTGGCGGGAACCGGCATCTGGCCGGTGATCCTGTGTGTCCAGAATCCCAACCGCCGCAGCCGGATTTTGTTGTTCAGCATGTATCTGCCCGGCCAGCTGATGGCGCTGGGAGCCTATCTCAGTGACCGCCCGTCCGGGTTTGGCGCTTCCTTTGCCATGCTTCCCTCCACCCTTGCAGCGGTATTGATTGTCTATGAAAACTATGGGCCGTTGCTGCGAAAAGCCAGCCGTGGCTCTATGGAAACTGTGGTGGCAGTCATTCGAACCTGTATGGCAATGGTGGCCCTGTTCTTGCTGGGAACCATCATTGTGATCCGCAGCGCTTTGGCATATCGGGATCTTCCGGTTTCTGAGCTGAATACCCAGATGACCACCGGGCCTGCCAGAGGAATTTATACCACAGAAATCGATGCACAGGCGTATGAGAGTATGGTGGCTGAAATTCGTGAAACGGAGTCTGGGAGAGAACATGTGCTGTTTGTGGGAAATCTTCCATTTGGATATCTTTGTGGAGAGACTCCACCGGCTGCTCCCATGGTAGAGAATCTCTCTTTAAACAGTACGCTTCTATATGATTATCTGGCTGCTAATCTGGACCGCCGCCCGGATTGGATTTATGTCCCAAAGGGTATATATGGATATGGAAACGAGAACAATACTTCCAGCACAAGAAAAGTGCAGTGGGTGGCGAGCGGAACGGTATCCGTTCAGGAATCTGCCTATTCCTGGATTTATGTAACGGAGGACAAAAGCAACGATCCTGATGCTATAAAAAACATAGTTAATCCTGAATAGATATGAGCAAAATACAGGTATGATTCTTGTAATATTGGAGAAAGATTATAGTGTTTTGACAAAATGTGTCCCTCTGCCCGAAAAGTCTGTTAAAATTCTTGTAAAAGCTTCGTAAAAGTAATATGATAAGAGTGTTCGCAGATAAGGCGGGCAGAAAAAATTCTTTCTTACTACAAAAAGTATAGTGAGCTTTTGTAGTGAAAGCTGAAAAGAATGTGGGGAATGATAAAACATGCAAATCGCAGAAGTGATGATGCTTCTGGGCGGTCTTGGACTGTTCCTTTATGGCATGAAGCTCATGGGTGACGGTCTGGAGATGGCAGCTGGCAGCCGGCTGAAAAAAATTGTGGAAAAGCTGACTCGCAACAAGTATATGGGCGCTCTGGTGGGTATGATTGTAACGATGATTATCCAGAGTTCTTCCTCTACCACTGTTATGGTAGTGGGATTCGTGAACGCCGGTCTGATGACATTGGCTCAGGCAACCGGCGTGATTATGGGCGCAAATATTGGGACGACTGTTACAGGTCTGTTGATTGCCATCAAGCTCAACGATCTGGCGCCGATTGCAATTTTCATCGGCGTTGTGATGATTATGTTCATCAAAAAGACCAGTTATAAGCATGTAGGACAGATCATTGCCGGTTTTGGTATCCTGTTTATGGGTATGACCAATATGGGTGATGCGCTTGCACCGCTGAGTGAATCTCAGTTCTTCAAGGATCTGATGTCCACATTCTCCAATCCGCTGCTGGGTGTTCTCATCGGCCTGGTGTTTACAGCGATCATTCAAAGTTCTTCCGCTTCGGTGGGTGTTCTGATGGCGCTGGCAGCACAGGGAGTTGTGCCCATCGAATCTGCTGTGTTTGTTATTTTCGGTCAGAATATCGGTACCTGCGTGACAGCGGTTCTTTCCTGTATCGGCACCAACCGCACCGCCAAACGTACCGCTACCGTTCACCTGTTGTTTAATATCATTGGTGCCACACTGTTTATCTGTATCAGCTTGCTCACTCCATTTGTCAGCTGGGTGAAAATGGCGGTGCCGGGAAATATTTTGATGCAGATTTCAATTGTCCATATTACCTTTAACGTTGTTACCACGGCGCTCTTGCTCCCGCTGAGCGAGTATCTGGTCAAGCTGGCCTGCCTGGTAATCCCTGGACAAGACGAGATGAAGGAAGCCAAATCCCTCAAGTTCCTGGATGCCCGTATTTTGAAGGCTCCGCCCATCGCTGTGGCACAGGTACTCAAAGAGGTTGCCCGTATGGGAGATCTGGCTCGCAAGAACTATCTTTTGTCGATGGATATGCTTTTCAATGGCGGTATAGAGCGAATGGAAGAACTGGAAGATAACGAAGAAGTCCTGAATTTCCTCAATACCAATATTACAGAATATCTGGTAAAAATCAATTCTCTCGAACTGGAAGATAACGACCGCCAGCTGGTTGGTTCGCTGTTCCATGTCGTTAGCGATTTTGAACGAATCGGCGACCATGGAGAAAATATTGCCGAACAGGCAATTCTGTTGGAGAAAACAAAGACCACCTTTAGCGAAAACGCTTTGAATGAGCTGCATGAGATGCAGGATCGTGTAATTGGCGTGCTGGATGATTCCTGCCGTCTGTTCCAGTCCCGCAAAATGGACTTTGATCTCGCCTATAAGATCAACTCCACCGAGGACTCCATTGACAAGATGGCAAAGGAATATAAAGAAAATCATGTGTCCCGTTTGAATCAGAGCCTCTGTACGGCACAGGGCGGCGCTATCTACAACGACCTGCTCACCAATCTGGAGCGTATCGCCGACCACTCCACCAATATTGCTTTTGCTCTCTGGCAGAATAACGAAAGCGTTTATACTGCTTCTACTGCACAAGTATAAAATTCACATTTCTTTAAAAGCCCGTGTGACAAGCCGGAATCCGGTAGTCATGCGGGCTTTTTACATTTTTTTACTTGTGTGTGGTGTACAAGTAAAAGGTGTTAAATTTGTGTATTGTCATGTAATGTTTTGGTAAAATGCCTTGAAACTAAAGAAATGCCTGTATATAATCACAAGTGTGAACTGAACAACAATTTATCAAGAGAGAAGTGAATGAACTTGAAAAAAAGCAAGAAACTGGCATGTGCCGCATTGGCACTGACTATGGCTGCAAGCTCTGGACTGTCTGTATTTGCAGCAACCGAGCATTGGAACGACGCCTCTGTCAACCAGCAGGCTGAGTCCGGCGCATGGGCAGCTTGGAAAACTGAATGGGAAACTGTAAAAAAAGACTATCAGAAAGTCGCCATCACGGTTGGCGCTGATGAAACCAAGCTGAATTTCAGCTGGTATTCCAAAACAAAAGAAACTCCCAAGGTTCGTGTGGCTCTTTCCAAGGATATGAAAAATGCGGTGGAATTTGCCGGTACACAGGCAGAAACCCCCAAGTATATCAGCGCTGACGGTGTCAGTGTTTCTTCTGCCGAAGAAGGCGAAGCCTATTATGCTTCCAAGGTTTCTGCCGAAGGTGTGGAAGAAAACACCACTTACTACTACCAGTATTTCCAAAACGGCGAGTGGAGCGAAGCTGCCAAGTTTACCACACAGGATTTTGATTCCTTCAAGGCTCTGCTGTTCGGCGATCCCCAGATCGGCGCTTGCAGCGGTCAGCAATCCTCCGAAGGCGACACCATGAGTGGTCAGCTGGCTGCCCGCAATGATGCTTTCAACTGGAACATCACGCTGAACACAGCACTGGCTGCAAATCCTGACACCAACTTCCTGATGACTGCCGGCGATCAGATCAACACTTCTAAAAATGAATATGAATATGCTGGCTTCTTGAATGCCTCTGCTCTTCAGAACTATGCACTGTCTACTGCAATCGGCAACCACGATTCCAGCAATTCCAATTACAGCGATCACTATAACAATCCCAACACCGGCCTTTCCACCGAAGGGGCTACCGTTGCCGGTACGGATTACTACTATACCTATGGCAACACGCTGTTCATCATTCTGGATACCAACAACTATAACTGTGCTTCCCACGAGGCCGTTATGAAGAAGGCTGTGGAAGAAAACCCCGATGCACAGTGGAGAGTGGTGATGTTCCATCAGGACATCTATGGTGCAGGCGACCCACACTGGGATTCCGACGGCATGGTACTGCGTACCCAGCTGACTCCTCTGATGGATAAGTATGATATCGACGTAGTACTTCAGGGTCATGACCACACTTATTCCCGTACCTATCAGCTGAGCAGCGACGGCAAAGAGCATACTGCTTATAACAAGGATAATTATCGGAACGATCCTGAGTATCAGGAGCAGAACAACTGCTATGTCATCAACAGCGATGTGGTTGGCGGAACCGTGATCGACCCGGCTGGTACTGTGTATCTGGAAACCAACTCCTCCACCGGTTCTAAATTCTATGAGTTGGAAGTGGGACAGCAGGACTTCATCGCAGAAAAGAACCAGACTTGGACTCCTTCTTACTCTGTCCTCTCTGTTGACGAAAACTCCTTTACCATCGCTACCTATGATGTGACTACCGGCGAACTGCTGGGCGACAGCTCCATCTATACCATCGTCAAATCCGCTGACAAGACTGATCTCAACGCTGCTATTGCAGAAGCAAAGAAACTGGTAAAAGACGACTATACCGCCGAATCTTGGACTGCTTTTGAAACTGCTCTGAAGGCTGCCGAGGCTGTGGCTGCTGATGAAGAAGCCACCGATAGCGAGGTTGCCCAGGCTGTGGCCGATCTGGCCAAGGCAAAGGCTGAGCTGGTACTGGCTGAAGAACCTTCTACCCCCAGTGAGAAGCCCGACACCACTGAAAAGCCGGATGCTACCGAGAAGCCGGAAGCTACTGAGAAGCCCGACAGCAACCCCACCACCGGCGACAACGGCGCTCTGCTGTATGCTCTGGTTGCCATGATGTCCGGATTGGGAATTGCCGGTATCGTCTACTCTGAAAAGAGAAAGAACACCAGCGCCCGCTAAGCATACTTTAACGGAATAAACATAAAGGGCAGAAGCGGAACACCGTTTCTGCCCTGTTTTTAAGGGGAAAATCATGAGAAACAAAAAACAAGTAACGGGAAAAGAACTATTGGCCAAAGGGATTTTGTGCCTGCTGGCAATCGGGTTTGCAATATTCCTGTGGCAATTCAACCAGGTTGATAAGGCACAGATCGTCAGCACAGAGGGAAGGAGCTTTGAAAAAGCCACGGTGACGTCGATTTTGCAGGATAATTTGCAGGAAGACGGGAATCGGTATGGTGACCAGAAAGTAGAACTGTATATCAAAACAGGTGAGCTGGCCGGGCAGACCGTAGAAGCCAACAGCCCCAACGGAAATCTGTTTGGCGCCGTGTGCTATCCAGGCCGGGATGTGATCGCCATTGTGAGTGTGAGTGGGGACACCAATACGGTTACGGTATACAGCCCCGACCGTATTTTGGCGGTGGCAGGGTTTGTAGCGGTTTTCCTTTTGCTGTTGTGCATCATCGGCGGCAAAAATGGCGCCAAGTCTGCCTTGGGTCTAATTTTTACCTTTATCTGTATCTTTTTCCTCATGATTCCCATGATTTATCAAGGCGTTTCGCCGTTCTTATCCGCTGTGCTGATTACAGTGGTGACAACGCTGGTCACCATGTATCTCATCGGTGGATTCTCTGCGAAAACAGTCTGTTCGGTTGCTGGAACCGTAGCCGGCGTTGTGCTGGCGGGTGTTTCGGCCTGGCTGTTTGGGGCAGCTGCTGATATCGGCGGATACAATGTGAGTAATATTGAAGAACTGCTGTTTATTGGTCAACATACAAAAGTAAATATCGGAGAGCTGCTGTTTGCAGGGATTTTGATTTCCGCTCTGGGCGCTGTGATGGATGTGGCCATGTCAATTTCTTCTACGATCAATGAAATCTATACACAGAACCCCACAATGACCCGGATGCAGCTTTTCCGTTCTGGGATATCCGTAGGCCGGGATATGATGGGGACAATGTCCAACACGCTGGTGCTGGCATTTGCAGGAGGTTCCTTGAGCCTGCTGGTTCTCAACTATACTTATGATTTGTCTATGAATCAAATCCTCAATTCCAGCAGTATTGGCATTGAAATTATGCAGGGGATTTCGGGCAGTATCGGCGTGGTGATGACGGTTCCGATTGTTTCGGTATTGGCGTCTGCCCTGATTCCCAAGTGGAAGACAAAAGCAACTGCACAAAAATTATTGGAAGAAACAACCGAGGAGGAAGAACAACTGGAGGAACTGGATTCCAGTGTGACTGGCGAAGAATAATTTTATGGATAGACGCTTGCCGCTGTGCCTTTTGGGGCAGCGGCTTTTTCTTTTGAAGATAAGTAGGTTGATTTTCTGGCGGGAACGTGATACCATAATTTCAAGGAGGGAAGTCCATGGAACTGTATATTAAGCAAATTTCCGTGCCGGGAAACAGCCTGTTTCTCATACAGGAACCTTCTGGACAAATCCTTTATCGAGTGTTGGGGAGTTCCGGCTCTGTCCGGGGGGTATATGCCCTTATGGATGAATTGGGAAGTGAAAAGGCCAGAATTTTCCGGGTTGGGACGGCTGAGATGGGCGTGTATGAGATTCGTTTATATCAGGGGGATCGTCTGCATGTCGTTTGTCAAAAGGCAATCCGGCGTGGTAGTTTATTGATTCAGGGCAAAAACTGGCATATCCGGGGAAATCTGGAGAACCGCAGCTTTGATATTGTTGAAAAAGGGAATGTGTTAATGACCCACGAACCCTGTTGGAAAGGGGAGGGGGGCTTCTGTTATGGTATCACACTGGAAGGGGAGGAAGCCAGCCGTCTGTTTTGCCTCTGCGTGGCGGTGATTGTAGACAGTGCCCCGCTGCTTCCGGGACGCTGTATGGTGCCGGTTTAACGAAATTTTTCTCCTGCCTTGACAAAAAACAGCAGGATGGGTATACTAAAAAACAAGTTGAATATTTAGAAAAACGCTGATGGGAAAAAAGACAGCGGGCAGGGCTTTTCAGAGAGCCGGCGGTAGGTGTGAGCCGGTGGGCTTCCGTTGTGTATTCGTCATCCCGGAGTTTCCGAGCCAGAAACCTTTTGGGCAGTAGGGCCGGACGGCAGGCCCCGTTATGGCACAAGCCTTGTGAGAGGTTGAGGGCGGGAGTTTCCCGCTGAAACCGGGTGGTACCGTGAATGAGAATTTACCCCGGATACAGGAGAGTGTTCTGTATCCGGGGTTTGTTTTTGTTCCAACTATAACACATTGCTAGAGTTATTGGAAAGGATGAAATTAGTGGCAGATAAAGGGGTAGAAACCGACCGATACTATCTCATGTGCGAACGGGATTGGATCTATCATATTCTGATTGCCGTTGCTGGTTTTTTTGGAGCATATACTTATTTGCTTCGGGGAAACGTGTTCTGTAACGCTCAAACCGGCAATGTGGTGCTCATGGGAATGGCACTCGGAAGTAAAAAGTGGGGAGAAGCCCTCTATTATATCATCCCTATCTCTGCCTATCTGCTGGGTTCCTTCCTTTCCGAGCTCGTGCCGGGTCCGGTAAAGCGCCATTTCCCATTACGTTGGGACACTCTGCTCATCGCCATTGAAATGCTGGTGGTGCTGATGCTTGGGTTTGTGCCGGAATCCGCACCAGTGCAGATTTCCCAAGTGGCCATCAACTTTATCGCCTCCATGCAATACAATACCTTCCGTCAGTCCCAAGGAATCCCCATGGCTACTACCTTTGCTACCAATCACATCCGACAGATTGGCATAGGGCTGGCAAAGGAAGTAAAATATCTCCACACTGGTAATACCGCTCACCGGGAAAAGCTGCGCAAGCACTTTGAAATGCTCCTGTTTTTCGTGCTGGGGGCTGTGACAGGCACAGTGCTCTGCAACCTGTTTTTGGGGAAAGCCCTCTGGTTCACCATGATTCCTATGGGTGTGATTTTCTGTGTACTGTTGTATGCGGATTTGACTATTGAAAAGGACATGACGGAGCGTAAGCCTTCGGGTCATTAAACGGATTTGTATAGAATTTTCAACGGGAGGCGATAGCTTGAAACAGTGTGAAACGGTGCCTTTCTGGTACTGGGAACATGGGCTGCACGATGCCAAAGTGCTTTCGATTTGTGAGAAGTCCTGTGAGCCGGACTGGAAAGCTCCCTTGCCGGTTTATAACTCGCTTGAGATTCATCTGGATTCCTCTGGGGCGTTGTATGAAACAGATATTACCACCATCAAACTGCTGAACTATAAATGGAAATCAGAACCACTCAATATGGCTGATTATCCGGAACTTTGGTGGGAACAGGATACCCTCTCCTGCCTTCCCAGTGGGATGTTTTCTTTGGAAATTATCCTGCAAGCGCCCAAAAAGCGCCGTGCCGTGATGCAAATCGAATTTGCATGCGCAGAGTTGGAAAGAAAACCGTAAGGGCAGTTCATAAGACATGTGCGCTTAGATGCCGATATAGTTCCCTGCCTGTTTGTAGGGGCGCATAGCATGCGCCCGCAAGTTCATTTGAGGAGAACACTGATGGACACTGCAATCTATCTGATTATTTTTCTTCCGCTGATTCTTTTTTTAATTTCTCAGCGGCGCAACCAGAAATATATGGTACACCAAATCATAATCCGAAAAAAGGAGCGGGTACAAATGCAGGAATTGGCAAAAAAGTTCATCGACAAAAAATGTATCATCTACACTTTTGATCATTCTCAAATTGTGGGGATTCTCAGACAGGTTTCCGACAGCGGCGTGCTTGTTGAAGGTTCTTCCGGCGTGGAAGCCATTAATCTGGATTTTATTGTTCGTATCCGGGAATATCCTCGGAATAAAAAAGGAAAAGAAAAAACATTGATTCTGGATTAAACCTGAATATTGCCTGTAACCGGATTTTCCGGTTCATATAAATATGTATACTATGATTTTATCATTGAAAGGAAGGAACTCCATGAGTAAGGAACTGGCGAAAGCCTATGAACCGCAGGAAGTGGAAAACAGAACCTATGACTTTTGGATGAAGGGCAACTATTTCCACGCTGAGCCTGATCCCAAAAAAGAACCCTACACCATCGTAATTCCCCCGCCAAACATCACCGGCCAGCTGCATATGGGACATGCACTGGACGAAACCTTGCAGGATATCCTCATCCGCTGGCGCCGGATGCAGGGCTATTCCGCCCTGTGGCTGCCCGGAACCGACCACGCTTCCATCGCTACCGAAGCCAAAATCGTGGAAGCGATGCGGAAGGAAGGCATTACCAAAGAAGATTTGGGCCGTGACGGATTCCTGGAGCGTGCCTGGGAGTGGAAGCGTCAGTATGGCGGACGTATCGTGGAGCAGCTGAAAAAGCTGGGCTCCTCCTGCGACTGGGAGCGGGAGCGCTTTACACTGGATGAGGGCTGTTCCCGTGCCGTCAAAGAGGTGTTTGTCAACCTGTATGAAAAGGGCCTCATCTACCGTGGCAACCGCATGGTCAACTGGTGTCCCCACTGTAATACCTCCATCTCCGATGCCGAGGTGGAATATCAGACAAAGGACGGAAACTTCTGGCATTTGCTGTATCCTGTAAAGGAAACCGGCGAAACGCTGGAGCTGGCTACCACCCGTCCCGAAACTATGCTGGGCGATACCGCTGTGGCGATCAACCCGGAAGACCCCCGGTATGCACACCTGCACGGCTGCCATGTCATTTTGCCCTTGCTGAATAAGGAAATCCCGATTGTCTGCGATGAGCACGCCGACATGGAAAAGGGAACCGGCGTGGTGAAAATCACCCCCGCCCACGACCCCAACGACTATGAGGTTGGCAAGCGCCATGACCTGCCCATCGTCCGGGTGTTCACCTATGACGGCCATATGACCGGCGCAGCCGACAAGGCTGCTGCTGACGAGCTGTTTGCCAGCGGACGTGCCGCTGCCGGAGAGCCGGAAGTGCTGGATTGCGGCAAATATGCCGGGATGACTACCATGGAGGCCCGCAAGGCTATTGTTGCCGATCTGGAGGCCGGTGGATATTTGAAGTCCGTGGAGCCTTTGCAGCATGAGGTGGGAACCTGCTACCGCTGCCACAACACCGTGGAACCGATGGTTTCCAAGCAGTGGTTCGTCAAGATGGAACCGCTGGCCAAACCCGCTATCGACTGCGTGCGGGACGGTGAAGTGAAGTTTATCCCCGACCGTATGGAAAAGGTGTACTATAACTGGATGGAAAACATCAAGGACTGGTGTATTTCCCGTCAGCTGTGGTGGGGTCACCGCATCCCGGCATGGTATTGCGCCGACTGCGGCGAGACCGTTGTTGCCAAGGAAGAACCTGCTGTTTGCCCCAAGTGCGGCGGCAATCATCTGGAACAGGACCCCGACACCCTCGACACCTGGTTCAGCTCTGCACTGTGGCCTTTCTCCACGCTGGGCTGGCCGGATAACACCGAGGAGCTGAAATATTTCTACCCCACCAGTACATTGGTGACCGGTTATGATATCATCTTCTTCTGGGTTGCCAGAATGATCTTCTCCGGTATTGAGAATATGAAAGTGCCGCCCTTCAAGACCGTGTTCTTCCATGGTTTGGTGCGTGACGCACAGGGCCGCAAGATGAGTAAATCTCTGGGCAACGGTATCGACCCGCTGGAGATTATCGAGCAGTATGGCGCTGACGCTCTGCGCTTTACGCTGGTGACCGGCAACAGCCCCGGAAACGACCTGCGTTTCTCCGATGAAAAGGTGGCCGCCAGCCGGAACTTTGCCAATAAGATTTGGAACGCTGCCCGGTTTATCCTGATGAACATCGAGGGTCACAATGTTCCCAACGCACTGCCCGAAGCGCTGGAGCTGGAAGACCGGTGGATCGTCAGCGCCCTGAACGATGTGACTAAGGAAATCACCGAGAATCTGGAGAAATTTGAGCTGGGTATCGCCGTGCAGAAGCTCTATGACTTCTTGTGGGATAGCTTCTGCGACTGGTATATCGAGATCGCCAAAATCCGTATGCAGTCCGATGATGAAGCCAAGGCACAGGCTGCCCGTCAGGTGCTGGTGTGGGTGATGAGCCGCACCTTGCAGCTGCTGCATCCCTTTATGCCCTATATCACCGAAGAAATCTGGCAGAGCCTGCCTCACGAGGGCGAGTCCATCATGATCTCCAAGTGGCCGGAGTATGAAGAACAGTACAGCTTCCCCAAGGCCGAGCAGGAGCTGGCGCATATCATGGAGCTGATTCGTGGTATCCGCAACCGCCGTGCAGAAATGAACGTGGCTCCCTCTAAGAAGGCAAAGCTGTATGTGGCAACCGCTAACCCGAAAGCCTATGAAGCCTGTGCCGCCATCCTGATGAAGCTGGCTTATGCGAGCGAGGTAGAAGTGGGCGAGGCCTTTGAGCTGGAAGGTGCTGTGACCGTGGTTACGGCCGACGCCAAGGCATATATCCCCATGGACGACCTGGTGGACAAGAAAGCCGAGTTGGCTCGTTTGCAGAAGGAACTGGATAGCGCTAAAAAGCAGCTGGCCGGTGTGGATGCCAAGCTGAATAATGAGAAGTTCATCTCCAAGGCTCCGGCAGCCATTATCGAGGGTGCCCGCCAGAACGGCGAAAAGCTGCGGGAACGCATCCGCTTGATTGAGGAGAGCATGAAGGCGCTTTCCTAAGTATAATGATTGTCTGAGGGCTGGCTGTTTCAGTCAGCCCTTTTTTCTGATGGAGGTTATGAAGATGACCTATGAAGAAGCCATGGAGAAGGTCAATAACCGTCTCCGTTTTGGCATCAAACCCGGACTGGAACGAATCAGCAGGCTGCTTGAAAAACTGGGAAATCCCCAGAAGCAGCTGAAATTCGTCCATGTGGCAGGTACTAACGGCAAAGGGACTACCTGTACCCTGATTGCCGGGGCGCTGAAAGCGGCCGGATACCGCACGGGTCTGTATACTTCGCCTTATGTGCTGGAGTTTCGGGAACGCTTTCAGATAAACGGAAAAATGATTCCGCCGGAGGAACTGGTGGAAGAAGTAGAGGTGGTTTCGGCAGCAGCCGACCAGATGGAAGCTGCCGGAGAGCCTATTACAGAATTTGAATTTATCACCGCCATGGCGTTTCACTGGTATGCCAAAAAGCACTGTGAGATCGTCGTGCTGGAAGTGGGGTTGGGCGGCCGGTTTGACGCAACCAATGTGATCGATACGCCGGAAGTGGCGGCGATCGCTTCCATTTCGCTCGACCACACAGCAGTGCTGGGCGATACCGTGGAACAGATCGCTTTTGAAAAGGCGGGAATCATCAAGCCGGGAGGCAGAGTGGTTTGTTACCCCGACCAGGAGCCGGAAGCCGAAAGGGTGCTGCGAGCAGCGGCGCAGGAGAGAGGCGCCGAGTTCCGGCTGGCGCAGCTTTCAATGATAAAGCAGCAGGAGTGTTCCATCTATGGCACCTTGTTGTTGTATCGTGCAGAACCGCTGCTGGTGCCTTTTGTGGGCGAGCACCAGGTGAAAAACGCTGTAACGGCCCTGACTGCGCTGGAAGTCCTGCGGGAACGGGGCTGGAAGATTTCTCAAAAGGCGGTGCAGGAAGGCTTTGCACAGGCCCGTATCCCCGCCCGCATGGAAATTCTGGGGCGTGACCCCCTGATTTTACTGGACGGCGGCCATAATCCCGGCTGTGCCGCTGCTTTGCGGGAGGTGTTGACGCACCATCTTGCTGGCAAAAAGCTGGTGGCCGTGATGGGGATGATGGCAGATAAAGACAGCCGAACGGCGCTTTCGATTCTGGCGCCTCTGTTTTCGGCAGTGCGAACCCTGTGTCCGGATAATCCCCGCTCTCTCTCAGCGCAGGAGCTGGCGGAGAAGGCTGCTGTTTGGTGTCGGGACAGCAAACCCTGCTTTGACCGGAAGCAGGCGCTGGAAGAAGCAGCGGCACTTGCCGGAGAGGATGGCGCTGTGATCGTGTGCGGTTCCTTCTTTTTGGCAGCGGAAGTGCGTCCACTACTTCTGAAAGAAGCTGCCTCCATGCAGGAATGATTAGGGGCTATCTGAAAAGTCGAAATTATGGTCTTTCCCTACAATCAATGACAGCTACTGCGTTAAAAAACGTTTTTGCCTTGTATCTGTCTATTGCTTGTGGAAAATTCTTTAATTTCTTTGTTTTCAGAAACGCCCTAAAACAAAAAACGCTTTCGGGTTGGATGATTCCAACTCGAAAGCGTTTTTTTATGATGTATGGTGGTTAATAAGTGCCAAGCTCCAGCGCTTTTTTGATGAAATAGCAGTAGGTATCATAGTTGACCGTGTTGGGAATGGAGTGGTCGCTGTGAACCACATAATTGAATCCCTGTTTGACAAGGGGGATTTTTGCTTCCAGTTCCTGATCGATGATCTTGCGGTCGTTTGTATAGAGGGTGCGGACATCGATGCCGCCCATAAAGGCGATTTTGTCGCCATAGAGCTTGTGCAGCTTGAGCAGATCCATTCCGGCCTTGATTTCGATGACTTGCAGGCAGTCGATTCCGGCCTCGATCATATGCGGCAGCAAAGGCTCTACAAAGCCGCAGGAGTGCATGATAACGGGCAGATCATGGCTCTTGGCATAATTGATGGTATAAATGTGGGCGGGTTGAATCAGCTCACAATACATCTCCGGGGACATAAACGGGCTGCCCTTAAAGCCCATGTCCTCATAATACCAGATTCCGTCCGGATATCCTTCGGCTTCAAAGAGCATTTTTTGCAGCTCCACAGTGAGCTGTGCATAGGTGTCGGCCATGTCCTTTACCCAGTCGGGGTCCAGAACCATTCCCATGAGCATGTTTTCATGTCCGCATACAGGATGCATACATTCAAACACATTAACGCCGCTCCATACAAAAAAGCGCCCGGCATCAGCGGCTTCTTTTTTGGCTTTGCGATATCCCTCGAAATCAATGCGCCGGGGATCAGGAGTCAAAAGGGGCTTAAGTTTTTCCCAGCCTTCCCGGTCTTTTACATGGAAATCCACATGTTCCGGGGTGGTGTCGTGAAATTTATGCCGCCGCAAAACAGCTCCGTTACCGTCCAAAAAGGTGATGGTATCCTCGGTTTCCGCCACTACCTGGGGTTCAAAATCAAGGTCAGCCATCATATTGAAAGCCCAAAACTCCTGCATGTCAAACCCAAAGTGGTCTTCGTAGGATTCCCCTTCCTTCATGAATCCGCCGCTTTCCCATGCCTTATGGGTATCGTTCCAAAAATGCTCATAAAGTCCCACCCGGTCTACCGGCTGGTGCTTGAGGATTCGCTGCATCCGTTCTTTACCAGTCATTTATTTTCGCCTCGTTTCGGTTTGTTTGGTGATTTGAGTATACTCTTTTTGGCGAAATACGGGTAGCATGGATATATCGGGATTGGTACAAAAGTCCTTTTAGTTTTCTGCTTTTTTGTATTCCGGCTTTTCATTTTCCGTCATTTTTCGATAAGCCGAAGGCGAGAGCCCGGTTGATTGCCGGAAAATCCGGGAGAAATAAACATGGTCGGGATATCCGCAAAGGGAACCGATTTCCCCCACCGGGATACGGGTGACACTCAAAAGATTTTTAGCCTGTTCCATGCGGAGTGAGGCGATAAACTGTCCCGGCGTCAGTCCGGTTTCTTCCAGAAAGCGCCGGTGAAAACAGGAGTGGCTTAAGCCGGAATCCAGTATCAGCTTGTCTACCGAAATGGGGGAGAGGAAGTTTTCCCGGATATACCGGATGCTCCGGCGGATGGCCGCTGTGTTCCCGGTGTTGTGTTGGTCGGCGGTTTCTCGGAACAGCTCGGACAAAAGAAAGTTCAGGCTGGAACGCACCTGAAAGGCGGCCAGTTCCCCGGTGGTGTTCTGGTTTCGCAGGATGCTTTCAAACAATCCGGAGAGCAAATCTTTTTTGGTTGGAACAATCCGGTTTGGCAGGCTTTCGAGGAGCGGGTTTTCATATCGTTCCTGCGCTTCTTCGGGGCATCCAAACATCATTTCCTGGCTGCGGCTGGTGTTTCCCACCATGTCAACCATCAGGATGTAACATTCATACGGCGGCACCCCCTGTACCACCTGACCCGGCTTGCGGAAGTTGATTTCTCCCGCCGAGAAAGGCAGATAGGTTCCGTCTACAATAATACCGCCTTCGGAGCGGAGAAAATATTCCAGCTCATATTCATATACCGTCCGGGAAGCATAGGGGGATTGCGGTGAGGAATAGCCGTTAAAATAGCTGCATCGGAGCAGCGCCGGGGTGAGATAGGGGGTTGGTAGCTTCACGCCGATCTCCCTCCTCAGCGCATATTTTTCTTAAAGTTGCGGCGGGTTTTCCAGGTGGAGGAGCGCAGCTTGATGGTGCGGTAGATATCGTTCCAGAAGAAAATCAGAATGTTAAACACAGAAAGCAGGATAGCGATGCGTTCCGGCCAGGGGGAAACGATGAGCGCATAGACAAAATAGACGGCATCCAGCAGCGCCAGAAAACGGACTTCAATGGGCAGGACGAAGAATACCAGAATCTCAAATTTGGGGAACAGGGCTGCAAAAGCAAAAAACAGGCAAAGGTTTAGGTATTCATTGGTGGCATAACCGGTAAAGAGAGAGCCGATAATGGCAAACACCACGCCTGTGAGATAAAAGAGAGTAAGCCGGCTGGTGCCCCACTGGCGCTCTAATCCGTTACCGATCAGGCAGTAAAAATACAGGCTAAACAGAATAAAGATGGGAGAAGACATCGGGGGAAGGATCAGGAAAGACAGAACCCGCCACACTTCTCCAGCACGAATCAAATCCCAGTTCAGATAAAGATAGGAATAGATGTTTTCTTCGGGCAAGGCAAATTGCAAAAGATAAGTTGCCAGCATCATGCCAGAGAGAAGAAACATCAGGTTCGGGATAGCCAGCCATCTGGTTTTGCGTTCGATTTTGTCCAGTACGTTCATTTGTGATTACCTCATTTCTCATTCTTCGTATATTGGCGAATCCGTTCAGCGGCATTCGATACCTTTTGTTGCGCCTCTGTCAGCAGTTACCTAAATGCCTCCGGGTTACGGAGCGAACGCATACGGGGGAATGCCTTTGCCAGGCGGCGATAAAGTCTTTTTCGGCGCAGCAGCATTTTTTGCCGCCGTTCCAGCTGAGCGGCGGCCAGATATTCATCCCGCAGTGCCGAAAGCCCTTCCAGCTCCATTTGCCGTTCTCCGGCAGCCCGGCTGATTTCTGCCAGCGCACGCACCGTTAAGGAGGTGTCCAGAATAAAATAGACCGAGAGGAACAGGAAAGCGAGCAATAACAATTTGTTTGGAATCAGTGAAAGGACATGTAAAACATATGGGTGAATCAGCCGTACCATCAACACCGACATGATTCCAAACAAAAGCGAGTTTCTCAGACAAATCCGCCCGTGAAGGTTCCAACGGCGGTTGGAATAATCCCACAGGCTTAGATGAAACAGTTTTTCAAGCAGAAAGCTGGTGAGATATTCCAAAGCGCTGGTTCCGACTATGCTGAACAGGAACAGCAGAAGCAGATGCTCCTGAAAGGGCGAAAAAAGCAGCAGGATCAACACAGCGCCAAACCCATAGATAGGGCAGAACGGGCCCGAAAGAAATCCCCGGTTGATAAAACGGCGGGCAGCGACAGAACAGAAGGTAGTTTCGCATACCCAGCCCAGGAAGCTGTAAAACAAAAAAATCGCAAATTCGGCAATCAGGTTCATAAAAACTCCTTCTTCATATTCCGGTAATCCGGAGAATCTCTTTTCTATCATGATAAAACATGATACAATAAAAATAAAGAAAAATTTTGCTGCAACACGGAGGTTTATACCATGAAAATACAGGATATCCTGCTGGTTTCAGATATCGACGGCACGCTAATCGACAAAAATCATCAGATTCCGACACGAAACCGGGAGGCCATTTGCCGCTTTATGCAAAAAGGTGGAGGATTTGCCATTGCTACCGGCAGATCGTGGGAGTCGGTTGAAAAATGTCTGGATGGCCTGAAAGTAAACCGTCCCTGTGTTTTGGCAAACGGCGGCGTGGTGTTTGATATGCAGACACGCCGGGCGCTTTCGTGCCAGCCGCTTCCAGCAGAGGCAATCGAGTATACCCGCCGGTTTCTAAAAGCATTTCCAGAAGCGGGTGTAGAGGTGTTTACCCCTTCGGATGTGTTGATGCTGCGGGAAAATCAGGTGACAAGAGATCATATGCGGCACGAAAGACTCCAATACCAAACGGCAAAGATCGAGGAGATCACAGAGCCGTGGTGTAAAGTCCTGATCGCCTCTACCGAACAGCCGGCCCTGATGGAATTTACCCGCTCTTTCCCGCATCCGGGCGTGCGCTTCGTCGCTTCTTCCGACCGATATTGGGAAATGCTTCCCGAAGGAGCCGATAAGGGAACGGGAATCGCACGGCTTGCAGAGGTGTGTGGGGTGCCGATGTCGGCGGTAGCGGCAATCGGTGATTACTATAACGATGTTGAAATGCTGCAAACGGCCGGTATTCCGGCAGTTCCGGCAAACGCACCGGAGGAGATTCAGAAACTGGCAAAATGGATTACCTGTTCCTGTGAGGAGGGGGCAGTGGCAGAATTTATCGAGATTCTGGAACGGATGTATGGCTAAACCAGGAAAGCCTGGCAAAGAAGAACTTCTTCGCAGTCAGACATTTATCCTCACCGGTGTTGCCTGTATCCTTTGTGCGGCTTTGATTGTGTATCAGGTAATCGAGGTGAATACCCGGCTGGCAGCAGAAAAGACAGACCACCCAACCATTTCCTCCGTGTCTTCTGAAATTGAATCAGAAACGGAGGTATCGGTTCCTGTAAAAATCAATATCAACACCGCAACTGCCAAAGAGCTGGAGGAACTTCCTGGAATTGGCCCTGTAAAAGCACAGGCAATTGTGGAGTTCCGGGAAAAACAGGGTAAATTTACCGATTTTCGTCAGCTTTTGGATGTAAAAGGGATTGGTGAAAAAACCTATCAGAAAATTCGGGATCTCATCACACTTGAATAAACTCTATTGTAGCAAAGAATCATGGAGAAGAAATGAAGGAATCGTAAATATCCACTTTCAGGTAAAATTTCAGCTGTGTTTGGATGGATTTTCCAATTTTCTTCTGCTATAATAGAATTATTCGTATTATGAAATATCCTGCTGCCAAGGGGGAGCCTGTCTTGACTACCAGTATTTCCAGAAAGTCGATTGCGATATTACGGGTACTCTTGCCCTGCCTTTGTGCCGGTGCGGTTTTGCTTGCGGTATATGCAGCGTTTGGGCTATACCCGTTTGGTATCAAAAGCATCTCCTGGTGCGACATGGACCAGCAGACGATCCCATTGATGGCGGAATTTCGCCGGGCTTTGCTGGGAGAGGGAAGCTTTTTTCGCAGTCCGGGCGCTGGTGGGATCAATGCCTGGGGAATCCTGTTTTTCTTTATGTCCAGCCCCTTTTCCTTATTGAGTGTATTGGTAGAACCGCAGGCGTTGCCCTGGCTGATGAACCTGCTGTTTTTAGGAAAAGTCATGACCTGTGCCGGAACTTCTGCTATATTCTTCCGACGTTTTTTCCGTACCGGCCCGTCTTGCCTGATGGCTGTGTTGTATGCCTTTTCCGGATTCAGCCTGCTGTACTATCAGAATCTGGTGTGGCTGGATATGATGGCGCTGTTCCCGCTTCTTCTGCTCGCACTGCGTACTCTTTGGCTTCAGGAACGCCTTTTCCCTTTTGTTGCGGCTTTTTCCGCCATGCTGGTGGTCAATTATTATCTCAGTTTTATGGTAGTTCTCTTTTTACTTTTGCCATGTGCAGTAGCGTTCTGGCTGTGCTGCCCCGAAACCAAACGTCGAAAAACAGTTGCCCTTCTCTGCTGCGGAGCCGTCTTGTCGGTGATTCTAACGGCTGTCGTCTGGGTGCCGTCGCTTTTGGAGGTGCTGGCCTCTGCCCGTGAAAACGGGGTGCTGGTTGGAATCGGCAGCGGGAAGTTTTTATCTCAAATCGAAACCACCCTGCCCACAATCCTGACAAGCGCCTTTCCCTTTGCGGCTGTCTGCCTGTTGAACCGCAAGCTGCTTTCTTCCCGGAAATTTCTGGCACTGGGAGCCTCGGTTTTATTGCTCCTGATTCCCATGGTTGTGCGGCCAATCAACTGTATGTGGCATACTGGCAGTTATCAGGGATTTCCCACACGCTATGGATATATGGCGGGACTGCTTTTGCTGCTGCTGGCAGGATGGATTATGCAAAAGCGGGTGGATTTGCCGGGAGAGTCGCCGTCTGTGAGCATACCGGCAGCAATACTTGCCTTTGTGATCCCCGCCCTGTTTGCATTGGGCATGGCATGGCTGCTGGCCAATGAACTGGAAGTTCTTTCGGCTTATGTGCAGACTCTTTGGGGGAATATCAATTCTCTGCTTTTGCTGCTTGCGGTAACGCTTACCGGAATTTGCTGTTATCTTCTGCTGTTCATGCTGTATCGCAGCCGGAAAATCAACCGTCAGATTTTTTCGCTTTCTCTTTCCATGTTGGTGTTTATTGAGTGTTTTTTCCAGACCGGGGTTTATGTGGGGGCTGTCAATAACACCCAGGATGGATATGTACAGGCGATTGAGCTGTTGGAGCAGCTTCCGGAAGATGGATTCTATCGGGTAAAAACCGAAGAAAAATATTTTGACGTCAACGATTTTTCCGCAGCCGGTGTAGAATCGCTCTCTCACTATACCTCTCTGACGCCCGAAAGCACATTGGTTTCCCAGCGCCGGTTGGGATATTCCGGCTACTGGATGGAGCTGAATTCCAATGGCGGAACCGCTTTCAGCGATGCGGTTCTGGCAAATCAATATCAGGTTACAACCGCCGCTCCATTGGAAGATTTGGTTGTGGAGCCGTTGCCCTATACGTTTCCTGATACGTTGATTACCACCACCGAACCGGGATTCCTTTCGGAGCTTCCCGCCGGTTCCCGAATGGGGATTCAGCGGCAGCTTGCAAACGCATTATTCCCAGAAAGTGAGGAGCTTTTTGTCACCTGGCCATGGAAAACCTCCTCCGGCATGATTTATTCCGGGGGGGTTTATGCTCCCATCGAAGGAGAAACCGGTGTGTTGACTTGGGAGATTTCGATTGATGATCCTGTTGTTCTCTATTTTGACTGTGCCAGTGCCCCCACCAATGCGTTGCGGGAGCCGGTCAATAACAGCTGCCGTATTTGGGTGAACGGCAAGGTGCTGCGTGGTGAATATCCAACACAGAGGGAGAACGGAATCCTGTGTATGGGCGAATTTGAACAGGAAACCGTTCAGGTTCGTGTGGAAATCAACCGGCAGATTCAGCCTGAATCGCTGGAAGTGTTCGGGCTGAAAAAAGAGGTGCTGGAATCTATGTGCAGGCAGGCCAAGGGTGCATCGCTGGAAGGGAGTGGCGATACCTTTACTGTAAACTGCACGGCACAAGAGGGGGAAACCCTCTTTGTTCCGCTGGCCTGGGATCAGGGGTGGTCGGCCACCTGCAATGGAGAGCCAGCGGAGCTGTATCAAACTGCCGGGGGATATCTTTCTCTGGCGTTGAAGGAGGGAGAGAACCGAATTACACTCACTTATATCCCACCCGGATGGAAGGCAGGACTTTGGGTCAGTATTGCGGGACTTGTGGCAGCGGTTCTGTTTTTCCTTTTTGGCAAAAAGAAGCTGCTGGCCTCTCCCGGATTTTGCAAAGTGATTTCTATGCTTTATGTGGGGGCAGCAACCGTTGCCGGAGCAATGGTGTATCTGTTCCCGGTGGCATGGTGGTGCGTGTTTCATATCATGCGATGGTAATATTTACAGTCAGGATGTGTGAAGCATCGTTTAAAAATTTACTTTTGGTGAAAGGGGTTGGCGAAATGAAGTGGCTGGTTTTATTAGCGGGCTGTGGTTTAGGCGACGGTTCCTGTGTTGAAGAAGTGATTGCAACGTATATCGCTTTGGACAAGTATCATTGTGACTATCTCCCGATCGCAGAAAACATTCTGGTATCTTCTATCGACCATGTCACAGAGCAGCGTGGTGAGAAACGCTCTGTTCTGGTAGAATCGGCACGGCTTGGGCGGGGACGAATCAGAAACATCCGTGATATTACACTGGATGATTTTGATGCACTGCTAATTCCGGGTGGGATTGGGTTGCTCGTCAACTACCGTGATTCGGACATCATAAAGGATTGTGTGAAGCATTTTGTAAATCAGAAGAAAGCAATTGGAACGATGTGTGCGGGTATCGATTTTCTCCGTGGGATACTGGGCGTCCATCTTTTAGAGGAGGAAGCAGCAAAAGTAGAAGCGACATCTTGCTGCTCGGATAGTAAAAGTAGAATTTTCTACACTCCGGCCTTTAGGAAGACGCAAAGCTGCTATGACGTGATGTTGGGCGTTGACGCTATGGTTCAGGCAATGATGGAGTCCTGAGAATCTTTATCGTTACAGCTACAAGACAAGAAAAACTCTCTGAGCCTTTGTGCCAATAAGGTCCAGAGAGTTTACTTTTTGTGATTTTTGACATTTAAATTACTATTTGTATTCTTTATTATGCCTTTTTAGAAAAATCAGGCCAGTCACCTTCAGCGTGCTTTCCATCCTCAAAATAAATATCATACCATACGATAAAGATAAACAACGTCCAGATGCGGCGGCTGTAATCCTGACGCCCGTTGAAATGGTCATCCAGATAGCGCACCAGTTCTTCGGTGTGGAAGAACTTTTCTGCAATATCGCTGGTAAAAGCAGTTTTTACGATATCATAATATTTCTTGTCACGCAGCCAGACACGGGTAGGAACCGGGAAGCCCAGCTTCTTTTTCTGTGCAGTTGCCGGGGGCAAGTGACGCAGCGCTGCCTGCCGCATGGCGTATTTGGTGTTTTTCTTGTTTACACGCAGACGGGTGGGAATCGTGGAAGCTACTTTGAAAACTTCCTTGTCGAGGAAAGGAACCCGCAGTTCCAGAGAGTTTGCCATACTCATACGGTCTGCCTTGAGCAGGATATCGCCCACCATCCACATATTGATATCCAGATACTGCATCCGGGTCACGTCGTCCAACTCTTTTACCCGGTCATACCAGGGCTTCGTAAGGGTCTGAGGACGTGTGGCGGCCTCTGGGTGCTTTAACAGCTTCTGTTTATCCTCATAGCCAAACATCTTGGCGTTGCCGATAAAGGATTCATTGGTGGGGTATTCGCCACGGGTGATGAAGCTCTGTCCACGGAAATGGAACGGAACCTTCTGCACCAGCTTACGCAGAGCAGTACGCACACATTGCGGCAAAACTTTGCGGTAAATGCGGAATACATCCGGCTCATTATAGATGGTGTAGCCGCCAAACAGCTCGTCTGCGCCTTCTCCGGAAAGTACCACCTTTACATACTCACTGGCCAGCTTGGAAACGAAGAACAGGGCGATGCAGGATGGGTCTGCCAGAGGCTGGTCCATATGATACTGCACCTTTTTGATATTGCCCCAAAATTCCTCAGAGGAAATGATTTTATAGTGATGGTCTACACCGATTTTCTCCGAGAGCCCCTTGGCCCAGTCGATCTCATTGTATTTCTCACCGAAATCAAAGCCCACGGTAAAGGTTTTCTGATCTGCAAAATAGGTGGAAACATAGCTGGAATCCACACCGCTGGAAAGGAAGCAGCCTACCTCCACGTCGCTGATCTTATGGGCGTTGACAGAGTTTTCAAACACCTTCTCGATGCGGTCAATCGCTTCTTCCTCGGTCAGATTTTCGTCAGGATTGAATTTCGGCTCCCAATATCGGGTGGTAGTGATTTTTCCATCCTTAAACCACAGATAATGGGCAGGCATCAGGCAATATACGCCCTCGAAAAAGGTTTCGGGGGGGACAGCATACTGGAAGGACAGATAATTGTTCAGGGTGTTCATATTGAACTTTTTCTCAAAGCCGGGGAATTGCAGAATACTCTTGATCTCCGAGCCGTAGACAAAGTGATCCCCGACCATGGTGTAGTGCAGGGGCTTGATTCCGAAAAAGTCACGAGCCATAAACAGGCTGTTATCTTTTTTGTTCCAGATGGCAAAGCCAAACATACCACGCAGGCGGTTTAACAGCCCCTCCTGCCATTCCTCAAAGCCGTGAATCAGAACCTCAGAATCCGTATGGGTGCGGAAAGTATGGCCTTTTGCCAAAAGCTCCTCCCGGAGCTCCTGATAGTTATAGATCTCACCGTTAAAGGTCAGCACCATGCTGCCGTCTTCATTATAAATCGGCTGGTCGCCCACCGAGCTGATGTCGATAATACTCAGGCGGCGGAACCCCATGGTTACGCCTTCTCCTTCAAATACACCGCTGCTGTCGGGGCCACGATGGGTAATTACGTCTGTCATTTTGGTGATGACCGTACTGCGGTCAACGATCTCACCGGTAAATCCACAAATTCCGCACATATTCTAGTTCCTTTCTTCTATTGATATGCCTTTATAATATCACAGGACTGATTTCCTTACGATTCTTCGGCTTCCTCATAGGCTTCCATCAGCTCGTCGGCCAAAAGAGAATCCACAACAGGGAATCCGACATCCGGTTCATAATGAACCGCCCGGAGCACTTCCTGCGCCTGCTTATAAACGTCAAATTTGGTGCTGTGATACACAGGGGTTTGCTGTCCCTGCCAGTAAAATGCAAACTCAATATGTTTTTTGTTGGCGGCACAGAAGTACGCTGTTACCTCAGGAATCCGCCATTTTTTCTGAACCACCTCGGAGAGCGCTTTTTTAACCAGCTCCATTGCTGCGTCATCCAATCCGGATTCAAACAGGAGGATTTTTTCTTTCAGTTGGGGCAGGGTAAACACCGCCCGCTTTGCCACTTTGTCCAGATATTTTGGAATCTGCAAAGCGATTTTATTCTGCCCAGGAGTCAGGCAGATCATCAGACCCAGTTCCCGGTCGTGATACAGGCAGGGATAGGTCATCTGTGCCGTATAGCCGCACCGGGGACATTTCCAGTCAAAAAAAGTTTCTTCCATAATCCGGGCACGAAGCTCAGGGTGTGCCAGCCGGTCGACGCCCGGCCACATCTGGGTGCGGTGAACCGCCCCACAGCTTGGACAACTGATATCCTTGCTGATACAGGTGGACAAACAAATCGCCTCCTTGTCAAATGATCGATACCCTCAGCAGGGGCAGAGAATGGTTCCGCCGCCGGCAACCAGGTCGCCCTGATAAAATACAGCGGCCTGTCCGGGCGTAACGGAGCGCTGCGGGTGTTCAAATTCAATTTTGACACGCCCATCTGTAAGCGGGGTAATCAAAGCGGGAGAAGGCGGCGCCTGATAGCGCACTTTTACCTGGGCAGAAAAAGGAGCCGAAGGAGGCGCAATCGAAACCCAGTTGACATCCCCCGCCAAAAGCCCTTTTGCATACTGGCTGCCTTCTGGCCCCAGTGTAACTTGATTGGAAAGCGGATCGATTTTTGTCACATACATGGGTTCGCCAAAGCTGATTCCCAGACCTTTCCGCTGTCCAATGGTGTAGCGGGTAATCCCCTGATGCTTTCCCAGAATCTTCCCGTCCAATCCCACAAAGTCGCCGGGTTCCGGCTCTTTTCCGGTAACACGGGCGATGTAGCGGTTGTAATCTCCATCCGGGATAAAACAGATGTCCTGGCTGTCAGGCTTGTGTGCAACCGCAAGCCCGGCTTCTTCGGCCAGCTTTCGTGCCTGCGCTTTTTCCAGATTTCCCAGAGGGGTCAGGGTTCGGGAAAGTTGTTCCTGACTCAACCGATACAACACATAGCTTTGGTCTTTTGCGGCGGGAGAACGTTTTAATCCCCAACGGCTGCCGAGCTTTTCGATCAGAGCATAATGGCCAGTGGCGACATAGTCAAAGCCGTTTTGAATCGCATATTCCAGCAGGGCGCCAAATTTGAGGTGCTGGTTGCACATAATACAAGGATTGGGAGTGCGTCCTGCCAGATATTCCGAAACAAAATACCGGGTAACATGCTCGGAAAATTCCCTCGAAAAATCCAAAATGGTGTGAGGAATTCCAAGCTGACGGCAAACATTTGCCGCATCCTCGGCTTCTTTTCCAGAGCCGCACGAACCGGCTTCCCGGTGCAGCAGCATGGTAACGCCGGAAACCTGATATCCGGCACGCAAAAGGACAAGCGCCGTCGCAGAGCTGTCAACGCCGCCGCTCATCCCTACTAAAACTCGTTGATTCATACAGTCAAACTCCAAACATGGGATACAAAATACAGGGGCGCATCTGGGAAGAAATTCCCTTATAGAATACGCCCCAAAGCGTCTTTTTCAATTAAACAAAGGGGATTTCTTCCTCATCGTCAGAAGCAGCCGGTTCCTCAAAAGGAAAATCAACAGCCTGAGAAGAAGCGGGTTCTTCCTCAGTTTGAGAGGATGAAGGTTCTTCTGCAGTTTCTTCTTCCGCCGGCTGTACGGCTTCTGCCGCATTTTCGATGATATCTTCCACATCTGGTACATCGGTCTGGCAGTCTGCACAGCAAGGGTCATCTTCACAGAAGCAACATTCTTCTTCACAGCTGGAGCAGGAAGAACAATCAGCACAAACCTGCTCATCCGGCTGGGCGCAAAGTTCTTCCAAACGGGTGATTGCACGATCCATCCTTCTGCTGGAATGATCAATTGCATTGCAGTGAGGTTCCGTTACAGGATCGTTTTCATCCCGAAGATGATGATAATAATATTTTCCCAAAGCGACATAGGCTTTCTGCGAGATTTTTTCTTCATTACGGATTACCAGCTTGAGCCGATTAATCTGGGCGGCCTTGCGGTTTTTATCCACCACATACTCTACTGCACGGGAAAGGGAAACACCGATGGATTCCAAAACTTTTTTCATGGTACCAACCTCCATTTCGTACAATGCGGTTTATTTTTGCAGGCAAGCCGAACAGAAGCGGCCACGCCTTTAGGTCGCATTTTTTGTGCTAAGGTCATATATTTCTATTATTATAACGCAAAACCGGGGAAATTAACAGGGCTTTTTCAGTTTTTCCGATTTGTATATAACTTTTCAAAACCGCACAGGTAAAAAGCCATATTTACAGAATTGCATATTGAGAAGAATTATTTTATCAAAATGATAAAAAAGCACTTGCATTCTCCATTTGTTTGTGATACAATGAACAGGCACTTTGAGATGCAGAAGTAGTTCAGTGGTAGAACATTAGCTTCCCAAGCTAAGAATGCGGGTTCGATTCCCGTCTTCTGCTCCATTAAAAAACCGCATGAGATAGCCATTTTTGAGCTGTTTCGTGCGGTTTTTCTTTTTCTTAAAATACCGCAAAATACCGTAAAATACCGCATTATATCGTGAAGATGCAAGTCAAGATGCAAGTCAAAAAGCCGCCCCACCCGGAGAATGAAATCTCCGAGCGGGGCGGCCTTATGTTTCTATAACTTTTCGTAACTCGCTTGTTATGTTATTTGTTATGTTGCTTGTTATAATCTTGTTAGACTATTCTTCTGTACATTCAATTTTGCTTTTCAGACCCTGAACGATCTTGGTGAGGAATCCAGGCAGAGGCACGCCAATATCCCCGATGTTTTCAAGAATAGAAATAATTTCGTTAATAATCAGCCATACCGCTACCAGGGACGCCGCCAGCATGGGCAAATGGATTTCAAATCCAAGTTGGGAACCACAATACATCAATAACCAATCCACCACAGCGCCTACGGCAATGAGCAGCCACATGCAGACTTTTTTGGCAATACCCAACACACCCACATAGCTGCTTACCTTCTGGCCACGGCGGTGTGCAGCGGCCAGGCCGGTAATATAGTCCATGACGTTACAGCCTACCAGCACATAAACCGGGATAGCCAGCACTCCCAGCCACGAAGACAACAGGCCAAAAGCAGCGATACAAATCGCCTTTGCAGTTTTTAAAAATTCCATTTCTTTTTGCTCCTTTTTA